>NZ_JBDOHS010000023.1:0-36205 GCF_039832105.1 Dorea sp. YH-dor226 | reverse complement strand
TTTATGGCCTGGATCCGTCTCAGGCACAGTAACTATAAACACTAAACAAATGTGGCTCCGTTAGTCCGGACAGGTGGCTCTCGCCACGCCGGACTGGCGGCTCCGCCGCAACGGAATATCCAATGGGGATTCCGATTCCCCATACCCTCGGTTTCCTGACCATTTTTTCAAAAAATAGAAATGGTATTTTAGCTTCGCAGGGAAATTTTAAGACCGTATGTATTTCCTGTGGTGATAAAGGTAGAGATTATATTTTTTGAAAAAAATTTGAAAAAATGTTGTATAAGACCCTCTCAAAATTTGGATATATAGAAGGGTCTTTTTTTAATCCTTCTTTGGACAATCGATATATTCATTTTTGAATAAAAGTCCGAATGTAATATTTCAGCAGATGGGAAGGAACTAAGATGGGATTATTTGAAGAAGTAAAGAAGAATGTCACAGTTAGACAGGCGGCGGAATTGTATGGGCTCAAACCTAACCGAAGTGGGTTGATCAGATGTATTTTTCATAAGGACAACACTCCCAGCATGAAGGTTGATCGTAGATATTATTGCTTTGGTTGTGGATGTACCGGAGATGCAGTTGATTTTACTGCACAGTTATTTGGACTCGGTGCCAGAGAAGTAGCTGTAAAACTGGCAGATGATTTTGGAATTAGTTATATCAGCAAGTCCAGGGACTCTCCTGCAGGGAAAAAGAACGATTCGATTAAAACGGCAGAAATAATACGGACAAAGAAACGGGATGATGATGGGATTAGATGTGTAAGGGCATATTTGGATTATCGATTAATGCTTTTAGACTGGAAGAAACAATATGCACCCAGGAATCCGAAGGAAGAATGGAATGAACGTTTCGTGGAAGCATTACGGGAACTAAGCTATGTTGAGTATGTTTTGGATATTCTTTTATTTGGAGAAAAGCAGGAGAAGGATCATATGGTCCAAGAAAAACGAAAGAAGGTGGAAGAAATTGAGCGAAAGTGTGATGACTATGTCAGAAGAAAATAGAGAGAATGCAGTGTGTCGGATGGAATCAATGGTAGATCTGGAAGCGGTGAGGAATATCAAAGAGCAGCTTGCGGTAACAATGAACGGAACGGTTAAGGGAACGATGCAGAATTATATGACCGTCCTCAGAGAAGATCCGATTCTTGCCGGAAGTCTGCGTTTTAATTTGTTGAATCAGCGGGTAGATGTGGTAAAAATCCTCTGGTGGAATGACCGGGTTACTTCACTGACAGACGAAGGGGAGGAATTTCTGTTTTATTACTTTGAACGATACTATGATTTGGGAAATGAGAAAAATATGAAAAAAGCATTGAGAGCAGAGGCGAACAGCAACAAGTATCATCCAATCTGTGACTATCTGAACGAACTTCAATGGGATGGAACGGAGCGTATCCGTCATGTGTTGAAGCGGTATATGGGAGCGGATGAATCGGAATTGGTATATGAATGCCTGAAGCATTTTATGATAGGTGCGATACTACGAGTTTTTCATCCGGGGTATAAGATGGATGAAATGCTCTGCCTAGTTGGCACACAAGGAGCTGGAAAATCAACATTTTTTCGCTTTCTTGCGATAAAGGATGACTGGTTTTCTGATGATTTGAAACATCTGAATGATGAAAAAGTATACGGAAAACTTCGTGGACATTGGATTATGGAGATGTCGGAGATGATTGCTGCAGTCAGTGCAAAGAGTAACGAAGAGATCAAATCATTTCTTGTCAGACAGAAAGATACGTTTCGTATTCCGTATCAGCAGTATGAAGAAGATCGACTGAGACAATGTGTTTTTGCAGGGACAACGAATACAAAGCAATTCTTGCCATTTGACCGGAGTGGGGCGAGAAGATTTCTGCCAATCATGATTCATGCAGAGAAAGCAGAAAAACATATATTAGATGACGAAGCGGAGGCAAGAGCATACTTTGATCAGCTCTGGGCAGAGGCTATGTACCTATATCGTACCGCGGAGAATTCGGCAGAGCTGATGAAATTTTCCAGAGAAATGGAATCACAAATTAGCTTATATCGGGAACAGTTCATGCAGGAGGATACATTGGCAGGGACAATTCAAGGATGGCTGGATGATTATAGGGAAGATTATGTCTGTATCAAAATGATCTGGAAAGAAGCACTGGATCATCAGTATGGAGAACCAAAGAGATATGAATCAAATGAAATCGCAGAGATTATGGATACAAAAATTGTTGGCTGGAAGCGGATTAGCTCTCACAGATTCCGAAATTATGGAACTCAGAAAGGCTGGACGAGATACGTAGATGATGTAAACCAGAACGCCGAGGATGGATTTCGGGAACTGACAGAGAGTGAACAACAGGTGTTACCATTTTGAATGCCCGACAGAGAGAGGATGTTTTATCATTTGGGGAGATGAACTTTTATGACGAATAGTATTCGATAATTGACAGATAGTTTACAGTTGGTTTGCTGGGAAAATCCTTGTAATATCAGTGCTATTAAGAATTTCATAGAAATGTAAACTACCGAATTTGAAAACTTTACTTTCATACATGAAGAGGAATGAATTATATAGGTTTATTTTTAAAAGTGTTCTCAATATAGTTGACATTCTGGTTTACATTACTTTGCAGAGATCAAAAACAGCAGTACCGAAGAGAAAATATCTACTCTCTCTGTCGGGCAATCGACATAGATTTTTGTGTGTTTCAGTTACATTTGCGAAGCACAATATTTTAAAGGACTATTTTTATATATTTTCTCATAGTTATGGACAAAGAGAAAACCGCAGGGAGGAGGTGGAAGCTCCGCTATGCAGAAAAGAAAACTAAATTATAGAATTCATAATCCGAACTCAGCGGCAGCAACCGCCGATTACATACTAAAAATTTTAATAGATGCCAATTCAGAAAAGGTAGAAAAAGCGATTCAGGCTGCGGCGGATCAGGTTGACCGGGAGAAGGAATGTGATGAGGGAGATTCTGCGTAAATAGTGTGTAGAATCTCCATTTATATAAATTACAAACAAAAATATGAGATTTTATCGCAAATATTGTTTACAAAATATGAAAATGGAATATAATAGATAGTGAAAGTAGTGTGGAATTTGGAGGTAACTATTATGTTGTGTCAATTTACAGTTAAGAATTTTAAAAGTATACGAGACGAGGCAACGTTTGATATGCAAGCTGCCGCCATTTCTGAACATGAAGATCGGATCATCAGGGATAGAGATGGCGAGTTGTATTTGCCGGTGTCAGCTATTTACGGACCGAATGGTGGTGGAAAATCAAATGTCCTTGAAGCTTTGCATAGTTTATCATTAAAGGTACTTCGACCATTATATGCAACCAGTGATAATGAAGATCGTGTAATACCTCGTAAAAAATTGGTTATTGAGCCGTTCGCTTTTTCAGAAAAGAAAAAAGAAGAACCTACGGAATTTGAGGTGTTTTTCAGAACGGAGCTGGCTGAGTACCGCTATATTTTAAATATAAAACGCGATGTGGTTTTATATGAACGTCTGGATCGTGTAAAGTTAGATACCGGTAGAAGATCAGCACTTTTTGAGAGAGGCGATGAGGGAATTATTCTGAAAGGCACTTTTGCCAGATTAAAAATAAGTGACGAGTTATCAGATACTCTTCCGTTACTCTCCTATCTTGGGATTACTTATCGGAAAAATGAAGTCGTAAATGATGTGCTGGATTGGTTTGAATTTGGAATTGATTTTATGAATTACGGAAATCCGATGCAGGAGTTGCGTATGGCGATTGCTAATTCTGATGATGTTAAGGATCTTGTCCTTAAAATGATTCAGGAAATGGATTTGGATATTCTGGACTTTCGTGTGGAAGAAAAAGAACATGATCGGATAGAAGTTTTTACAAAACATGAAGTAGATGGTTATGAAGCAGAGCTGAATCTGTCAGATGAGTCCAGTGGTACAAAAAAATTGTTCGGATTGCTTCCGTTTATCGCGGAAAGTTTGATTGAAGGAACAACTTTAGTAATTGATGAATTGGATGCAAAAATTCATCCTGCGTTACTTCGACACATTATCATGTTGTATAACGATATGGAAGTGAACCGTAAAGGCGCTCAGCTAATCTTTACATCTCATGATTTGTCAACAATGAACAGCGAAGTGTTCCGCAGAGATGAAATCTGGTTTGTGGCTAAAGGCAACAGCCAGAACTCCAAGCTGTATTCTCTGGTTGAATTTAAGAACAGTAAAGGAGAATCTGTTCGTAAAGATGCAAAGTTTGATAAGCAGTATCTGGAGGGGAAATATGGTGCGGATCCATACCTCAGAAGAATCATAGATTGGGGGACTGTCAATGCCTAAAAAAGCCGGAATGGAATCATGGAAGAAAAAACGTCGCCAAGAATACATGGAAATGAAGGAGTACCGTTACTATATCTTCTGTGAGGGCCAGCAGACAGAGCCTCGATACTTTGAAGGATTCAAGAAATTAATCGAGGACAACCCTGTCTACCGGGATATGGTACTGATTGAGATTGAACCATGCCAGGCAGAAACCATGCGGGTGATCGGGATGGCTGAACGGTATGTTAAGAAAAATAAAATCAAAAAAGGGCAGATATGGTGTGTTTACGATAAAGACAGTTTTCCACCAGGTGATTTTAATGGTGTCGTACATCGGGCCGAACAGTTAAATAAGGAGACCCCAGATTTACAGTATCATACCGCATGGAGCAACGAGTGCATTGAGTTCTGGTTCCTGCTTCATTTTGCATACTACACTTCCAATAATCACAGATCAGAATATAAGAGGTTTCTGAGTGAAAAATTTACAGAATTAGGAATAGGAAAATATCAGAAGAACATGGGGGATATTTTTGAAATTCTGATGATAAAAGGGAATCCGAAGCTGGCAATACGATATGCGAAGCGGATTATAAAAGATGGAGAAGGAAAAACGCCGACAGAGATAGCACCGGGAACGAAGGTGTATGAGTTGGTGGAAGAACTGGCGAAGTATTTGCCGGAGGAAATAAAGAAAAAATTTTAGGAGAAGATAAATGGATATAGTAAAGCTGAAGATTAAGAATTACAAATCAATTAAAGATTCTGGTGAAGTCATGATTGATGATAGAATTATGGCTTTTATTGGTCAAAATAATGCGGGAAAATCTGCTATTTTAGATGCAATACAATGCGTATTTCCTTCTGTAAAGAAGACGGTCCTCAGAAGTGATTTCCATAAGGGGACACATGATAATATTGAAATTATTATTTGGTTTAATGGAGTAACAGATGAATATTTAGAAGAAAAGCTTTTTGCAGATGAGATTCTTAAGTTGATTGATAAGGCAAAAAAATTGCAAACTGAAAATGCTGAGGATAATAAAGTTGAGAATGCGTGGAAAAAAGTAGCAGATACAAGAAAACGTAAATTGGAAGAAGTAAAAGAAACATATCAAGTTGTTGATGATGCTATGTGTGTTAAGTTAGTTGTAACAAATGCTGACAGAATGGGAACAAAGTATTATGTGGATGTGGATTCAGTAAGAGAAATAAAAGAAGCTGAATTAAAAAAAGTCTTACCAATTCTTAAGGTCATTCCGGCAATCAGAGATCCTAAAAATGAAAGTACTGCTGGAACTAATTCTTATTTAAGAGAGTTGATTGCAATGCTTGATGATGATATGGCAACAAATATTTCGATTGCTGGTAATGAGACGGTATCATATAGACAACTTAATGAAATAATTGCAAAAGAGAGCGCTAAACGTTGTCAATCTATTTCAAATAGTATCACTGGATATTATAATGAGGCTATAGGTGTAAATGATTTTGAAGTTATCGTAAGTTCAGATGTTAATATCTCTAAAGGAACGACATACTATACTAAGATTTTGGATAAGAGTACAAATATAGAAAGTGATATCTTAAGTTGTGGAACAGGATATCAAAGTATGATTATCCTTTCGATTTTAGAGGCATATGTTGAACTTGCTCAAAAAAAGACGGAATACATTTTAATTATAGAAGAACCAGAGGTATACTTGCATCCATCTCTTCAAAGAAAAATGATAGATACATTGCTTATGATATCAATAAATAATCAGGTTATCTTTTCGTCACATTCTCCGATTACTGTTGGAAAGATGGAAAGAAACCAAATAAAACTAGTAAAGAGAGAAGCTGGAGAAGCAACTCTTTCTGATATTACAGTTTCAGAAGTGATTCAGGAATTAGGAATTCGTGCAGATGATATACTGGTAAACAAAGGAATAATTTTTGTGGAAGGGCAAGATGATAAAGCTGTAATTGAGTGCATTTTAAATAAAATACATCCTGGTTCAAGTGATGAAATAAATGTATTGATTACAGGAAACTGTGAAAATTTGAAATTTTTTGCCAATGCGGAATTACTGATTAATAATAGATTTAATATTCCATTTTTAATTATTCGAGATTCGGACGGAATGAATGTAGAACAAAGAAAAACTGAATTGTTAAATGATATAGTAAAAGTTGGTCGAAATCTGTCTCAAGAGCAAATTGAAAATATAGAGAAATCAATCTTTATAGCACCTAGATATTCAATAGAAGGATATTTTATAAATGATTTGTTATTAAAGAAGACAGGGATAGATGAAAATTTACTTAGAGATATGATTAAGTGTTATGAATGTCAATATAATCATTTCTGTGCTAACGCAGTAACGAAAACAGATAGACAGCAGATAGCAAACTGGTATCAACCCAAACACTTGTTAGAAAATTTTGAGGATAAATTTAAAGCGGCAGAAGATGAAAAACGAGAAAAGTATAAAGCGATGTATGAAGAAAGATGGAAAGGATTCCAGAAGTGTATGATGTGTGATGACAACGTGGGGAGATTCTTTGAAGGTAGAAATGAATTAAATAAATTTACGCATGAAAAGAAACTGTCTAAAGAAGAATATCTCGTACAGTTAATGGAAGACTATTCTATAGATGAGTTGAAAACAAGTGTATTTCGGGATTTGATTTCAGTGCTAGAAAAGATGTGTTCGATTATTTATAAAATATAAGTAAAGTACGCAAGCGAAAGCATAATGTAGAAAGAATCCACTATATACGAAGGAGAAAATATAATCAATGGCAAAATTAACTTGGGTAGAGCATTTTATTGTAAAAGAATTGTATGCACCATATGTGGTAGATAAAGATGAGGACTACTATAAAGATTTAAATAAAAAATACCGAACGTTACTTGAAGTTGCAAAGAATGCTGGAGCAGACGAGGAGAGTCTTAAGATAATAAGAAAATATTCTCAAAAAGTCAAAGAATCTATTAGATTATATTATGATGGGAGTATTTCTAAAGCCCATAATGTAATCAAGAATTTAGTTAAAGATTGTGCGGATAATACTCTTGCAGTAAATACTATTATAAATTCGGACGCATTTCCAGGAATTAAGGGAACAGAAATTCAGTTGTTTCGAGCAAGATTGAGCAATGACGTTCATACATATGAAGCAAATGAAATGCTACATTTACCATTTTCTATGAGAGGGAAAACTGGAAATTATAGATTTAGCATTCCGGGAATTCCGAGTTTATATTTAGGAAATAGCTCATACGCATGTTGGATTGAATTGGGACGTCCGCCGGAACATAAACTTAATGTATCGCCAGTTGTGTTAGATGGAAGTCAAAAAATCTTTAATTTGGCAGTAATGATGAGAGATTGGGGAAGACTTGATGAATTTGAAGAGTCAAAAGTACATAGTTGGTTAAAGTTGTTAATTCTGATGATGGCAACATCTTATACGGTCAAAGAGAGTGGACGTATATTTAAATCGGAGTATATTGTGTCTCAAAGTATAATGCTGGCATGTAAAGAATTAGAATATGATGGCGTTGCATATTTTTCGAAGAGGGTTAGTGATGAAATATTTGCATATGCTGCAATAAATTTAGCATTGTTTGCGCCATATCAGCGTAACAAAGAGTATTCTTCTGTTTGCGAACATATAAAAATTGATGATTCTTTCAATTATTCTATGTATAAGCAGTTAGGACCTATATATCGAGATCGTGAGTATAATTTAAGACTTGGTGGAACAGGAATAATTACTAACATTGGGGAGTATCGAGAGGACAGACAATTTCAGTATACAATGACGGAATTTGGTGTATTTGATAAATTTTTGTTTTCAACATGGACGAAAAAGGATACAATCAAATGGGGAAATGCATTGAAATAATAGGATGATAATAAGTAAGAACTTTTGGAGAAATTCAGAAGTTCTTATTGTATTATAAGAAAAAAACAATATAATAAAGTTGTAACAGAACGACACAACTACAACAGAAAGGCCATCCAAAATGAACATAGCAGCCTATTGTCGTGTTTCTACCGACAAAACCGATCAGCTCAACAGTCTGGAAGCTCAAAAAGAGTTCTTCTCCGAATATACCAAACGTACCGGTGATACCCTTGTAAGATTATATGCAGACGAGGGCATTTCCGGAACCAAAATTAAGAATCGTAAAGAATTTCTTCGTATGATGTCCGATGCTGAACACGGTCTCTTTGACATGGTCGTTGTAAAAGACATTTCTCGTTTTGCCAGAAATACGGTGGATCTTTTACAGAATGTGCGCAAATTGAAAGCATTAGGCATCGAAACTCAGTTCCTCACAGCCAACATGACCAGCATGGGAAACAGTGAATTTGTACTCACAATCTTCGGTGCTCTTGCTCAGGAGGAAAGTGCCAATACTTCCAAGCGTGTGAAATTCGGTAAGAAGATGAACGCAGAAAAGGGACGGGTTCCTAATATTGTTTATGGATATGATAAGACAATAGGAGATTATTTTAATCTTGCTATCAATGAGGAAGAAGCCAAGGTCATCCGCCAGATTTATCAGTGGTATACAGAAGAAGGTTACGGTGCGGCCAAGATTGCCAATATGCTGAATGAAAAAGGATTGACCACAAAGCGCAATTGTAGATGGAGTCAGAATGCGATTTGCCGGATTCTGACCAATGAGATATATACAGGAAAAATCATCAATGGAAAGCAGGAAGTGACGGATTTCCTGACGGGACAGAGAGCGGATAAAGACGAGACGGAATGGATGGTTGTAGAACGTCCGGAACTTCGGATCATTGATGATCAAACCTTTGAGAAGGCGGGGGAGACACTTCATTCCCGGCATGCGTCTTTTAATATGAAACATGAGCGTCAAAGTAATAAATATCTTTTTTCAACATTGATTAAATGCAAAGAATGTGGCTGGTCCTTCCGTCGGACAGTGCGGACTTATAAGAACACTTATGTCCGCTGGGTTTGCTCCGGGCATAATGGGCGTGGAGCGGACAGCTGCCCTAACGCAGTAACGGTGGATGAGGACGAATTGATTGAAGTTCTGCAGGAATATTTTGCGGAAGTATTGAAGCAGAAGAAAAAGGTGATCAATCACGTAGTCAATGAATTCCAGCGTGTTTACAAAGCAAAGGACGAAAACCTGGAATATGAGAAAGAGTTGACTGCGCAGCTTACAAAATTGCAAAAGACCAGGCAGAAATACATGGACATGTATACCGATGATCTGATCACCCGTGAGGAGTTGAATGAGAAAATCGGTGGCATGCGGCAGGAAATCGAGCGTCTGGAAAATGAACTGAAGATGGTGTCTTATCATTTGACCAAGGGAGAACAGTTAGAGGCAGTTTTGAATAATACCTTCAAAAGAATCGAAGATATCACGGATGTTCGCCAGATGACAAACATACAACTCAAAAAACTGATTCAAAAGATAGAAGTGGATAAAGATGGAAATGTTGATATTTACCTTCGCCTTCTGGGAGATTTGGGTTTGGATGAAACGATCCTGATAGACGACGAGTCCAATCACAACAATAAAACCATTCCTAATAATAACGACCATACATAAAGATGTAACTGAAAGACTGCTCCAGATCAATCCTGCCCTTGCCGCGGAAGCGCGCAAGGTTCTGGAGGTCAACAAATCCGAACGCCACATTCGTGGCGGACTAGCTACCAGAGAGAAATATCTGCATATGGAGCATCGATAAGAAAATGGTTGGGAAGATATTTCATTCCCAACCATTTTTGTGATATTTGCAGACAGCCACCTTTAGTGGCCGATGAGGCCACATTCGACGGCCAGTCAGGGCCGTATTAAACGGTCGATTTTCTGGTAAGGAACTCTATGAAATAAGGGTATCCCATAGAGTCCCCCGGACTGGCTGATATAGTTACTTTGATCTATGCTTTCTCAATGAGAACTGTAAAGCCGGTGGTGAGCCGTCGACGGATGCCATCCAGTTTTCCATAGCATTCTTTTTCATCACTGAGATACTTGCCCCATTCATCAGGACTGTACTGACTGGTGAATAAGGTTGATGTTCCAAGATCAGCTTTCATCTTGATGAGATGGTATAAGATTTTCATACCTTCCTCCGAATATCTACTTATAGCAAAGTCATCGATAAACAAGAGCTGGATCTTTGCGTAATACTTGATCCGTTTGCGGTATCTGGTTAGGTCTTCCTGTCGATTCAGAATAATTAGCTCATCTAGAAGATCAGAGTAGTCTATGTACTTGCAGCGATAATTACGTTTGCATGCTTCAACACAGCAAGCTGACAGGAAATACGATTTGCCGGCACCGGTCACACCATAGATGCCGACATTTAGTCTATCCTCAGCAAAGGTGAAATCTCGGATTTGTTCCACCACAGCATCATTATAGATTCGTCCGTTTCCAGTTTTTAGATTTTCCATCAAAGCACCCTTGTTGATAAGGCTGCTGAGCCTAAGATTGGTTTCAAACTTAGAGGCTACTCTGTCAAGGTACTGTGTTTCCAGTATTTCACGTAGAAACTGAACCGCATTATAGTTTGACAAATCAGGACTTCTCATCAGTTCAGCAAAACGGCCTGATGCAATCGGGAGATTAAGGAACTCCAGCATTTCATTGATGTCAGAGTGATCAGTCTTCATGATGTGCCTCCTTTTCCTGGCGCATCAGTAAGTTCTTAAGAGAATACTGACTATCGTCATCCTTGTATCGTCCTGTTACAGCTTCCTGATTCTCAGGAAATACATCCGTCGCATCTGGTTTAGTTTCTGTATGATAGGTTGATACTGTGTTGCTCACATAAGAATAGTTGCATTTACCGAAGTTGATTGCGTCTCTGCAGCACTTTTCTAATGCTTCAGGACTATATTTCTCAGCATAACGAAGGATACCGAAACAGCTGCGGAAAGCCTGTACTGGGTAGGCATATCTTTTGATCACTGCATCAATCAATGCTCTTGTGCTTGGCCCGATCTTTGATGCTTTCTGCTGGAAGTATGGAACATTCCAGTAGCCGTAATCACCGTATTCTGCAGGCATATCGGAAGGAATAATAACCCATTCCTTAGGCGTATAGCTTCTTTTATGCGTACGGATATGATCTCCGTTTTTGTTGTAGACAAAGATTTCTTTCTCTCCAACACGTAGCTCAACTTCCTTTTTTAAATACTTTCTAGGCATGCTATAATGGACCTTGTCGAAGGTGAAGGAGAAGTCTTGTGCTACTTTAACAAGCTTTCGCTCAAGGTACTCGAATTTATTGAGCGGAAGAGGCAGAAGAGTCTCCTTCTCTTCTGTTTTAAAGAGGTCAGCACGAGAATACGATAACCCTTCGAAGTTTCTGTTGTTCTCTTTAGCTACTTTCTGTTGAAGAACACGATTAAGTTCCTCGAGAGAATAAAAGATCATTTCCTCCATCTCTACTAAGAT
This sequence comes from Dorea sp. YH-dor226, assembly GCF_039832105.1. Taxonomy (NCBI): domain Bacteria; kingdom Bacillati; phylum Bacillota; class Clostridia; order Lachnospirales; family Lachnospiraceae; genus Dorea; species Dorea sp. YH-dor226. Next base: position 24,429 of record NZ_JBDOHS010000023.1, on the reverse strand, counting down.
GTGCATGGTCACGATCTTTACATGGCCTTCGACAACCGGCTTCCAGCGAGGTGACTTAACCTTTGCTGGAGTGATAACAGTATCATTATGTTCAGCCCATGCCTGATAATCCTTGTTAAGTTCAGGACTGATCCAGTCCTTGTTCTTGTTTACAGCAACCTTGCAGTTGTCTGGAGTGATGGTTGGTGTAATGCCACCAAAGAAATCCAACGCATTGTTGTTGACTCTGATCCAATTCCGAATATCGCAGTCAATCATACCTTCGGCATAAAAGTAATCACTGTAGGTAAGAGCTGCAATAAATATGGTCACCTTCGTTGTCTCATTTGGATACCGGCGGTTGTGGATCAGAAGCTGCTTGCCGGCATAATCGAGTTCCAGGTTAACGCCTGGATATCTCTGGATATGAAAAGTGATGTGTTTTGAATCAGTCCATTCTGAGTAACGCCTGCAATACTGCCGATAACTGTATGGTTTCTTGCCGTCAACCACTCCAACAGCATTATATTTCTGCCAGAGATGTTTCAGTGTCTCGCCCTTGCGAGCCAATGCTTTATATACGGCTTCTTTGTTGAAGTCGCGGTAAAGCTGCAGATCGACGGAGACACCGGATTTTTTATAGAGCAGAGACTCTATATACTCATTGGTAACATCCTCTTTGAGAGGATAAGAGAGCTCCTGACATTCTCTGAAACGTCTTAGGAACTCATTCACTGCTGATTTGCTGCAGTCTCCACAGCTATCAGCGATTTCACGGCCGCTGAGATTATTCACGTAGTGAAGTCTCAGTACTTTCTTGTAATCCATTTCGGACCTCCTAAAAATAGTATTTCTTCCGGTTCGGAAGATACTACTATTATAAAGGACCGAACTGGCCGTTTAATATGGCACATGCCGACCGTTAATTATGGCAAGGTGCGACCGCCTAATATGGCACAGCTGGCCGTTTCAGGAGACAATCTGCAATATTCTCACATTTGTGATATAATACCTCATGTTGAATATGAGTATGGAAGGTGAATGTTTTGACTAAAAATATGACAGAGGGCAGGCCGGTTCGATTGATTCTTCAGTTCGCAGTCCCTCTTTTGATCGGAAATCTGCTGCAACAGACATACAATATCATTGATTCTGCCATTGTAGGAAGGGTACTTGGCGCTAATGCTCTGGCGGCAGTAGGATCGACCAGCAGCGTGCAGTTTCTGGTCCTTGGCTTCTGTATTGGGACATGTACCGGATTTGGAGTGCCGATCGCCAAGGAGTTCGGCGCGGGAAAGCTGGAAGCGATGCGGGATTACATATTCCATGCAATGGTGCTGGCTGCTCTGGTTGCGGTGGTCATGACGGTTTCCTGTGCGCTTCTGACTCCGGAGATTTTACATATTCTTTCGGTTCCGGAAGAAATATACCATGACGCATATCTGTATCAGCTGGTGATCTTTCTGGGAATCCCATTTACAATTTTATACAATCTGATGTCCAGTATCTTACGATCGGTTGGAGACAGCCGGACACCCTTTATATTTCTGGCAATCTCAACGGTGTTGAATATTGGGTTGGATGCGTTCTGTATTATTGTGCTGAAATGGGGATGTGCAGGGGCTGCGATTGCGACGATTACCGCTCAGGCACTGAGCGGGATGATGTGTGCAGGATTTATCTGGAAAAAAGCAGCTATCCTCAGACCGACAAGACAAAATTGTGCGATGAAGGCCAAGGTGGCGAAGAATTTGCTTTTCATGGGTGTTCCTATGGGGCTGCAGTTTTCCATCACTGCGATCGGAAGCATGGTCATGCAGTCAGCGAATAATGGACTTGGAAGCATCTATGTGTCCGGGTTTACTGCCGGTATGAGGATCAAGCAGTTTCTGATGTGTCCGTTTGACGCGATTGGCTCTGCGGTATCGGTCTTCTGCGGGCAGAATCTTGGAGCTGAAAAGTTCCGGAGAATTCAGACGGGCATCGGGGAAGGCGTTGCAATCGCGGTTGGTTATGGAGTTATTGCCGGAGTGATTATGATCTTTTGCGGAAGATCCCTTTCCACTATTTTTGTCGGACAGGAAGCGATAGAAGTGCTGGATGCATCAGCCAAATATCTGCGCTGTATGGGATATTTCTTCTGGAGTCTTGGATTCCTGAATGTCTGCCGTATGAGTACGCAGGGGCTGGGATTTTCGGGAAGGGCAATCTTTTCCGGGGTTACAGAAATGTTTGCAAGAAGCATTGTAAGTCTGTGCTTTGTAGGATATTATGGTTATACAGCGATCTGTTTCGCGGATCAGGCTGCATGGGTAACGGCATGCTTATATATTGTACCGATGTGTATGGTCTGTGTGAATAAGATCAAATGGCAGAAAGGATAGAAGCTCTGCACAATATATCAGGAGGATGGGAAAATGTATTATAAGCAATATGGCAATACGGATATGAAAGTATCAGCAATCGGTCTTGGGACCATGCGTTATGATGAGGAAGATATTAAGGCAGGACGTCTGGAAAAATGTGCGGAGATTCCGCTGTATGCTTTTGAGAAAGGAATTAACTACTGGGATACGGCTCCGTTTTACTGTGACGATAAAAGTGAGATCGTGACGGGAATTGCGCTGTCTCAGGTGGATCGAAAAAAGGTATATGTCACTTCAAAGACGAATTTCAGTACACTGGAGACGGAAACACCGGATCGGGATGTCTTCCGGAGACGTCTGGAATTATCTCTGGATCGGCTGAAAACAGATTATATTGATTTTTACCATATGTGGTGTATGTTGAATCTGGAATCCTGGGAAAAGCATATGGAAGCTTTGTATGGATTTTTTGAGGAAGCGAAATCGGAAGGCCTCATCCGGAACATTGTATTTTCTTCGCATATGCAGGGAAATGACATCGAAAATGTTGTGGAAACAGGCAAATTTAAGGGGATGCTGATTGGTTATAATGCGCTGAATTATCAGTTCCGTCAGAGTGGAATACGAAAAGCATATGAAAATGGAATGGGAGTTGTAGTCATGAATCCACTCGGAGGAGGACTGATTCCACAGAATCCGGAAGCATTTTTCTATCTGACGGAAGGAACGGATCTGACAGTTGCTCAGGCGGCACTGCGGTTTGTGGCGTCTCACAGGGAAATTACGGTTACACTGGCGGGATGTACCACAAAGGAACAAATCGATGATGCAGTAAAAGCGGTCGAAGGGCTGGTGGAGGAACCGGCAGAAACAGTTGCTGAAAGGTATAACAAAAAAGGAAAGGCACTCAACAACCTCTGTACGGGATGCGGGTATTGCAAGGGGTGCCCGAAGGGAATTGAGATCCCGAAGTTTATGGATGCCTATAATCAGAAGATCCTGACAGGAAAAGAAGAGGAGATTGCAAAAAGACTGGAGAATCACTGGGATATAGAGAAGGAGATATCCGGAACATGTATTGCCTGTGGTAAATGTGAACGTCAGTGTACACAGCACCTTCCGATTATTGAACGTTTAAAGGAAATCCATGCGTTATCATAAAGTAGTACAGTAGAATACAGATGACAGGGTAACGGGCGTTCCACCAGGTGGAACGCCCGTTCCGCATGGTGGGATTGGCCGGTTGTGTGTCAAAATGAATAATTTATAATTGTAATTAATAAAAATATTGTTTGTTTTATACAAAAAGGAGGCCAAAACTATGATGAAAGGAAATACTGGTTCCAGTATCAACAGTAACCCGAAGGCAGCAGGTGCTGAGGCTGCTGCAAAAGCAAAGGCAGGGCTTGAGTCTGTCAATATGGCGTATGTATATGCAAGCTGTGATTATGATCTGGATGCCATGCTGGCAGGAATTGCGGAAGAACTGCCGGGAGTTCCGGTGATCGGTAATACTTCCTTTACGGGTGTGATCACACCGGAAGGATATATCAGTTCCCCGGATGGATTCGTTGGGATCCTTGCCATCTCAGATCCGGATCTGAAGGTGGGAATCGCTGCAGTTGAGAGAACAGATTGTCCGGTGGATGCAGGCGCACAGGCAGCAAAACTTGCAATGGAGAAAGCCGGCAAGGCAACGCCTCCGGACTATTACTATATGGCAGCACCATCCGGTCTGGAAGAATTCTATGTAAAGGGTATCACGGAAGTAATCGGACGAGTACCGTTTTACGGAGGAAGCGCGGCTGATAACAGTATTGAAGGAAAGTGGAAATTATTTACGGATAAAGGCGTATTTGCAGATGGTGTTGCAGTTGCATTTTTCTATACGGATAAGAAGATGGCGAACAAGTTCACGGGCGCATATCGTGAGACAAAGGATATGGGTGTGATCACAAAAGTAATTGACCATCGTGTGCTGGCAGAGATTGACGGAGTTCCGGCACTTCAGAAATATGCAGAGTGGAGAGGTATGGATGTAGAGGCGTTAAAGGGAGGCGCTCTGCTGGCAGAGACCATTACTTCTCCTCTGGGTGTCAAAGACCGTCTGGGTGATCTGGTTGCGATCCGCCATCCGATGAATGGCAATGATGATCTGACTATGAATATCGGTAATAATCTGGCAGAGGGAACAGCAGTGATCCGAATGGAAGGAACCGTAGATGAACTGATTGATTCTACAGGTGCTACGCTTGCGGAACTGAAAGAAAAACTTGCTGTACCGGCAGGTGCTTATCATATCGTACATTGCGGAGGAAGAAGAGCCGGTATTGATGCGCGGATCGATGAAGTGGCAGAAAAGCTGATCAAAGAAGCAGACGGTGTTCCGTTTATCGCGGAGTTTACGTTTGGTGAGTATGGATATGAGGCGGACGGACTGAACACCTGTGGTGGACTGATGCTGTCATTTACCGCATTTGAGGCTTAATTACGGAGTGAAAGAAAGGGGACATAGAATATGAAGATGTTTATCAATGGTATCGCAGTGGATGCTTCAGACGGACAGACAATCGATGTGATCAATCCGGCGACCGGAGCGGTTGTGGATACAATACCTGCAGCAACAAAGGAAGATGTAGATCTTGCAGTGGAAAAGGCAAAGGCCGCGCAAAAGATCTGGGCAAAGGTTCCGGTATATGAGAAAGTAGAGATCATGTATAAGTTTCTGGAACTTGTAGAGGCATCCAAAGAAGATCTGGCACAGACATTATCTGCGGAAACCGGAAAACCTATCGTGGAAGCAAGGGCAGAGATTGGAAATATTCCGATTGCATTTAAGGCTTTTTCTGAGAGAGCAAAGCATCTGTATGGAGAGACTATTCCGGCAGGCATGGAGGCAGGACAGGATAAAAATGTACTGATCACAAAGCGGGAGCCGATCGGCGTCATTGCATGTGTGATCCCGTTTAACTTCCCGTGTGACCTTTTTGATCAGAAGATCGCACCGACACTCCTTGCAGGAAATGCAGCGATTGTGAAGCCGTCTACCGATAATCCGCTGACATTGTGCAAGCTGACAGCGATGCTTGGAGAAGCAGGCGTTACACCGGGAGCCATTGAGATCGTGACCGGACGCGGTTCCAAAGTGGGAAGCTGGCTCTGCTCCAATAAAGATGTTCATGCAATCACACTGACCGGTTCTACAGAGGTTGGTATTGAGACTGCAAAAACTGCAGCAGACCATCTGGCACATATCGCACTGGAGCTTGGCGGCAATGATGCATTTATTGTGCTTGAAGACGCAGATGTGGATCTTGCAGTAGAAGAGCTGATCTGGGGACGTATGTATAACACCGGCCAGGTATGCTGTGCATCCAAACGTTTCCTGATTCATAAGAGCCGGGTAGAAGAATTTACTGAAAAAGCGGTTGCAAGAATTCAGCAGTTAAAGCAGGGTATGCCATCGGACGAAAGTACGCAGATCGGATGTCTGATCAGTGAAAAGGCTGCGATCGAAGTAGAACGTCAGATCAATCTTACGGTAGAGCAGGGAGGAAAGATCGTACTTGGCGGAATCAGAAACGGTGCATTTATAACACCGACTGTGATCGCAGAGGTTCCTAAGACGGCGAATGTGGCAATTGATATGGAGATCTTCGGACCGGTAGTACCGATCATCACATTTGACACGGTGGAAGAGGCAATCGAGATCGCCAATGGTTCCAAGTTTGGATTATGTGGATGTGTATTCACCGCGGATATGAAGACTGCGATGAAAGTCTGCAATGCACTGGAATGCGGTGGAACCGTAATTAATGGAGCAAGCTTCTTCAGAAGTTTTGAGATGCCGTTCGGAGGATACAAGTATTCCGGAATCGGAACGGAAGGCGTGATGTCTACCTTTGATGAAGTAACAAGAACAAAGACCATCGTATTAAAGAATATCCTTTAGAAATTTTGAGAATGAGGGGATCGTTGTAAATCTTTTGTGAATCCTTCTGTTATATGCAATTTTTACAAGAACGCTTCGATGCTGACTCGCTTACCTCAGCTTTTCTTGTAAAGATTGCATAATATCAGGAGGACACAAATATATTTTACGACATCCCCTCTATCCTACGTATCCCATTCGGCGCGAAAGGCTGGCGGCAGCGCTTTTTACTTCCTGTATCACTGCCTCCAGGTTGCGGTCCGATAGTTGCGTGATGGAGCCGCTTGCACTGATGGCAGCGACAGGCGTTCCACGATAGTCATATACCGGAGCTCCGACGCAGCGGTGTCCCAGCTGATATTCTTCATTATCCATGGCCCATCCCTGTCGTCGGACGACGCGCAGATAACGCTTGAATTCCCGGATATCTGTGATTGTGTTGGGGGTATAGCGCTTGAAATCACATCCATACAGCGCTTCTTCAAGATCATCTCCGGACAGGCAGGAGAGAAGACATTTGCCCATAGAAGAGCAGTAGGCAGGAGAACGAAAACCGACTTGTGTATAAAGACGAGTGTTGGGGTAGATATCCATTTTTTCCAGATATACCACATCACATCCGTCCAGAATTCCCATGTGTGCGGTCAGATGCAGGTCTCGCATGAGATCACTCAGGAAAGGCTTGGCTTCTGTCAGAAGTTCCAGATTATTGATGTGCAGGCTCACCGTCTCCATTAATTTATATCCGATGGAATAGGTGTTATCCGCATTTTTTTCTACATAATGGCGTGCACACATAGAAGAAAGGAGACGATGAACGGTACTCTTGCTCATACCGGTTTCCTTGGCAATTTCTGACAGGCTCATAGCTGAATGAGAAGCTGCCAGCTGCTCAATGATATCAAATACACGATCAACAACTCTTACATTTTCTTCCATATGAATTCCCCATTTCTTACATACATGGCATGCAGGAGATACCTGCAGTATTATCTTGAAATATACATATTTTTATTTTAAAATTCACAGAAAATGATGTCAATAAGAATGAAAAATTTAATAAAATAATCCGAATGAATATGTTGAAAGAAAACAGAGGACGATTCAGAAAGTGTCAGAACTGTGATATAATGGACATGGTACAGGAATGGAACGGAGGAAAATGCGTGAATATAAGAAAAAGAATGCTGGCAGCAGGTATGGTGACGGTTGTATTGATCTCTCTTGCTTGTTCCGGTCTTGCCGGATGCCGAAAAAAAGAAGTGACCGAAGAAAAGAAAAAACAGGTAATCACCTTATGGCATTACTGGGATATGTCATTCCAGAAAAAAACATTGTCGCGGCTCATTGATCAGTTTAATCAGTCACAGGATGAGATAGAAGTAAAGACGCGCTATATTCCGGATGCAGATTTTAAAAAGGAATTGGCACTTTCCATGTATGAAAATGAAATGCCGGATATCGCACTTGTGGATTCGTCAGATTTTCTGTTTTTTCAGAACGCAAAGTCTTTTGTAGATCTCAGTCACAGGGTGGATGGAATTGAAGAATATATGCCGGAAGCATTGGAGCCGTGTACGGTGGGAAATAAGATCATGGGTCTTCCGGTAGGGGTAAATTGTGTGGGACTGATCTATAATGCACAGATGCTGCGGGAAGCAGGACTGTCTGTGCCGTCTACCTGGGAGGAGTTCTATGAGACTGCCAGGGCATTGACAAAGGATGGAGTCTATGGATATGTCCAGTCGACACTGGAAAGTGAGGAAAGTATCTATACATTTCTTCCGGTGTTCTGGAGCATGGGAGGAGATACAGAGGATCTGACTTCGGCGGACAGCCGGGCATCGTATGAATTGATGCGGCGTATGGCGGATGAAGGAATCATCAGCCGTCAGTCGGGAAATCTGACGGGAAAAGACCTGACGATGCAATTTGCAAAGGGAAAGATTGCAATGATGGCGGGAAACTCTATACAGGCAGAATATATCAGAGAGAAGAATCCGGAACTGGAAGTGGAAGTTACATATATGCCGACGGATGGAGAACGGATAACCGTACAGGGTGGGGAGATATTCTGTGTTACGGAAGGAAAGCACGTTGACGAAGCAATTACCTTTTTAAATTATATCAGTGAAAATGAGCGAATGGCCGAGTATATCGATGATCTGGGATATCTGGCGGCAAAAAAAGAGATTTTGAAAAAGCAGTATCCGGACAACCCGATCTGCCACAGCTATATTGAGATGCTGTCGTATGCAAGAACAAGAGAAAAGTCAGAACGATGGCCGGAAATATCTGCGGTGATGATCGAGGCACTGGACAGGTCAATCAATGACGAAGCCAGTGAAACAGAGATCCTGCAGGATGCAAAAGATAAGATTCAGAAGATCAGGAGGGCAGAAGATGAAGAAAGATAGGACGATCAAACAACTGCTGGTTCCGGTCTTTCTGATTTCAACCTGCATTCCGATGCTTCTTTTTGCAGCGATCTTTCTGTATCGACTGAATCGAACACTGAATGAAAATATAGAGTTACAGATTGAAAATAATCTGAATCAGGCAGATCAGAGTCTGAACATGATTCTGGATAAATATGATACACTTTTGTATGATCTGTGTACCGATGATGAAATTATTGATATTGTGAATCAGATCAACCAGGATGAGGATACACTCGAGAGCAACAGCAGCAGGATCCGGCGTGAATTGAGCCATATCTGCAATCGCAATGAAGGAATTGCCGGAATTACCATTGTTACAGAAAATGGACAGATACTTTTTTATGACAGACTGACAGGATCTTCTGCTACAACAGCATGGGCAGATCAGATTCAGGTGCCGGAAAAGAAGAAGACAGCAATATACAGAAGTACAGAGGGACCGATAGAGTCTGACGGTGAGCAGGTATACCTGTTCCAGATTATCCGGAATATCGTGGACTATCACGATATCCATAAATCGATGGGAACGATCGTGTTCAGCATTGATGAGTCAGTATTGCAGACGATACTGGAGTCCGGCGACAATGCAACGATCCGGATTGTAAGTAACAGCAGGATACTGGCTTCACCGGATCCGTCGGAGATTGGGAAGATATACGATACATCCGATACAGGAGATTACCGATATGCTCACAGGTTAAATGAAAAGAGCGGATTTATGATCACAGTTGCACATTCACTGGAAATGTACAAGCGTACACTGAGAGATCAGATTATTCTGTGGATCCTGATTGTTGTGGGATGTATTATCCTTTTGAATCTGTCATCTTATTATCTGTTCCGGCCGCATATCCGGCAGCTTGAGCTTCTGGATCAGGCTATGAAAGAGGTGGAAAACGGCAATCTTGAGGTACAGATTCCGGATGGCAGTCATCTGTCGACAGAGATCAGACAGATATCTTCGGGATTTAACGATATGGTAAAACATCTGGACAGTCTGATCGCCCGGGTAAAAGAAGCTGTTGTAGAACAGAAAAATGCAGAGATATCTGCGCTGGAAGCTCAGATAGACCCTCATTTCCTATATAATACACTGGATACGATTAACTGGAAAGCGATTGAAGAAGGACAGTTTGAAATCAGTGAGATGGTAGGAGCGCTGGCGGATATTCTGCGCTATACCGTAAAAAATGCGGGAGCGGAGACATCGATGGAACAGGAAATGTATTTTCTGGAATATTATATCTTTCTTCAGAAAGCAAAGCTGGAAAAAGAACTGACGGTGGAAATGAAGATTCCGCAGGAACTGTATGGATATCGGATCCATAAGCTGTTGATTCAGCCATTTGTAGAAAATGCACTGAAGCACGGACTGAGAAACACAGAACAGGATCCAAAGCTTGGGATTACCATGAGGGAAGCGGGAGATCAGATTCATATTATCGTATGGAACAACGGAGAAGCAATTCCGGCAGAAGAACTTCAGAGACTGAACAGTGAACAGATGGAGGAGGATCCAAAGTACACTTCGGAACATCTTGGGATTATTAATGTAAGAAAACGTCTGGCTCTTTATTATGGGGATCAGGCGGCAGTGTATTTTGACAGCAGCCCGGGAATGAACACAGAAGTACATCTGTTTATTCCAATTGTCAGAGCGGAAGTACAGGAAACTGACGCAAAAGAGAGTACCGGCCCGGAGGCACCGGAAGGCGAAGAAGGAGGGAGTATATGCGGATCGTAGTTGTAGAGGATGAAGCACCGATCAGAGAAGGTCTGGGCAATATTCTGGCAAAATTAGATGACAGCTATGAACTTGCAGGAAAGGCAAAAAGCGGAAAAGAAGGTCTGGAACTGGTAAGAAAAACAAAGCCGGACCTGGTTATTCTGGATATCCGTATGCCTGATATGGACGGACTGACGATGCTTGCACATATCAGGGAAGAAAAGATTGACTGCAGAGCCATGGTTCTGAGCGCATACTCGGATTTTGACTATGCGAAACGTGCGATAGAACTTGGAATTGATAATTATCTGTTGAAACCAATTAAGGTGACAGAACTGAAAAGAGTACTGAAGGAGATCGAAGAGTCCATCGCCAGAGATCAGAGTAAGGATCATCTCCTGAGTCTGGAGCATGTGTTTCTGAATGCCATTACAGGACAGCTGGAGAATGATGAGCAGATGGCGGCCCTTTTGAAGGAAAAATATGATCTGTCAGAAGATGAGCCGATCGCGATCTTCGGAGTGGGAATGGGATCCAACTACGAAAAATACAGGAAATATGTACAGATGGCTATGGCGGATATGGAAATTCACGGAAAAGGATTCCGGGCGTATACCATAGAATTTGCCAGAAGGCAGTCATATGTCATGATTCTGTACCATCTGGAAGACGTAGAAAAAACAAGAGCATATATTGAAAATACGATTGTTCCGATGCTGTGCAGTAAGATCAGTGGAAAGCTGATCTTAAGCTGGAATGAGTGCAGAGGACTTTTGAAGATACGGGATGCAGTAATGGAAGCCGACCAGAGAACAGAGTGGAATCTGATCTTTGGGAAAAAGGCGCTAATCAGCAGACAGAAGCTGGAAGAAGTGAAAACATTTCCTTTGAAATATCCGCTTAGTCTGGAAGATCAGGCAAAGGAATCTGTTGATGCGAAGGATGAAAAGGCATTTCAGGCAGTCTGGAAAAAGTTTCGTGATTATTGCCGTGAAGTTCCGTGCACGCCTCAGGATATGAAAGAAGCGATGACTCGTCTGGCCTTCCATCTGTCCTATGTGGCGGCAGAAGTGGGAGCAGAAGAAGCCATGTCCGGGACACAGCGGTTCTTAAAAGTCATCTCAGAGGCGGCAAGCTGGGTAGACATTGAGGACAGGCTCGATGCATTTTTTACAGATCTTACACAGAAGAACTATGAAGAAGAAGAGGTCAGCCTGCTGATACAGAAAGCGCTGCAGTATACCAAGCAATATTACAATCAGGGGATCACGCTGGAAGAGATCGCAGAAAAGCTGCATGTGTCAGAAGAGTATCTGAGCAGTCAGTTTAAAAAAGAGACCGGCAGCACATTTTCAGAGACTATACGCAGGTACCGGATTGAAAATGTAAAGGAGCTTTTGCTGAAATCCTCCCTGAAGCTGAATCAGATTGCGGATATGGTCGGATATTCCGACCCTAAATACATGAGCAAAGTATTTAAAGAAGAGGTAGGAATGCTTCCGCTGGAATATCGGAAAAAGAACGGATAACGCTCTGAACCGGGATAAATATGTCAAAAAACGCTAAAATTTTCTACCTTTTTCAAATATTTCCCCCTTTCATGTTTCTAACATTATGCTAATATTATGCCAACAAGAAAAGGAGAGATTATTATGAGCAGGAAAATCGTAGTATTCCATAACCCGGATGAAGTATTAGACTTTGTGAAAAAAGTAGAAAAATATCCTTATGATATGGATATGAAAAGAGGAAAATACCTTGTAGATGCCAAATCTCTTTTGGGACTTATGAATCTCGGGTTTGGAAGAGAAATTGAATTGAAAGTATATCATGATGACTGTCAGGACCTCTGGAAAGATATAGAAAAATATGTTGCAGCATAAGTAACGGGTACTTGTGCCAGAAAACTCCCCGGCGTATAATAGAATGCGCCAGGGAGTTTTTTGTATATAATACAGATAGCCATGCAGATCCAAAAGAATCATGCATGCAGATTCCGGCAAAACAGGAGGTACAGATACAGAAGAATGAGAACAAAGGTAAAAGTTGACAGAAGTGAATATTTATTTGACAATCATGCGTTATTTGCATTGATACTTCCACTGGTGATCGAACAGCTATTGGCAGTGCTGGTCGGTATGGCGGATTCGATCATGATCGCGAGTGTCGGAGAAGCGGCGGTATCAGGAGTGTCTCTGGTGGATCAGATCATGATACTTCTGATCAATGCATTTGCCGCACTGGCGACGGGAGGGGCAGTGGTTGCCGGGCAGTATCTGGGGCAGAAGAAGCCGCAGGAGGCATGCCGGTCTGCGACGCAGCTGGTCTGGTTTGTTACGATATGTGCGGTCGTGATCACGATTTTCGTCTATCTTGGAAAATATTTTATATTGCATGTTGTGTTTGGAAAGATTGAGCCAGATGTCATGCATCATGCGGATGTCTATCTGATGATTGTTGCGGCATCTATTCCATTTATGGCGTTGTATAATGGAGGGGCGGCGATCTTTCGTGTCATGGGGAATTCCAAAGTAACGATGCAGGTGTCCATGATCATGAATGTGATCAATGTGGCGGGAAATGCAATCCTGATCTACGGATTTCACCGGGGAACTGAGGGAGTTGCGATACCGACGCTGGTATCAAGGATGACGGCAGCGATGATTATCATCGTTCTACTGTGTGATCAGAACCGGCTGCTTCACATAGAAAAAACGCTGCATTACCGGCTAAACTGGCCGCTGGTGAAAAAAATCTTAAGTATCGGTGTGCCAAACGGGCTGGAAAACAGTATGTTCCAGCTGGGCAAGATCATTGTACTGAGTCTTGTCTCCACATTTGGGACCTATGCGATCGCTGCGAATGCAGTGTCCAATGCGGTTGCCCTGTTCCAGATCCTTCCGGGAATGGCAATCTCACTGGCAGTCACCTCCGTCATCTCCAGATGCGTGGGCGCCGGAGATTACGAACAGGTAAAATATTACAACAAAAAACTGCTGAAGATCGTCTACATATGTACAGCAATCACGATTGCTGCGATATATTTTGCACTTCCGCTGATTTTGAAGGCATATCATCTCTCTGATCAGACGGCACAGGCAGCAACGAATATCATTAATTTCCATGGGATCAGTGCCATCCTGATATGGCCGATCGCATTTATTCTGCCCGGAACCTTCCGCGCCTGCGGAGATGCAAAAGCATGTATGTACATTACCAGTATCTCCATGTGGATCTTCCGGATCGGATTCAGTTATATTCTTGGAAAATACGCCGGAATGGGCGTGTTCGGTGTCTGGGTGGCGATGGTCATCGACTGGGTATTTCGGTCTGCCTGCTTCCTGATCCGGTACTTTGGCGGGAAATGGAGAAGGCAGGCAATCGTGTGATGAGCAGAAAAAGAAGAGGCTTGTAAAAGAAGATTATCTATCTTATAATATACTCATCCATTACAAAAACAGGAGGAAATTCTTGTGAAAAGAGAATTAGTAATTGTCATTGATTTTGGTGGGCAGTACAATCAGCTGGTAGCAAGACGTGTCAGAGAATGTAATGTTTATTGCGAGATCTATTCATACAAAACTGACATTGAAAAGATCAAAGAGATGAATCCAAAGGGAATTATTCTGACCGGCGGACCGAACAGCTGTTATGAAGCAGACTCCCCAACATACAAAAAAGAACTGTTCGAACTTGGAATTCCGGTACTGGGACTGTGCTACGGCGCACAGCTCATGATGCATGTACTGGGTGGAAAAGTTGCAAGAGCAGGCGTCAGAGAATACGGAAAGACAGAAGTTCTGATCGATAAGACAGATTCCCGTGTGTTTACAGATGTATCACCAAAGACCATCTGCTGGATGAGTCACTTTGACTCCATCTTTGAAGTTGCACCGGGATTTGAGATTACGGCGCATACGGCAGACTGTCCGGTGGCTGCAGCAGAGAATGCAGAGGCGGGATTATATGCAATTCAGTTCCATCCGGAAGTTCTTCACACTACAGAAGGAACAAAGATGTTATCCAACTTTGTGTTAAATGTCTGTGGATGTGCCGGCGACTGGAGAATGGATTCATTTGTAGAAGAATCTATCAAGCAGATCCGTGCAAAAGTCGGAAACGGAAAAGTATTGTGTGCACTTTCCGGTGGAGTAGACTCCTCGGTAGCAGCAGTATTGTTATCTAAAGCAGTCGGCGATCAGCTGACCTGCGTATTCGTAGATCACGGTCTCCTTCGTAAAAATGAGGGCGATGAAGTAGAGGCTGTATTTGGACCGGAAGGAAGCTATGACCTGAACTTTATTCGTGTCAACGCACAGCAGAGATTCTACGACAAGCTGGCAGGCGTAGAAGAGCCTGAGAAGAAGAGAAAGATCATCGGAGAAGAGTTCATCCGCGTATTCGAAGAAGAAGCAAAGAAGATCGGAACGGTAGACTTCCTGGTACAGGGAACCATCTATCCGGACGTCGTAGAAAGCGGACTGGGCGGAGAATCTGCAGTAATCAAATCTCACCACAACGTAGGCGGTCTTCCGGATTACGTTGATTTTAAAGAGATCATCGAACCACTGCGCGATCTGTTCAAGGACGAAGTAAGAAAAGCCGGACTGGAGCTTGGAATTCCGGAGTACCTGGTATTCAGACAGCCATTCCCGGGACCGGGACTTGGAATCCGTATCATCGGAGAAGTCAATGCAGAAAAAGTCAAGATCGTACAGGATGCAGATGCAATCTACAGAGAAGAGATCGCAAATGCAGGATTGGATAAAGAGATCAACCAGTACTTTGCAGCACTGACCAATATGCGAAGCGTCGGAGTTATGGGGGATGAAAGAACTTATGATTACGCAGTGGCATTGAGAGCAGTGAAGACGATCGATTTCATGACCGCAGAGGCAGCAGATATCCCATTTGAAGTGCTGAATAAGGTTATGAGCAGAATCATTAACGAGGTTAAGGGAGTGAATAGAGTATTCTATGATCTGACCAGTAAACCACCGGGAACAATAGAGTTTGAGTAGCTTGAAAAATCGCGGAAAAGCCCATAAATAAAGGCTTTGCGGGGTGTCGAAAAGACCAAATGGAGTGCAAATGGAGTTTAAAAATTATTTTTTTCTCTTGTTTATATTCCAGATTCACCTGCAAATTTCGTGAAATCGGTTATTCTCATAAAATAAAATTAGAGTAAATATGAAGAACAGTTTGTTTTGATTGAAGTGATTTTCGTCAAGGCAGACTGTTTTTTTGTTGCCTGCATTTAGAAAACAGATACCACAGAAAGGTTCTTTACTTTCGATGAGCTTAAACTCCATGACACAGTAATCACACTGATGGAGAATTAAAAAACAAGAAAATTTGATAAATTTCGGAAAATGATGTCCGATTTTGCATCTGCCAGTACAGAGTATATGAAGAGATAAATATTCAAAACAGAGGAGGTACTGATTATGCAGAATAAATTATTTTTAAAGGCAGCCGATATATGTGAACTTCTGGAAGTAAAACAGACATCGGCTTATGAAATCATCGGAAATCTGAACAAGGAACTGGAAGAACAGGGCTACCTGACGCTTAGAGGAAAAGTTCCGACAAAGTATTTTGTGAAGCGTTTCTACGGAGTAGAAGATACTTGTGAGATTCCACAGGAAGAGGGAAAGGAATGGTTTCATGCGTAAGAGAAAAATGTATTTATCAGTGGAAGACATTGCAGAACTCTTTGGATTATCAGTTTCGTTTGCTTACCGGGTAGTGGAAAGAATGAATGCCGATCTGGCAAGCAAGAACTATTATGTGATTCTCGGTCGGGTGCCAACCCGCTATGTAGAGGACAAGATCTATGGTCTGGAACATGTTGAGCAGTATTTGAAGGAGGATAAAGCGGTATGAGTATGATGCAGGAAAAAATGTATATGGATGTGGATGATGTGTGTGCAATTCTTGGAGTTTCAAAAACTTATGCATATAGTCTGATGCGAGAATACAACAAAGAATTGAAGGCAAAAGGCTATATTGTAGTAGCTGGAAAAATCTCTACGAAATTCCTGGCAGAAAAGATTTATGGCATGAAAGTCGAGGATTAGCAATGGGGGTTTACAAAGAAGGAAAAAACTGGAAAGTACAGGTCTATTACAAAGACTGGCAGGGAAATCGGAAAAGAAAACAGAAAAGAGGATTCAGGACCAAGGGTGAAGCTAAAGAATGGGAAAGAGATTTCCTGCAACAGCAGAGCCAGGGTGTGGATATTGAATTTGGAAATTTTCTGGAGATTTATTACAAAGATATGGATGTCCGTCTCAGAGAAAACACTATGTACACGAAGCGATATATTATTGACCTGAAAATCAAGCCTTATTTTGAAAAGAAGATTCTCAGTGAAATTACGGTGGCAGACGTCCGTGCATGGCAGAATGAGTTGCTGACGTATAAGGATAAGAATGGAAAAGGATATTCTCCTACTTATCTGAAAACAGTGAACTGCCAGCTGACTGCAATCTTCAATTATGCAATGCGGTATTATAACCTGCAGGATAATCCCTGCAGGAAGGCAGGAGCGATTGGCAAGAGTAAAGGAGAACCGAAGGACTTCTGGATGCAGGAAGAGTTCAATGCTTTTCTGGAGACAGTAAGTGATAAGCCGGAGACAAGAATGGCGTTTCTTTTGTTGTACTGGACCGGAATGCGTATCGGTGAATTGCTTGCACTTACTTATAATGACATCAATCTTGAAGAGAAAACCATATCAATCAATAAATCTTATCAGAGACTGAAAGGAAAGGATATGATCACGCAGCCGAAAACTCCAAAGAGTATCCGTGTGATTACGATGCCGGATTTTCTTGCAGAGGAATTTCGGGAGTATTGCAGTCATTTGTATGGAATTATGAAAAAGGAAAGACTTTTTCGGTTTACCAAATCGCATATGGAACATTGTATGGCTACCGGAATCGAGCGGTCTGGTGTAAAGCGGATACGACTTCATGATCTCCGCCATTCCCATGCCAGTATGCTGGTTGATATGGGGGTGGCTCCATTGGAGATTGCAGAACGCCTTGGACATGAAAAGGTGGAAACCACGTTGAACACTTATTCACATCTGTATCCGTCTACACAGAGTAAATTAGCAGGTTTGCTAGATAAGAAACATGAGGAAGAGGAGGAATAAGCGATGGCTGGTGACAGACATGGAAAACACAACACAACGACCATTTCTTTTCGGGTGAATTCTTATGAAAAAGCAACAATTGAAGAACGAGTGAAAGTGAGCGGAATGAAAAAACAGGATTATATCGTCCGATCATGCATTTACAATCATGTATGTGTTGTTGGAAAGAAAGAAACAATTGAGATTATCCGGTCAGAAATGAAGGAAATGAGTTTGGTTTTGGAGGATGTGGCAAAAGATTTGAAGTCTGAAAAACCAGTTATTTCAGAACCGGTTCTTGATAGTATGACAGAACGGTATCTTGCATTTTTGGAAGCAGCATTATGGATGCTGAAAGGTTCAAGTTATTTATGGGAGGATAAAAAGGATGGAAGAGAAAGTAATGAAGGATTGTAAAGTGCTGGCATTGTGTTCACAAAAAGGCGGGGTTGGCAAGACAACAAGTTGCGTGAATCTGGCAGTCGGACTTGCAAAAGCAGGGAAGAAAGTGCTTGTGATTGACAATGATCCGCAGGGAAGTATGACAGCAAGTCTTGGGTATCATAACCCAGATGAATTACCAATCACACTGGCTACTATTCTGACAAAGATTGTAGAAGATGAACTATTTGAAAATACACTGGGAATTTTACATCACCAGGAAGGAATTGATTTGATTCCGGCAAACATCGAACTCTCTGGAATGGAAGTTTCACTTGTAAATATTATGAGCAGGGAACTTGTCTTAAAACAATATATAGAAAGAATGAGAGAAGAATACGACTATATATTGATTGACTGTATGCCATCACTTGGAATGCTGACGATCAATGCACTTGCCAGTGTCGATGCAGTTATTATACCTGTCCAGGCGGCTTATCTTCCTGTAAAGGGTCTAGAACAGCTGATACGGACGATAGGAAAGGTGCGAAGACAGCTTAACAAACAACTGAAAATTGGAGGTATATTGATCACAATGGTGGATAACCGAACGAACTATGCAAGAGATATATCTGATCTGATTTTTGATACATATGGAAACCAGATTAAGATTTTTCCACAGAGTATTCCATTTTCAGTACGAGCAGCTGAAATCAGTGCGGAAGGAATCAGCATATTTGAGCATGATCCAAAAGGAAAAGTAGCGGCTGCATATTGGCAGATGACACAGGAGGTGCTTTTGGATGAAAGGTAGAAGTGCATCGAAGATAAAACTGACATCTTATGATGAATTACTTGGAGGAGGAGAAGAAACGAACGATATCCAGCAGGTTTCACTTGAGCATTTACATTCTTTCGAGAACCATCCATTTCAAGTAAATGATGATGAGGCAATGGCGGAACTGGTGGAAAGTGTGAAAGAAGAGGGAATTCTTACAGCATTACTGGTACGACCGCTGGGTGATGGTGAATATGAAATCATCGCCGGTCACAGAAGGAGACATGCGGCACAACTTGCTGGTCTTAAAGAGGTTCCGGTTATTATCAGAAATATGGATCAAGATACAGCTGTCCGTGCGATGGTAGACAGCAATCTGCAGAGACCTAATATACTCCCAAGTGAAAAGGCATTTGCTTACCGTATGAAGATGGAAGCAATGAATCATCAGGGAACATCAGGCGGTATCAGTGCGAAAGACATTGGAAAGAACGCAAATGACAGTGCAAGGCAGGTGTATCGCTATATCCGGCTTACTTATCTGATGAATGACCTATTAAACGCAGTAGATCGTGATGTGATCGGATTGCAGGTAGGTGTAGAGCTTTCCTACCTTACGGTTCCAGAACAGGAGATGGTGGAGGAAGTGCATGAGAGTACCGGAAAATATCCAAGTCTGGAACAGGCAAAAAAAATAAGGCAACATCGAGAAGAAAAAACGCTGACAAAAGAGATTGTGCGGCTCCTGGTTATAGGAGAGCGTAAAAAGAAAACAACGGTAACATTAAAACAGGATGAAATTAAGAAGTATTTTCCTCCAGAGTATGATGAACAGAAGATACGGACTGTTATATGTCAGCTTTTGGAGGAATGGAGCAATCAGAATCATTGATAAGTACGAAGGGAGGGATGTGTCATGAGTATAAGAGCAACATTCCATTATTTTCAAGGAATGGAATGCGATATGTACAGTTTTTATCGTATTCCCAAACTGCTGTTTACAAGTGAATATTTTAAAAATCTCTCCTGCGAAGCAAAGGTGCTGTACGGACTGATGTTAGACCGGATGTCACTGTCCATCAAGAACCGGTGGTTTGATGAAGAGGACAGGGCATATATTTTCTTTTCGGTGGAAGAGATTATGGAAATGCTTAACTGTGGCAGGAATAAGGCTGTGAATTGTCTAAAAGAGCTGGATCAGGAAAAAGGGATTGGATTGATTGAGAAGAGGCGAATCGGACTTGGAAAAACAAATGTTATTTACGTGAAAAATTTCAGCCTGACAGAATATCCAGATGAGCCAGCAATCTTTGATTCGGAAGAAACACCGGAAAATGTAGCAGAGAGAAAAGAAAATACAGAGACAGAAATAGAAGAATATGCGAAAAAAGAGCCGGAAAAGCCCGTAAATACACAGAAGTTTGAAAAACAAACTTCAGGAAGTTTGAAAAATAAACTTCAAGAAGTTTCAAAAACAAACTTCAAGGAGTTTGAAAAACAAACTTCAAGAAGTTTAGAAAACAAACTTCAAGAAGTTTCAAAAACAAACTGTAATAATACTGAATATAATTATACTGAATTTAGTGAGAATGAATCTTATCAATATCTATCTGAACAAGAGAAAGGGAGAGATAGGATACAGGAGAGAAATGAGTATCGACAGTTAATTCATGATAATATCGAATATGAGATCCTTTGTCAGAGCTATGGAACTGGACGAGTAGAAGAGCTGGTAGAGCTGATGCTGGATGCAATATGTTCGACAAAGACATATCAACAGATCAATGGGGAAGCTGTGCCTACACAAGTGGTCAAGAGCCGTTTGCTCAAAGTCGGGTATGAACACATCCAGTATGTGTTTTTCAGTCTTGACAGGAGTACAAGCAAAGTGAAGAATATCCGGCAGTATATGCTGACGGTATTGTATAACGCTCCTGCAACAATCAATCAGTTTTATGATGCTGAAGTTCGACATGACATGTACTGGGGGAAGGATATTCCAGACAGGTAAGAACTTTGTGCCCACTGGGCACGAAGTTTAAAAAGAGATAGTCATATCTGGCAGATATGCTAAAATAACCTTGTGTCCACTGGGCACAAAGTAGGAGGAAGAATTATGTTGAGATTTATGATAAAACTGCCATTTCGAATTATTGCAGCTCCTGTTTGGCTGGTACTTGCAGCGGTGAATATTGTGCTGGTGTTCCTGGTTGGGTTATCTGCTGGATTCTGCTATCTGATAGCCGGAATCTCTGTTGTGACAGAAGTTTTGAGTATTGGGTTTGGAATCAGTACGGACTGGACAATGAAATCAGCGATTATTACGACAGTAGTGTTTGTTCTACTCCCACATATCGGTATGGGGATAGTTGCAGTAATTGAAGTTGTGAAATGTGGATTACAGGAATTTATTTTTGGATGATTGTGGAAAATATAGTGGCGCTATATGGAAAGGCAGAAATAAACAATGGAAGAATTATATAAAGTGATGGATGATTTGCTTGAGGTGGAATTTCAGATGAAAGCAGGGATGGATATTCTGAAAGAACTGGAAGAGTTTTATATGCTGGAAAAAGAAACCGAAAAATCGGATGCTAGAAAAGTAGCTGTGCTGATGAAAGGATATCTGCAGTCGATGAAGTCAAATATTCGAGAAATCATTCGTTATATTGATGACACGACACTTGAAAAATCAAATGATAAAAAGAAAGATAAACAGGAATCTGCGAGCACCATATCCGAGGAAGTGCAGGAATTTGTGAATCTGACAATTACAGAGCATATGGGGAAAGCATATTCAGAATGGAAGTTAAAGCAGGATAAAGAGCCAGTAAGTGAGATTGATAAGAAATACCAGAAATTACTGGAAACGTTATCCCAAGAACAGGAAGAAGTGATTACGGAATACTGTAATGCAATTTTTAGCAGTGGAGCAGAAACAGAAGAATTTTTCTATCGACTGGGATTAAAAGATGGACTGAATCTGAAAAATACGGTAAAATCTGTATTAGAAATGATATCATGAAATCGGAAGTTGGAGGATACACGCATGAAAATTGTAATCATTAATGGAAGTGCCAGAAAAGGAAACACGCTGACAGCAATCAATGCATTTATAAAAGGAGCATCAGAAAAGAATGAAATTGAAATCATTGAACCTGACAAACTCAACATTGCACCATGCAAGGGATGTGGTGTCTGTCAATGCTCTAAGGGATGCGTCGATAAGGATGATACAAATCCTACAATTGATAAAATTGCTGCCGCAGATATGATTCTTTTTGCTACACCAGTTTATTGGTGGGGAATGTCAGCACAATTGAAACTTATCATTGATAAGTGCTACTGCCGTGGATTGCAGTTAAAAAATAAAAAAGTTGGCACGATTGTTGTAGGCGGTTCTCCCGTAGACAGTATCCAGTATGAGCTGATTGATAAGCAGTTTGACTGTATGGCAAAATATCTTTCATGGGATATGCTTTTCAAAAAATCATATTATGCAACAGCCAGAGATGAACTTGAAAAAAACAAGGATTCCATGAACGAACTTGAGGGGATCGGAAAAAATTTATAAAGCACGTTCCAAATTCCTGTTTGCATATTTCATCAAACGGTACATATTAAAATTAACACAAAGGGAGATGTTAGAATGAAAGCTCATGAATATTGGTCTGTCGGAGCATTGATAACGATGCTAGGAACTTTTTATAGCGGATATAAAGGTTCAAAATCAAGCCATAAATATTTTGCGGCAAGTTCTTTGCTTTGTATGATTATGGCTATTTACACAGGTCATAAGATGATATCTAAAAACAAGAAAACAAAGAAAGAACCAATATCATTAGGAAATGAAGAATAATACAATCAACCTTGTGCCCAGTGGGCACGAAGTTGGCATAGTCACTATGGTGTCAGGAGAAATCCTGGCATCTTTTTTTTATTGATTTGATAGACGGAAATCTTCTTATAAGCCCGCGCAAGTGTTTATAAAACCTCGCGAAAATGGCTTAAAATCAAGGTTTTCTGCATATCGTCATTTATCTTGCCATATCTCCGTATAAGATGATTTTGTAAGACCGGGCACCATTTTGGCACCACAAATTATAGGAGGACGACATGAAAAACGTACTTTTAGACAAGGGTATTATACTCCCGTCCGGCGAAATCAGCAAGGATAAGGTAAACCTTGTAACCGGAGCAATCACGCAGCCATTCGCAGAAATGGTATGGGTAACGACAGGCGGCGACATGGAAACCGTAAACCGCTTGACCGACGTACTTGTTACCATGAACACCCCCGCCGACCGGGGGAAGCTGTTCAAAATCATAAAAATGCTCTATGGGCTTATGGGCTTGCCCTTTTCCGAGGAAGCCGAGCCTATGGACGCAGACCCCGCCGTTTTGGAATACTTCATTTTTTCCTTTACGGCAGACTTTGGCGAAGTCATACAAGACCTCATAGCCGAAGAAGCAGAATAACGCACCGCACAGGCGGCGTTTCTCACTTCCCACAAGGAAGAACAGGAACGCCGCTTTTTTCATGCCCTTTGTTACGCAGTAGGCATGAAAAAGCCCTTGATTTACGCGGCTTTGCGGACGCGGTTTTCAGCGGATAAGGGATTGATACCTAAACCCTCAAAATCGCGTTTCTATTGCGTAACAGGTATGCAGCAAAGGAGTGATGAAGCTATGGCAGTTTTCAGAGTGGAGCGCAACAAGGGCTATACGGTTATGAGCAACCACCACTTACGCAATAAGGAGCTATCCCTAAAGGCAAAAGGGCTGTTATCGCAAATGCTGTCCTTGCCAGAGGATTGGGACTACACCCTTGCGGGGCTGTCCTTTATCAACCGGGAGAAAATCGACGCTATCCGGGAAGCCGTTAAGGAACTGGAACGCGCCGGGTATATCGTGCGTTCAAGGGAACGCGACGAGAAAGGACGCTTGCGCGGCGCAGATTATGTGATTTTTGAGCAGCCGCAGACCCCGCCTGTATCGGATTTACCTACATTGGAAAATCCAACATTGGATAATCCAACGTTGGAAAAACCTACGCAGAAAAAACCTACGTTGGAAAATCCAACGCAATTAAATAAAGATATACAAAAGACTAACTTACCCAAAAAAGAAAAATCAAATATAGATTTATCAAGTACCGATTCCATTCCTATCCATTCCCTAAATCCCTTGCCTTACGACGGGGAAGCGGCAGAGCCGCCGGAACGGAAACGAAAGGAAGCGACAGACGCATACAGCGTTTATGAGGAAATCATCAAGGACAATATCGAGTACGACCATTTTGTACGCTACGGGCAGGTAGACAAAGACCGTCTGGACGAAATTGTTTCGATTATCCTTGAAACGGTATGCAGCAAGAGAAAGACAATCCGTATCGCCGGGGACGATTACCCGGCAGAGCTTGTCAAGGCAAAGTTTATGAAGCTCAACAGCAGTCACATTGAATTTGTCTTTGACTGCATGAAAGAGAATACCACCAAAATCCGCAACATCAAACAGTACCTTAAAGCGGTGCTGTTCAATGCGCCGAATACCATTGACAGCTATGATATTGTCAATATTGGTTGACACATTTATCTCAAAGATATCACTGACTATGCAGCCAGGTCCAAAGATTGATAGTATCTCTGGCGCTTGATGATCGGAGGAAGCCCACCATTAGCAGAGC
>NZ_JBDOHS010000022.1:0-38160 GCF_039832105.1 Dorea sp. YH-dor226 | reverse complement strand
CCGGCGACTGTCTAACAGGAAAAGTGTAAGACTAAATGCTGCATTTGTGGAAGTGGAAATAGATGTAAGACTAAAATCCACTTTCCCTCCTTCAAAGTGGAAATAAACTTTTCACTTCAGTAAATAAGAAAAATATGAAAAATGTAAAATTTGGGGTTGACTTTTTGGGAAAAGCAGGTATAATAATATTTGTTCGCTGAACAAACCACAAACCAATGCGGATTGGTGTAATGGCAGCACAGCAGACTCTGACTCTGTTAGTAGAGGTTCGAGTCCTCTATCCGTAGTTCCTTGGCAGGGGCGCCGGATGCTTTTTGGAAAAGTGTCCGGTTATCTAATATCGGAGTGTGGCTCAGCTTGGTAGAGCGCTACGTTCGGGACGTAGAGGCCGCGTGTTCGAATCACGTCACTCCGACTGGAACTAATGAATACCACAAAGCTTGTAATACAGGTTTTGTGGTATTTTTATATAATAGGAAATTTCATTAGAATTCCCCTGTTACATAAAACGTACTTCGTGCAGTGATGCGCAGCTCGCGGGCAGAAAAATGTTGCTACACAAATAAGTCTAACGCTGCTAACGAATTTTAAGAATGCGCTAACTCGTACATATTTTTTATATCAGCAGGAAGGTTATCTGGAATGATTGTATTAAGGCGTTCTTCATTACCGTCAGAAATAGCCTGTTCGTAATACCAACATTTGAATTCAATCATAGCCATATTTTTTTCAAGCTCTTGAAGTTGTTCTTCAAGGGCTTTCTTTCTGTCTTCAAAGAGTTTTTTGCGTTTAGAATAAGTAGAAGGACCTTCTGCACACCAGTTCATAAACTGTTTGATATCCTTGATTTCCATTCCGGTCTTCTTGAGACACTCAATCACTCTGAGAGCTTCTATTTCGGATTCTGAAAATTTGCGAATACCGGAAGAACGTGCCATATTTGGAAAAAGTCCTTCTTTGTCGTAGTATCTGAGTGTTGAAATAGGTAAATTAAACATTTTTGAAATCTGACCGATTGTGTACATAAAAACATCTCCCTGAAAAATTCAAAAATTACTTGACCTAAAGTCAGGTTTAGGTACTAGCATATAATTAAAATAACAAAGAAATGACATGGTGTAAAGTGAAAGGAGAAAATGATGTTAGGAAATTTTACTTATTGCAATCCAACAAAGCTGTATTTTGGAGGGGATTCTCTTGCAAACCTAAATACAGAGCTTAGAAAATATGAACAGAATACAGTGCTTATATATGGTGGAGGTTCTATCAAAAAAAATGGAATTTACGATGAAGTTATGTCTATCCTCAAAGAGGAGGAAAAGAATGTCGCGGAGATTGCAGGTGTAATGCCAAATCCAACGGTTGAGAAACTGTATGAAGGTGTAGAGATAGCAAGAAACCATAAAGCAGATTTTATCCTTGCAGTTGGTGGTGGCTCTGTATGTGATTATGCTAAAGCAGTTTCCGTATCTGTTCATTGCGACGAAGACCCATGGGAAAAGTATTATCTGAAATTTGAGGAGCCTTCGTGTGAGGTCATTCCGGTAGGCTGTGTATTGACAATGGTTGGTACCGGCTCTGAGATGAACACAGGAGCGGTAATTACCAATCATGATGCAAAACTGAAGATCGGTCATGTTTTTGCTGATGAGAAGATCATGCCTAAGTTTTCCATTTTGAATCCGAAATATACACTGACACTTCCTCATTATCAGATGATTTCGGGAATATATGATATCTTTAATCATATATGCGAACAGTATTTTTCAGGGGAAGATGATAATACAAGTGATTATATCAGTGAAGGACTGATGAGGTCTGTAATACATTCAAGTCGTATCGCTAATAGGAATCCACAGGATTATGAGGCAAGGAGCAATATCATGTGGTCTGCAACCTGGGCACTCAACACATTGGTTGCCAAGGCAAAGTCAACAGACTGGATGGTACATATGCTTGGACAGTCTGTGGGAGCATGTACGGATGCTACACATGGTATGACGCTTTCTGCAGTTTCATTGCCATATTATAAGCATATTATGCCTTACGGCCTTGCGAAGTTTGTGCGGTTTGCAAAGAATGTTTGGAATGTTGATACTACCGGAAAGTCGGATGAACAGGTTGCATCTGATGGTCTTCAGGCAATGGAAAACTGGATGAAGGAATTGGGACTTGTAATGAATATTACTGAACTTGGAGCAACAGAGGACATGATTCCGGATCTTGTGAAGGCTACGATAGTTATGCCTGGTGGTTATAAGGTGCTTAATGCAGATGAGATTGAACAGATTTTCAGAGAGAGCTTCTAAGAAAATCTTGCATGCCAGCAGACTGGTAATTGTGTAATTAAGGATGATGTGACCAAGATAATGGATAATGTAAGAGTATTCTGATAAGTATGTAGAGGCAGCCGCATAAAACAGCATTTATGCGGCTGCCTCAAAAATTAAGCAATATAAGCTTTTAAGAGAGCAAGTGTATTCTTCACACCGTCTGTATGAGAACGTTCATAGTTGTGAGATGCATATACACCCGGTCCGATAAGTCCGTGACGGATATCGTATCCGCTCTTGAGCGTTGCTTCTACATCAGAGCAGTAATGAGGATAAATATCGATTGCAAAGTCGATGTTATTGGCTTTTGCTGCTTCGATGAGTGCGCTTGTCACATCGTAGTTGTACGGACCACCGGAATCCTTTGCACAGATAGAAACCTGACGTTCTGTACAGTCAAGGTCTGCGCCGACGCAGCCCATATCTACAGATAACATTTCTTTGGTATCTTCAGGAATGAAACATCCGCCGTGGCTGACTTCTTCGTATACGGTGAAGAGAAGAGAAACCTTACGCTTTAACTGAAGACTTTCTTCTTTCACCATCTTGGCAAGTCCGAGAAGGATGGCAGCAGAAAGCTTATCATCCAGGAAGCGGCTTTTGATGTAACCACTTGCGGTTACAGTCGTGCGAGGGTCCATTGCAATAATATCTCCAACCTGAATTCCAAGTGCTTTTGTAGCTTCTTTTGTGTCTACATTTTCATCCAGAAGAATTTCCATATTCGCTTCTTTTTGTTCTACTTTTTCATCGGCAACGTGAACAGACGGTTCTGTGTTGAGCACAACGCCTGTATATACTTTCCCGTCGCGGGTGTGAATGGTGCAGTTTTCGCCGTCACAGGTGGTCCACAGATGGCCGCCGAGTGTGGTCGGGCGGAGACGTCCGTTCTCCTTGATGGAGCGTACCATCGCCCCGAGTGTATCGAGATGTGCTGCTAAGAGCAGGGGATTTCCCTCGCCGCCGAGTGTGACATGCACATTTCCCTTGTTGGAAAAATATGGTTCGTACCCCATATCAGTCAACACTTTGTGAACATGAGCCGTAACTTCTTTTGTATAGCCGGAAGGGCTGGGAATAGAAGTAAGCGACTTTAATTCCTCCGTTATAAAGTTGATGTAAGTATTCATAAAAACCTCCCTAAAAATAACATATCCGTTATTAGTTTACTGTTTTTAAGTGAAAAACACAACAATATCTGCAAAAAATATGTACAAAAAAGGTGCAAAAAATATGTACAAAAAATATGTACAAAAAAGGCGACTTGTCCGTATGGATGAGTCGATTTTTTTAGGCAATTGTGCCTGAATTGTCCAAAAATCAGACAGAAACGGGATGAATGTCTATTGAGACTATGGAAAATGTAAATTAGAATGACGAAAAAGAAAGAACAGAGAAATCAAAAAAGAGAGGTGAATACATTGAAAAAACTTCGCATGGCAAGGGATGGATATATTTTAATATCTTTCATTTTTTATATTAGTGGAATCATTTATATGGTTATGTCTTCCCTGTCTCCTTTGGCAGTCTGCATATGCAGCGGTATTATCCTGATCCTGTATGGAATTGTAAAGATTATAGGATATTGTTCTAATGATCTGTATAATCTGGCTTTTCAGTATGATTTTGCATGTGGCGTGTTTCTGATCGTTGTGGGAATCATTACTCTTGGCTGCAATTTGCGTATACGTAAATATCTGACACCTGCCCTGGGACTTTTAATTTTGCTGGATGCGGTTTTGAAACTTCAGACAGCTAAAGATGCAAAGGTATTTGGATTGAGAACATGGAACAGGATTTTGATATTTTCTATCATAGCAGGAATTTTTGGCGTGCTTATTATTATAAAACCGTTTCAGAGTATGCAGACCACACATATCGTAAATGGCTGTGGGCTGCTGGCAGAAGGTATTATGAATCATCTGACGGTAAAAGAAACTGTCAAATTATCGAATATAAGTGTTCAGCCACATGCAAATGAGAACGATGCAAATGAGTAAATAAATGTACAAAACAAGGAGGAAATTATCATGGATGTATCAACAACAATTAAAAAATTAGGTTTGGAGCAGGCATTTAACTATCTGTACAAGGATCCTGAAAAGAATCTGCTTAAGCTGATGGATTGGGCAGACAAATTTGCAGGGAAAGAATTTGTACCACAACGGAGAACAGTTCGTGAGGCAATGACGAATCCGGAGCATCCGTATTATGGATATATTCGCCATATTATACAGGATATCGATCCGCATGTTATGAAGACGACTGCTGTAAATTTCTTTATTAACGCTGCTTTAGTCGGATGGCCGAAGCAGAATGAATGCCGCGAGAAGTATGGATGTAATATTCCATGGACAATTCTTCTGGATCCTACCAGTGCCTGCAATCTGCATTGTACCGGGTGTTGGGCGGCCGAATATGGCAATAAACTGAACCTTACGTATGATGAGATTGACAATATTATTGAACAGGGCAAGGAATTAGGCGTTTATATGTACATATACACAGGAGGGGAACCACTGGTACGTAAGAAAGATCTGATTAAACTTTGTGAAAAGCATTCCGACTGTGTATTTCTGTGCTTTACCAACGGAACATTGATTGATGAAGCGTTTGCGGATGAAATGCTCCGGGTTGGAAATTTTGTTCCGGCAATTTCATTGGAAGGATTTGAAGAAGCAACGGATCTGCGGCGAGGGGATGGCGTATTTAAAAAAGCAACGGCAGCTATGAATCTTTTGAGGGAGAAAAAGTTATTCTATGGAATCTCAGCATGTTATACCAGTGCAAATTTTGCATCTATTACATCAGAGGAATTCTTTGACAGTCTGATTGAGCTTGGCGCTTATTTTATCTGGTATTTCCATTATATGCCGGTTGGAAATGATGCATCCCCGGAACTTATGCCAACGCCGGAACAGAGAACGGAAACCTATCATCGGATTCGCCGTTATCGTGCTGAGAAACCATTGTTTGCAATGGATTTTCAGAATGATGCAGAATATGTAGGCGGCTGTATTGCAGGAGGACGCCGTTACTTCCATATCAATGCCAATGGAGATATTGATCCATGCGTATTCATCCACTATTCAGACTCTAATATCAGAGAGAAGACAATCCTGGAGGCGCTGCAGTCACCGATGATGATGGCATACCATGATAACCAGCCGTTCAATGAGAATATGCTGCGTCCATGTCCGATGCTTGAAAATCCAGAGAAATTAAGGAGCATGGTTGCAGGAACAGAAGCACATTCAACAGATCTTCAGTCCCCGGAAACGGCCGATCATCTATGTGCCAAATGTGACAGATATGCGGAGAGTTGGAAACCGGTTGCGGATGAATTATGGAAAGAGAACAGAGCAAACAAGGGAAAAGCAGATTAAGAGGAGATACCGAATGAGAACTGCAATTGTAACGGATAGTAACAGTGGTATTTTTGAGGAAGAAGGACGTAAACTTGGAGTCTATGTAATTTCGATGCCCGTTATTATAGAGGGAGAAACTTATTTTGAAGGATATGGATTGTCTCATGAAGTGTTTTATCAATGGCTTTTGGAACATAAAGAACTATCTACTTCACAGCCATCACCAGGGGATATCATGGAAATGTGGGAACATATATTATTTGCCGGATATGATGAAATTGTGTATATTCCAATGTCCAGTGGACTAAGCAGCTTCTGTCAGACAGCTCAACTTCTGGCAAGAGAATATGATGGTAAAGTGCAGGTGGTGGATAATCATCAGATTTCCGTAACGCAAAGACATTCTGTACAGGACGCTCTTAGTCTGGCAGAGCAGGGATATTCGGCAAAGGAGATTAAGAGAAAACTGGAACAGGCAGCTTATGAATCCATTATTTTGGTCGGGGTAGAAACGCTGGAATACTTAAAAAAAGGCGGACGTGTAACTCCGGCAGGAGCGGCAATGGGAGAATTGCTGAATATTAAACCGCTTTTGATTATTGAAGGGGAACGTCTGGATGCTTATGCAAAAGTGAGAGGCACGAAAAACTGTAAAAAACGTTTGCTTCGGGAGATGAAGAAAAGGGCTGATGAGTTCCATGAGCGAGGCGATGAAATTAGGGTAGGAGTTGCTGGGAGTTTTGTGGAACAAAAGGATCATCAGGAGTGGATGGACATGGCAAAGGAGATCTTCGAAGGAGAAGAGTTCAATTATGATCCGCTGACATTTAGTATCGGATGTCATGTGGGACCGGGAGCTTTTGGAATGGGAATCAGTAAAAAGTTATAGAAAGGGCAGTGAAAAAGTGAAGAATAAAATAGCACAGATTGTCCGTATTATAACAGTTCCTCCTGTATTGATACTTTTTATGTTACTTATATTGTCTGGAACATTTGGGGAAATGTTCGCTTCAGTGAGTGAACTGATTATGGCAGTTGTTTTTTTATCGCTTGTACCTGCCTGTGCATATCCTATGGCGAAACTCAGGAAAAATGCAGAGGAAAATTCACGGGAAACGCAGAGGAATATGGCGTTTATCCTGAATCTTGGCGGGTATTTGATTGCATTTCTGGCAGGAAAGATAATGCATTGTTCTGAGATGTTGATGTGTGTGCTGTTCTCTTATCTGCTGGCTGTATTGATTTTAACTTTTTTGAATAAGATTTGTAAAATACGGGCAAGCGGACATGCATGCAGTTGCACACTCCCATATTTATTTTTATCCTACTGGCTGAATGGGGTTACCATACTGATCTGCATGATTCTTTATGGTATTGAATTTTGGGCATCGGTACAATTGAAGCGACATACTGTATCAGAATTCCTGGCAGGAAGTATCACTGCTTTTGTTGTATTTGGAATTACTGCATTATATTTGGGCTTTTTTTAGTGCAAATAGTTTCAGCAGATCTTAAAATAGCTTGTTTGCCTGAACCATGAAGCAATTCTGTAATGCGGATGAAGCTTTTTTCGAGATCGTAGTTTAGACCACTGTCAAGCCAGTCAAGATAAACTCCAACCAGAGCACATTTGTAAAAGCGAATGAAAAGAGCTCTGTCTTCCGGTGGAAGAGAGAGATTGGCAGTAGCAGTGTCAATATATTTTGTTACCATATGCAGTGCCAGTTCATTTAAAGATATTAAAAAAACTTCACGCTGAAGAGAACGATAAATATGAAGCACAGCTTTTTTGTGTTTTAAGGTGTTCTGAATAAGGGGCGTAATACAGTCAATAGGGGAACCAAAATTGCAATAGGTCTGAATGATAGACTCATGTTCGCTTTTGATACTGTTTTTCAGAAGTTCCGGGATATCATGAAAATGATAATAAAATGTATTACGGTTCAGATGGCAACGGTCAACGACATCTTTTACAGTGATTTTATTGTAGGGCTTTTCTTCTAACAATTGCCAGAAAGCGTCTATAATAATATTTTTTGTATGGTTCATCTTATCAGCTCACTTTGGTCTATTCTTAGCCATAGTATAACATAAAAAATTAAGTTTTACAAAATTCGTTCCAAGAACAACAGGTATGCTCATGTAAATTTTATTGTTTATATGTAACAATTTGACTTTTAATTTGTGAAAAATTTTAGAAAAAAGACAGAAAAATTTTATGGTTTTGTCCCTAAAGTGCTTGCAAAAGACATGTTAATTGTAGTATTATAGTATGAATAAATTCTTTTTATTTAAACAAAAAATAAAATGGAAGGAAAGGAAGTGAACTTATGGAATTACAGATTCAAGACTTAGTTTCGTCAATTCGAAAAGAAGGAATTGATGTGGCTAATGCAGAAGCAGAAGTAATCATTTCGGAAGCTAAGAAAAAAGCAGAAGCAATTGTTGCAGATGCCAAAGCTGAAGTGAAGAGTATTCAGGAAACTTCAGAGAAGGAAATCGGTATTCTTAAAGAAAGTGCTGCAATCAGTGCGGAGCAGGCAAAAAGAGATGCTATGCTTGCATTTAAAACTGAGGTGGAAGCTGAATTTGAGAAAATCCTTTCTGCGAAGATTAAAGATACCCTTTCAGATGCCGCACTTGGAAAATTAATCCAGGCTGTTGTGGTTGGAGAAGATGTACAGAATTATTCGGTTGAAGTTTCAGAAGTGAATGATGCACTCAAAGCAGAGCTTGCAGAAGAAATTAAGAATGGTCTTGAGATCAGACCTACAAAAGGCGTTCAGGCAGGATTCCGTCTGGCGGCGAAAGATGGTTCGGGTTATTTTGACTGTTCGGATGAAGAGATCATGCAGATGCTGATGCCATATTTCAGAAATCTTGATTTCTAGCAGGAGGTGTCTATGGCTTCATATTATTACTTGATATCAAGCCTGCCGGATCTGAGAACAGACGGAGAGATGCCGATCACTTATGATGAGTTTCTCGGTATGTGTCAGTCAAATGTAAGCGAATCAAAATATAAGTTCCTGGAGAATCTTACTCTTTCGTCAGAAGAGGGACCGCTTGTAAAAGAGTGGGCTGCATTTTATAAGAATCTTACGAGGGAACTTAATTATCAGAGAAGTATGAATCTGGGAAGACCTTATCTGACATCCTACGACAAGGATTCTGTCATGGCACAGGTGGCGGGAACCGCACTGGCTGCGAAGAATCCGCTGGAAGCAGAGAAAATCTTGCTGGATTATGAATTTGAAAATCTTGATTCATTGGTAGGCCTGCATACTTTTGATGATGTTTATTTATTCGGGTATGCTATTAAACTAAAATTGCTTGAGCGCCAGAGCTGTTTCGTTCAGAAAAAAGGACAACAGGAATTCAAACGTCTTTTTGATCAGGTACAGCAGCGCGTATATAGCTTATAACGGGAGAGAATTGATGGAAACAGTAACAGGATATGTAACTGGTATTAACGGAAACCTGGCAAATGTCAGCTTTGATGGTTCAGTTCATAAAAATGAAGTTGCTTACATCCTTGTTGATGGAAAACGTCTCAAAGGAGAGGTTATCCGAATCAACAATGGGATTGCAAGCATGCAGATCTACGAGATGTCCAACGGCATTAAGGTCGGAGACGCTGTAGAGTTTACCGGCGAACTGATGAGTGTTGAACTTGGCCCAGGTCTTCTGACCCAGGTATTTGACGGTCTTCAGAATCCATTACCGGATCTGGCTGAACAGTGCGGCTTCTTCCTTGAGAGAGGTGTATATCTTGATCCTATTCCGGATAGAGAATGGGAGTTTACACCATCTGTGAAGGTGGGAGATTCTGTGGAAGCGGGAGATTCTATCGGTAGTGTTCCTGAAGGATTATTTACACATGAAATTATGGTTCCATTCACACTGAAAGGTCGTGACTGGACGGTTAAATCAATTAAAGAAAAAGGCTCTTATCATGTAAGAGCGACAATTTGCGTAATTGTAAACAGTAAAGGTGAGGAGAAAGAACTCAGCATGGTGATCACACAGCCGGTTAAACAGGCAGTGAAATGCTATGAGGAGAGACTTCGTCCGGACGAACCTCTGGTAACAAAGATTCGTTGTATTGACGCTTTTCTTCCTGTAGCAAAGGGTGGAACATTCTGTGTTCCGGGACCTTTCGGAGCAGGAAAAACAGTTCTTCAGCATATGGAGGCTAAAAACGGTGAAGCTGACATCGTTATCGTAGCAGCGTGTGGAGAGCGTGCAGGTGAGGTCGTAGAGATCTTAAAAGAGTTCCCTGAACTGGAAGATCCGAAGACAGGCAGATCCCTGATGGAAAGAACCATCATTATCTGTAACACTTCTTCCATGCCGGTAGCAGCCAGAGAGGCTTCCTGCTACACTGCTGTTACACTTGCCGAGTATTACAGACAGATGGGACTGGATGTCCTTCTTCTTGCAGACTCTACAAGCCGTTGGGCGCAGGCAATGCGTGAGATGTCAGGACGTCTGGAAGAGATTCCTGGTGAAGAGGCATTCCCTGCTTATCTTGAGTCAACAATTGCTTCTTTCTATGAGAGAGCCGGTAAAGTAAGACTTAAGAATGGTAAGATTGCATCTGTAACGATTGGTGGTACGGTATCTCCTGCAGGAGGTAACTTTGAAGAACCTGTAACGCAGGCAACTCTGAAGGTAGTGGGAGCATTCCATGGACTTTCAAGAGAACGTTCTGATGCGCGTAAATACCCTGCAATTCATCCGATGGATTCATGGTCCAAGTATTCAGGTGTTGTAGATATGGGACGTATCGAAGAAGCACGTGCGATTCTCAGAAGAGGAAATGAGATCAACCAGATGATGAAGGTAGTAGGTGAGGAAGGAACATCTGCGGAAGATTATACCATCTATCAGAAGGGTGAACTTCTCGACTCTGTATACCTTCAGCAGAACTCATTTGATCCGATCGATGCGGCTTGTTCTCCGGAGAGACAGAGAGAAGAGTTCGATGTGCTGTATGATGCATTAATGAAGTCCTATGACCTGGAGGACAAGAAAGAAATCCGAGGCTTCTTCAATCAGTTGAGACAGGAGTTCCTTGACTGGCACGGTACCCAGTTCCAGACACCGGAGTACTACGAGCAGGGAAAGAAAATTTCAGAATTCTACATGTCGAAAGCAGTTGAGTAGGAGGTCCTAAAGTGCAGAAAGTATATACAAAAATTGAATCAATCGTCGGTAACGTAGTTACTGTCAGAGCCAAGGATGTCAGACTTGGTGACCTTGCTCTCGTAGGTGACAGTTATGCGACAGTTATTAAACTTGATAAAGATGTGGTATCTCTTCAGGTATTTGCAGGTGCACAGGGTATAGGAACCAATGATCCGATCCGTTTCCTCGGAAGACCGATGATGGTTTCCTTCTCAGAACATTTGCTTGGACGTGTGTTTGACGGAGCCGGAGTTCCGAGAGATAACGGTCCGGCACTTACTGAAAACATGATTCCGATAGGCGGACCTTCGTTTAACCCTGCAAAACGTATCTTGCCAAAGAACATGATCCGTACAGGTATTCCTATGATCGATGTGTTCAATACACTTGTAGAGAGCCAGAAGCTTCCGATTTTCTCTATTTCAGGTGAGCCATACAATGCTTTGCTTTCCCGTATCGCACTTCAGGCAGAAGTAGACGTTATCGTTCTCGGTGGTATGGGACTGAAATATGATGATTATCTTGCGTTCCGAGACACTCTTGAAAAGGGTGGTGCGATGAGCCATACGGTTATGTTTATTCATACTGCAGCCGATCCGACTGTAGAGTGTACACTCGTACCGGATATGGCACTTGCTGTTGCTGAGCAGTTTGCCCTTGCGGGAAAGAAAGTACTCGTTCTTCTTACTGATATGACAAACTTTGCAGATGCACAGAAGGAAATGGCAATTACTATGGAACAGGTACCTTCTAACCGAGGCTATCCGGGAGATCTGTACAGCTGTCTTGCATCTCGCTATGAGAAGGCAGTTGATATCGAGGGCGCCGGATCCATCACGATCCTTGGTGTTACAACTATGCCTGGTGATGACGTAACACATCCGGTACCGGATAATACAGGTTATATTACAGAAGGTCAGTATTATTTAAAGAACGGACACATTGAGCCATTTGGATCACTTTCACGTTTGAAACAGAACGTAAATGGTAAGACAAGAGATGACCATCGTGCTCTCATGGACGGTATGATCCGTCTTTACTCTCAGTACAAGGAAGCACTGGAAAAGAAATCCATGGGATTCCTTATGACAGAATGGGATGAGAAACTTCTGAAGTACGGTGAGCTTTTCGAAACAAAATTAATGGATCTTGGTGTTAATATTCCACTTGAAGATGCACTTGATCTTGGCTGGCAGATTCTTGCAGAATGCTTTGAACCAAACGAAACCGGTTTGAAGACGAGTCTTCTGAAAGAAAGATGGCCGAATAAGGATGCATTAAACTAAAAGGAGTAGTTAATGGCTATCAAACTTACAAAAAATGAGCAGAAAGTGCAGAAAGATCGCCTGAAACAGTATCAGCGTTATCTTCCGACTCTGCAGCTTAAGAAACAGCAGCTGCAGTCAGTCATCATGAAGACAAAGACTGAACTGGAACAGAAGGAAGTCGAACGTGCTCAGATGATTGGAGATCTGGATGACTGGGTTGCTGTATTTGCGGAGAATGAAATCTTCGAAGAGAGCAAAAAGCTTGATCATCTGGTACAGCCGGATACCGTTATCTGTAAGAATGAGAACATCGCGGGTGTTACAGTTCCGACATTTCAGGAGCTGACATTCAAAGACATTAACTATGATGTTGACGACTATCCTTTGTGGGTTGATACTGCAATCATAAAACTCCGTGAGATTGCACGTCTGGATGCGCTGGTGTCAGTGCTTCGCAAGCAGGAAGCACTTCTTGAGAAAGAATTACGTTCTACTTCTCAGAGAGTGAACCTGTTTGAGAAGGTAAAGATTCCGGAGGCAAAGGAAAATATCCGGGTAATCGGTGTATTTCTTGGAGATCAACAGACAGCGGCAGTTGTTCGCGGAAAAATATCAAAGAAAAAACTTGTGGAGGCGGCACAATGATAGAGAAAATGAAAATGGTCTACATCGTGTCATCTGTCTCCAAAAAAGACGAGATGCTCGATGGACTTCGAAATCTCGGAGTTCTGCATCTGTCAGAGAAAAAGAGTCCACAGCGTGCGGTGTCAGAAAGATTTACCAGTCTTTCAAAAACGGCTTCCGCATTGACGGACTATGCACCGGATAAGAAATCCAAAAAGAAAGAAGAGGTTCCGATTCTTTCGGATGCTCAGTTTGAGGAAATGTATCAGGGTGTTCTGGCAGCAATGGATAAAAAATCAGCGCTTGTTCAGGATATAAGTGCTGCCAATGCAGAAATCGAACGTATCAAAGCCTGGGGTGAGTTTCATCCGGGTGATTTAAAACCATTAAAAGAAGCAGGGTATGATCTTCATTTTTACCGTCTGGGAAAGAATGAGTATGCGAAGGTGGTAGAGGATCCGGATATCAGGGTCATTCGCCTCGTATCAATAGATAAGATGGATACCGTTGCTGTGATTGGAATCTTGCCGGCAACCATTCCGGCAGCTGAGTTTACTATCCCGGAGAAGGGAATCGGTGAACTGAAAAAAGAAATTGAAAGCAAACAGCAGGAAGTTGCTGCGTGTGAGGAGATCTTTAAGAAGGCTGCTGTGTATGATTCCAGTTTTCAGGTTCAGATGCTCAAAGCTCAGAATGCGGAGAATTATTCTTCGGCAAGCGAGACTGCAGAAAATGATGATGATTTCGTCTGGATATCAGGGTATATTCCTGAGGCAGAGATGGATAGATTTAAAGATGCAGCCAGAGAAAATCAATGGGCATGGGCGCAGGAAGATGTAGCTGAAGACGATTTACAGATTCCGACAAAAGTGAAATACGGAAAAGTATCCGGACTGATGAAGCCGGTGTTTGATATTCTGGGAATTCTCCCGGGATACAGAGAATCAGATATTTCGCTTTGGTTCTTCCTGTTTTTTATACTGTTCTTTGCAATGATCATCGGTGACGCCGGCTACGGTGTCTTAATCCTGATCGGAACCATTGCATATGCAGCGAAATCAAAGAAATTTAACAATGCAGTTTATTTGTTATTGGTACTTTCTGTTGGAACAATTGTGTGGGGAGCGATTACCGGTACGTGGTTTGGTATGGAAAAGGCCATGGAAGTCCCGATTCTGAAGGCGATGGTAATTCCTGGTTTTGCCAACTATCCGGAGTGTTTTGGCGTTACAGCTCTTGCACAGCAGAATAACATTATGAAGTTCTCGTTCTCCATCGGGGCAATTCAGATGGCACTCGGAAGTCTGATCTCTATCAAGAAGAAGCTTGGAGAGAAAGACTTAAGCTGGGTGGCAGACCTGGGATGGCTCGTGGCAGTTGTTGCAATGTATTTATTATCACTTTACTTGGTAATCGGAGAGAAGATTAATATTAAACCGGTATTTGCACTGATTGGTGTTGCGTTTGTTCTGGTTGTACTCTTTGGAGGAATGGCACCGGATCGGACAATTGCGCAGGGAATCAAAGCAGGATGTGCGGATGCGTTTACCGTATTCCTGAATACGATCAGCTGTTTTGGTAATGTAATGAGTTACATCCGTTTGTTTGCGGTAGGTATGGCAGGACTTGCCATTTCCCAGAGCTTTAACGGAATTGCGGCTGGTTTTCACGGACCTCTTATGATTCTTGGCGTAGTGGTAGTATTAATCGGACATGGACTTAATATTGTTATGTGTTTCCTGTCTGTCGTAGTACATGGCGTCAGACTGAACGTTCTGGAGTTCTCAGGACAGGCCGGCGTAGAGTGGAAAGGCATTGCATATGAACCATTTAAAGTAAACGATAAGATAGAAAAATAGTTTTTAGAAAGATAAAGGAGAATAATTATGAATTTAGCATTTGTTGGAATGGCAGCTGCACTTGGTCTGTCCGCTTCTGGATCAGCATTCGGTGCAGGATTTGCCGGAATGGCATCAGTTGGAGCATGGAAAAAGTGTTATGCAAGTGGAAAACCAGCATCATTCATTATGGTTGCATTCTCTGGTGCACCTCTTACACAGACAATCTACGGATTCCTTCTTATGAACTTTATTAAATCTGCAGTAGCAGGCGGAGCAGATCCGGCTCTTGCTTTCGGAGTTGGTGTCTTTGGAGGTCTTGCAATTGGTCTTTCCGGATTGTTCCAGGGAAAATGTGCGGCAGCAGCTGCAGATGCATTGGGAGCAACAGGAAAAGGTACGGCAAACTACTTCATCGTAGTAGGTATTATCGAGACAGTTGCGCTCTTCACGTTGGTATTCAGCTTATTGCTGTTAGGCTAAGAGCAGATTTAAAAAAGCAGGTTAATGATCTAAAACAAAATGCGAAAACGGTCACACGATTTGTGTGGCCGTTTTTTCAATTGAAAATATGTGGTGAACTGGTGGATATTTAAAAGAGAGCGCAGGTTGGTATTCTAGGATTTTATACAAAAATATACTGGTAAATTTACATATAATATGATATTCTTTACTAAAGCATTATATTTCTGACTTTTCTAAGCGGAAGCGCATCTGATATCATCAAAAATATCTATTAAGAAATCTCAATGCTTTCAATCCAATCAAACAGCAAAGGGGTTTCTTATAAAAGATAGTATGGATTTTCATAAGAGCCCTTAACAAAGAAAAGGAGGGCTTTTCATGAAAGAAGTAAAAAAAGTACCTGTAAAACGCACGTATAGAGCAAGTTTATTCGAAATGATATTCAGAAACAAAAAAGAATTATTAGAGCTTTATAATGCTGTTAATGGAACAAAGTATACAGATCCGGATCAGCTGGAGGTCAATACTTTGAAGAATGTTATTTATATGTCTATGTATAATGATGTTTCATTCATTATTGATTCCAGATTGTCTCTATATGAGCATCAGTCCACCTATAACCCGAATCTTCCACTTCGGTTTCTGTTTTACATATCAGATTTATATTCTGTTATCACGAAAGACCGTAACCTCTATGGTGAGAAAA
Source organism: Dorea sp. YH-dor226 (assembly GCF_039832105.1). NCBI lineage: Bacteria > Bacillati > Bacillota > Clostridia > Lachnospirales > Lachnospiraceae > Dorea > Dorea sp. YH-dor226. The sequence goes on along the minus strand of NZ_JBDOHS010000022.1, from coordinate 22,368 downwards.
AAGTAATGCTTCCAACGCCGAATTTCTTGATACTTTTTAATGGCAGTAAAAATCTCCCTGAGAGAATGGAATTGAATTTGTCGGATTTATATGAAATTCCGGATCTGGAACCATCGCTGGAACTTAAGGCGGTTATGTTGAATATCAATCCGGGAAAGAATGAAGCCTTGAAAGAAGCATGTAAGACCTTAAAGGATTATACGGAATACACCTGGAGAGTAAGTCAATATGCGGAGACAATGCCATTGGAAGATGCGGTAGAACAGGCAATTGGAGAATGTATACAAGAAGGAATTCTGAAAGAATTTCTGTCAAAGAACAGAGCGGAGGCGAAGTCAGTGAGTATTTATGAGTATGATGAAGCGAGGCATATGAGGCAGACAAGAGAAGAAGGAAGAGAAGAAGGAAGAGAAGAAGGAAGAGAAGAAGGAAGAGAAGAAGGAAGAGAAGAAGGAAGAGAAGAAGGAAGAGAAGAAGAACGACTACGTATTAATAGTATGATTCAGAAGCTCGTTGCTCAAAATCGTGTTGAGGATATAATAAAAGCAGCAGAAAATCAGGAATTTCAAAATAAGCTCTTGAGAGAATTTAACATTGTCTAGCAAGAATTCCCCCTCCTCTTAGGTGGTTGGGATGAAACACAAAGATAGAACATATGTTCTTGGAGTGGGTGAGCATTGTGGTATAATATACTCAGTCGATAAGAAAGGAAGTCTTTTGTTATGCGAAAGTTAGACCATAATGCTCATTCAGCTTTTCTGCTGTATTATCATCTTGTTTTGGTTGTAAAATACCGACGAGACGTCTTTGATGATACTGTTTCTGACCGCGCTAGGGAAATATTTTCTTATATCGCACCCAGGTATGGGATTGAGGTGGATGAGTGGAATCATGACGGTGATCATATCCACGCGATGTTCCGGGCTCAGCCAAAGAGTGAACTCAGAAAGTTTATTAATGCGTATAAGAGTGCCAGCAGCAGACTCCTTAAGAAAGAATTCCCGGAGATTCGAAAGAAGCTGTGGAAAGAAACTTTCTGGAGTCAGAGCTTTTGCTTGATAACAGCCGGTGGAGCACCGATTGAAGTGATCAGGGAGTACATTGAAACACAGGGTGAGAAAGATGGGAAAGAATAATAAAGCATTCCAATTCCGAATTTATCCAACAAAAGAACAGAAAGAGCTGTTTGCGAAGACATTCGGGTGTTGTAGATTCATCTACAACCAGATGCTTTCGGACAAGATGGAAGAATATAAGAAGACCGGTAAGATGTTGAAGACTACACCGGCTGCATATAAAAAAGAATTCCCGTGGCTGAAGGAAGTAGATTCTCTTGCTCTTGCGAATGTGCAGCTCCATCTGGAGCGGGCATACAGAAACTTCTTTGAACGTCCGGAGATCGGCTTTCCGAAATTCAAGTCAAAGCATCACAGCAGGGATGCATATACTACGAATCTGGTGAATGGGAATATTCGGCTTTTTGAAAAAGGGATCAAACTTCCAAAGGCTGGTGTTGTAAAGGCGAAGCTCCACAGACAGATTCCGGAAGGGTTCCGGATGAAGGCTGTGACAGTCATAAGGAAACCTTCAGGAAAGTACTTTGTCAGTATACTTTTTGAATACTATGCGGATGAAAACCAAGTCCGGGGCAGAGAAGAAAGAGAACGGAAGGTTATCGGTATCGATTATGCGATGCATGGGCTGGCGGTATTTTCCGATGGAAGTAAATGCGAACATCCGGATTACTACAGAAAGTCTGAAAAACGGCTGAGCAGGGAGCAGAGAAAGTTGTCACGTTGTAAGCTTGGAAGTTTGAATTACCAGAAACAGAAGAAAAAGGTGGCACTCTGCCATGAGAAGGTCAAAAACCAGAAAAGAGACTTCCATCATAAGTTGAGTCGAAAACTGGCAGATGAGTATGATGTGGTTGCCGTCGAAGATCTGAACATGAAGGCGATGAGCAGGTGTCTGAATTTTGGGAAGAGTGTTGCGGACAACGGTTATGGGATGCTGCTGAACATGCTCAGTTATAAGCTGGAAGATCGTGGAGGAAAGCTTGTAAAGGTGGACAGGTTCTTTCCATCCAGCAAAAGCTGCAGTCAGTGTGGAAAGGTCAAACAGGTATTACCGTTGTCAGAGAGAGTATATCGATGTGAGTGTGGTTACACGAACGACAGGGACGTGAATGCAGCGATCAATATTCGGGACGAAGCATTACGTCTGCTCTCTGCATAAAATATGTCTGTATCCAGACTGAATATATGTCCATAACTGGACAAAATATAATTGTTATGCCCGTTTCCGGGCTAAAATCGAACCGCCGGGCAGGCGGGGATAGCTTATTGATACTTGCCCCATCAGGGGCATTGAGTAAGAAGCCCCCACTTCAAACAAAGTTAAGTGGTGGGAGCATGTCACTTTATAGTGCATAAGACAATCAATATCAAAGAGGCACATAGAATGAGATAAAAGGACATTTGCCTTATTCTTTATTTATGCTATAATGAGAAAGGAAAATGTTTTAAGCAATTTTGGAGGTATAAGATGGCAAGAAAACAAACAAAAAAAACCACAGCCAAGAAAAGTACAGCGGCAAAGAAAAGTACCCGGAAAGTTGATACAAAGCCGATAACAGCCGTTGAAGAAGAGAAAGTTGCTGAAGCGGCAGAAGAGGTTAAGGCAGAAGAGGTTAAGGCGAAAGCAGAGGAGCCTGTAATAGAAGAAGTTGTAAAAGAAGAAACTGTGATGGAAGCAGCAGCAGAAGAGGCAGTAGCAGAAGAGGCAGTAGCAGAAGAGGCAGTAGCAGAAGAGGCAGTAGCAGAAGAGGCAGTAGCAGAAGAGGCTGCACCGGAAGAAGCGGTTTGTGAGGAATATATGACACCAAGAAGAAGTATTGCATTTATTGGTTCAGAGTGTTATCCATTTGTAAAAACCGGTGGTCTTGGAGATGTTATGTATGCGCTTCCGAAGGCGCTGGTCAAACAGAATTGTGATGTGAGAGTCATTCTTCCACGTTATAAATGTATTCCATGGAAGTATCAGGAAAAGATGATCTACAGAGGTGCTTTTGATATGGATCTTTGTGCAGACGGCAGATCTTATTATGTAGGTATCATGGAATATGTCTGGGATGGTGTTGTATATGACTTTATTGATAATGAGGAATTTTTCAGCAGTGGTAATCCATATACCAATCTGATCGATGATATTCCGAAATATTGCTATTTTGCCAAAGCAGCACTGGCAGCCTTGAATTATATGGACTGGATTCCGGATATTATTCACTGTCATGACTGGCAGGCGGCTCTGGTACCGGTGTATTTGAGAACATTGTTTGAAAATACAAAGCTGACGTCTGCAAAGACAATTTTTACAATCCACAATCTTCGTTTCCAGGGAATTTATAATATTCCGACGATTCGTTATTGGTCAGGACTTCCGGAGTATGTGTTCAACAAAGACGCACTGAAGGTAAGCTACAATGATGCCAATATGTTAAAAGGTGGACTGACATATTCCAATGTCATTACGACAGTCAGTCATACATATGCCGGAGAGATTCAGACGCCGTATTATGGTGAGACTCTGGATGCTCATTTGAGATATCATTCCGGAAAACTGAGAGGTATCGTCAACGGTATCGATTATGATATCTGGAATACTGCTACAGATGCCAGATTATATGAGAATTATGACATTACAAATGTAGTGGAAAAGAAGAAAGAAAATAAACGGAAACTTCAGGAAGAGCTTGGAATGGTTCAGGATGAGAATAAGTTTGTCATTGGACTGGTTTCCAGACTGACAGACCAGAAGGGACTGGATCTGGTAAATGCAATTCTTCCGCAGATTATGGACGAGCATACACAGGTTGTTGTACTTGGTACCGGAGATGATGTCTACGAGAATTCATTCCGTTATTATGAAAATGCTTATAAAGGAAATGTATGTTCCAATATTATGTATGATGAGACAAGAGCTCATAAGATCTATGCCGGAGCAGATGCGTTCCTGGTACCATCCCAGTTTGAACCATGTGGACTGACACAGTTGATTGCCATGCATTATGGTACTGTGCCGATCGTTCGCGAGACGGGTGGATTAAAGGATACGGTAGAGCCATATAATATGTATACGAATACCGGTAATGGATTTACCTTTGACCGCTATGAATCCGGACTTTTGCTGGATGCGATCAACCGGGCAAAAACAGTATATTTCACAGATCGTGTGCATTGGGATGAAATGGTTCGAAGAGACATGGAGAAGAATTTCTCCTGGGAGAATGCTGCAAAACAGTACAAAGATCTGTACCTGGAACTGACCTGGTAAATCAGAGTTAAAAGAACAGGGATTGATGTAAAAAATACTATTCTGAAAATACAACACCCGCAAGAAAAGCTGAGGTAAGCGAGTAGCGTCGAAGCGTTCTTGCGGGTGTTGTACGTTTTAAATGCAGTATATCTTTTTTGCGACTTACTTTACATAATAAATGTAGTTTTCTTTTCTTGGTTTATTCTCTGGCAATGGTTCTTCTGCGTAGCCAAGAATGCAGTGTCCGATACCTTCATAGTCGCCTTCAACGCCCCATTTTTTCAGAAGTGATTTTCCTTCCTCCGATTCAAACTCTTCTTTTGCTCGGTGAATCCAGCAGCTTCCGATTCCAAGAGCGTGTGCAGCGTTCATAAGATTTCCTATAACGAGAGAACCATCGTAGAGATAGGTAGGACGGTTTTTGTCGGCCAGTACGACCAGTACAATCGGAGCTCCGTAAAATGGATCTGTATCCGTGCCCATAATAGTGGCATTCATACGGGAAAGCTTATCACGCGTTTCTTTGTCTGTTACAGCTACAATGACAGGTGACTGCATGCCCCGGCCAGATGCGGCACAGGTGCCGGCTTTTAAGATCTGTTCCAGATATTCCTCAGGAATCATGTCTGGTTTATAGCTGCGGATACTCCGCCGGGTTACCATAGTTTGAATAGTTTCGTTCATTGAGATTCCTTCTTTCCTGCTGATATTGATTGACGACAGTATAGCATAGATGAGAGGGAAATACAAATCAGATATTTTCCGGGCTAAAATGGAATCATTTATTGACTTTTTATATGAAAGATGATACAAATGTACTATGTGAATAACGAGACTTGATAGAGGTGCGGGTTTCAAGAGTATTTTTTCTGCAACAGTTTTGGGAAGACTGCAGAAGAAAAAAAGGGGAAGCCGCCGAAGGATCGGCACATCCCATGTGCGGGTTCTGGGACGCAGCAGAAGATACTGCGGACTGTCACAACAGTGGAGCGCTATCAGAGTTGTCATTAGTATATTAACATTTCGATAATTCTGCCATGAGCGCGCCTGTGTGGTGTTGTTCATGGCATATTTCATTTTTTATATTATTATAGGAAAAGAGAGGATATTTACTATGAGAGGAAAGAAAAAAGCAGTCTGGGGTATACTTGCTTTCATGTGTACCTTGGTATTCAGTTGTATGACTGTATTTGCAGCAGACGAAGCTGCTGAATATGTTCCGAATATGTGGGCGTCCTTCTGGTCACTGGTACCACCGATCGTAGCGATCGTTCTGGCATTGATCACAAAAGAAGTATACAGCTCTCTGTTTATCGGAATCCTGATCGGAGGAATTTTTTACTCTAATTTTTCGTTTGAGCTGACGGTAACGCATGTATTTCAGGATGGTATTGTCGGAGTTCTGACGGACAGCTATAACATGGGAATTCTGGTATTCCTTGTTATTCTCGGAATCATGGTGTGCATGATGAATAAAGCCGGCGGTTCTGCAGCATTTGGCCGCTGGGCGAGCGTACATATCAAAAGCCGTGTTGGTGCACAGCTGGCAACCATCCTTCTGGGTGTGCTGATCTTTATTGATGATTATTTTAACTGTCTGACGGTAGGAAGTGTTATGAGACCGGTGACAGATAAGCATAATGTATCAAGAGCAAAACTGTCATATCTGATCGATGCGACGGCGGCTCCGGTATGTATTATTGCGCCGATTTCCTCCTGGGCGGCAGCAGTTACCGGATTTGTAGAAGGAGAAGATGGATTCTCTATCTTCATTCGTGCGATCCCATATAACTATTATGCAATATTAACTATAGTCATGATGCTTACGATCGTAATTCTGAAGATGGATTACGGCCCGATGAAGCTGCATGAGACCAATGCGATGGCAGGAGATTTATATACGACTCCGGATCGCCCGTATGCCAATGCGGAAGAAGATGTGGATGAAAGCAAGGGTGGCGTGATCGATCTGATCTTCCCGGTAGTTGTACTGATTGTCTGCTGTGTGATTGGAATGATCTACACAGGAGGTTTCTTTGGTGGAACAGGTTTTGTAGAAGCTTTTTCCGGAAGTGACGCTTCTGTCGGACTGATGCTTGGAAGCTTCTTTGCATTTGTAATCACGATCGTGTTCTACGCAGTGCGCAAAGTACTGAAGTTTTCAGAATCTATGTCCTGTATCCCGGATGGATTCAAAGCAATGGTTCCTGCGATTCTGATTCTGACATTTGCATGGACATTAAAAGCGATGACAGACAGCCTTGGAGCAAAAGAGTATGTGGCAGGTGTGGTACAGAATGCGGCAGGCGGCCTTATGAGTCTGCTTCCGGCGATTATCTTCCTGGTAGGATGCTTCCTTGCATTTGCGACAGGTACTTCCTGGGGAACTTTCGGTATTCTGATTCCGATCGTTGTTGCAGTATTCCAGGGAACCAATGAGACCATGATGATTATCTCCATCTCTGCCTGTATGGCAGGTGCAGTGTGTGGTGACCATTGTTCGCCGATTTCGGATACGACGATCATGGCTTCAGCCGGAGGTCAGTGCAACCATGTGAATCATGTTACGACGCAGCTCCCGTATGCGATCACTGCGGCGGCAGTTTCCTGCGTGACATATATCATTGCGGGATTTGTACAGAATGTATTTGTCTGCCTTCCGATTGGTATTGTATTGATGGTTGGTACACTTCTGGTAATCAAAAAAATGACTGCAGAAAAATAGAGAATATAAGCTTTTGAAGCGACAGCGTATTGCTGTCGCTTTTTGCGTGCAGAATAGGAAGAAAGGTGATATAATATAACTCATACCGTTTAGCCGAAAGAACCTGAGCGGCTGAACTGGAAACGAAAGGAGAAGACGAAGAATTTATGAGTGTCAGAGATTTACAGGCTTATGAATATTTAATGGGAGAAGAACTTCGGGGAATTAAGGCGATGGGGCGTCTCCTGAAGCATAAAAAGAGTGGGGCAAGAATTCTTCTCATAGAAAATGATGACGATAATAAGGTGTTTAATATCGGATTTCGGACACCTCCGTCTGACAGTACGGGAGTACCACATATCATGGAACATTCTGTGTTGTGCGGTTCTAAGAACTTTCCGGCGAAGGATCCTTTTGTGGAGCTGGTAAAAGGATCCCTGAATACATTTTTGAATGCGATGACATATCCGGATAAGACGGTGTATCCGGTGGCAAGCTGTAATGATAAGGATTTTCAGAACCTGATGCACGTATATATGGATGCGGTATTCTATCCGAATATCTATCGTCATGAGGAAATCTTTCGTCAGGAGGGATGGAGCTATAAGCTGGATTCGATAGATGACAGTCTGGAATATAACGGAGTTGTATATAATGAGATGAAAGGGGCTTTTTCTTCACCGGAGGGTGTGTTGGACCGGGTAGTGCTGAATACACTGTTTCCGGATACTTCTTATGCCAATGAATCCGGAGGAGATCCGGAAGAGATCCCGAATCTGACATATGAACAGTTTCTGGAGTTTCATCGGAAGTATTATCATCCATCGAACAGTTACATTTATCTGTATGGCAATATGGATATGGAAGAGAAGCTTGACTGGCTGGACAGAGAATATCTGAGTCATTTTGAATATACACCGGTTGATTCTGAGATTCGGTATCAGGCGCCATTTGAGTCAATCATAGAAAAAGAGATGCCATATTCCATAGCAAGCGATGAATCTGAAGAAGATAATACTTACCTTTCCTACAGTAAGGTGATTGGAACGAGCCTGGATCGAGAACTGTATCTGGCGTTCCAGATTCTGGATTATGCATTGTTGTCTGCGCCGGGCGCACCACTGAAAATGGCACTGACAGAGGCAGGTATCGGCAAGGATATTATGGGATCTTATGATAATGGGATCTATCAGCCGATTTTTTCTGTGATCTCAAAAAACGCGAATTTAGATCAGAAGGCAGCATTTGTTGAGACGATTGAAGGTACTCTTCGGAATATTGTTGAAAAAGGGATGGACAAAAAAGCGCTGGAAGCCGGAATTAATTATCATGAATTCCGTTATCGTGAGGCAGATTTTGGAAGTTACCCGAAGGGGCTGATGTATGGACTTCAGATCATGGACAGCTGGCTCTATGATGATGAAAAGCCATTCATTCATATCGAGGCGCTGGATACATTTGAGTTTCTGAAAAATCAGGTCGATACCGGATATTTTGAAGATCTGATCCAGAGATATCTTCTGGATAACCAGCATGGTGCGATCGTGATCATTAAACCGGAAAAAGGCCGTACAGCCAGACTTGACAGAGAACTGGATGAAAAGCTGCAGGAATATAAGGAAAGTCTGAGCCTTGAAGAGCAGGAACGTCTGGTAGAACGCACTCATGCTCTGGAAGAGTATCAGTCGACAGAAGACAGTGAGGAAGATCTGGAAAAGATTCCGGTGCTGAAAAGAGAAGATATTTCCAGGGAGATTGAACCGATTATTAATGAGGAGATGCAGATTGCAGGAATCCCAACGGTATTTCATGAGATTGAGACGAATGGGATTGGATACGTAGATATCATGTTTGATATGTCCGGGGTCGAAGAAGAACTTTTGCCTTATGTCGGAATTCTTCAGTCAGTTCTTGGGATTATTGATACAAAGCATTATAAATATGGAGAATTATTTAATGAGATCAATGTGCATACAGGTGGCATCGGAACTTCACTGGAACTTTATACAGATGTGACCCGGGTGAGAGAAAAGGAATTTAAGTCTACATTTGAGATCAAAGGCAAAGCGCTGTATGCAAAACTTCCGATTGCCTTAAAAATGATGGGCGAGATTCTGACCGAATCAAAACTGGACGATACCAAGCGTCTGAAAGAGATTCTTTCCATGCTGAAATCCAGACTGCTGATGAAGTTTCAATCAACAGGACATACAACTGCGGCACTTCGCGCGCTGTCTTATGCGTCTCCGTCTGCCAAACTGAAAGACATGACCAATGGAATCGAATTCTATGACAAAGTGGCATATATTGAGGAGCACTTTGAAGAAGAGAAGAAAAAGCTTGTACAGATATTGTCTGATCTGACCAGACAATTGTTCTGTGCGGAGAATATGATGATCAGTTACACCGCGGCAAGAGAAGGGCTGGATGGAATGGAAGACATGATAAAATCTCTGAAACATGGACTGTATGAGAAAAAGGAAACAGGTACGACCTGCATGATTCACTGCGAAAAGAAGAACGAAGGATTCAAGACTGCTTCCAAGGTTCAGTATGTGGCAAGAGTCGGAAATTTCATTGATCGGGGAGTTTCTTACAGTGGTGCATTGCAGATACTGAAGGTAATCATGAGCTATGAATATCTGTGGCAGAATATCCGTGTGAAGGGCGGCGCGTATGGATGTATGAGCAGTTTTAACCGCATTGGTGACGGGTATTTTGTATCCTATCGGGATCCAAATCTGAGAAGAACGATGGAAGTATATGAAGGTGTCGTAGAATATCTTGAAAACTTTACGGTAAGTGAACGTGATATGACGAAATATATTATCGGAACGATGAGTAATATAGATCAGCCGATGACGCCTTCTGCCAAAGGTGACCGTTCTATGAATCTGTATATGAATAAAGTGGATGCAGACATGATACGGAAAGAACGAATCGAGATTCTCGAAGCCGGTCAGGAGGATATCCGCAGACTTGCAAAAGTTGCACAGGCGGTGCTTCAGGCAGAGCAGATCTGTGTGATCGGAAGTGAAGAAAAGATTGAAGAAGACAGGGACCTGTTTATGAAAGTGACAGGATTTTAGAGGGAGAATGTATGAAAAAAGATTATAAATCAGGATTTGTGACACTGATTGGACGCCCGAATGTTGGAAAATCTACGCTGATGAATCAGCTGATCGGACAGAAGATAGCTATCACATCGAATAAGCCACAAACAACGCGCAACCGTATTCAGACTGTACTTACGACAGAAGAAGGGCAGATCGTGTTTGTGGATACACCTGGAATTCACAAAGCAAAGAACAAACTGGGCGAATACATGGTAAATGTTGCGGAACGCACGTTGAATGAAGTAGACGTGATTCTGTGGCTTGTGGAACCGACGACGTACATCGGTGCGGGCGAGCAGCATATTGTCAGTCAGCTGAAAAAAACAAATACTCCTGTCATCCTGGTCATCAATAAGATTGACAGTGTGAAAAAAGAAGAGATCCTGCCTTCGATTGCAGCTTATAAGGATATCTATGATTTCGCAGAGATTGTTCCGGTGTCTGCAAGAAATGGAGATAATACCGGGGAGCTTGTGAAGGTGATCATGAAATATCTTCCGTATGGTCCGCAATTTTATGATGATGATACTGTGACAGACCAGCCGGAACGGCAGATCGTTGCAGAACTGATCCGGGAAAAAGCGCTTCACTGTCTGCAGGATGAGATCCCTCACGGTATTGCTGTGGCAATTGACAGCATGAAGATGAGAAATAAAGTGATGCACATTGATGCCACTATTATCTGTGAAAGAGATTCGCACAAGGGGATCATTATTGGAAAACAAGGAAATATGTTGAAAAAAATCGGAAGCACTGCCCGCTATGAGATTGAGAGAATGTTGGATTGCAAAGTAAATCTTAAATTATGGGTCAAAGTGAAGAAGGACTGGAGAGACAGTGAATTCCTGATGAAAAATTTTGGATATCGGGAAGATGAATAAAAAATAACTTCTGTGGGAGAACCTATTCTTAAAGGCGAAGGATGAGGTGATTCGAATGGAAGAATACTGGGACCGTTTTGTGAGAACGGGAAAGATAATGGATTATCTGAATTATAAAGGAATCGCAGTCTGCAAGTACCGGGATCCCCTGGAAAAAGGAAACGCAGATCCCGGTGCGGCAGACTGTGATAAAGGAGAGGCAATTGGTGAATCAGATTACACTGACCGGCATGGTGCTTGCGGCGGCGCCTATTGGTGAATATGACAGAAGAGTGGTGATTCTGACCAGAGAAAGAGGGAAGATCTCAGCATTTGCCAGAGGAGCAAGGAGACCGAACAGTGCGCTTCTGGGAATGACGAGTCCCTTTTCCTTTGGAGAATTTACGGTATATGAGGGGCGGACATCCTATGCACTGGTGTCAGCCTCTATTTCCAATTATTTTCAGGAGCTTCGCGAGGATGTAGAGGGTGCTTATTACGGGTTTTACTTTCTGGAACTTGCGGATTATTACGCGAGAGAAGCCAATGATGAGACTGCGCTGTTGAAACTTCTGTATCAGACACTTCGTGCGCTGACAAATCCGAATATTCCGGATAAACTGATTCGCTACATATATGAATTAAAGTCGATTGCTGTAAATGGAGAGGGGCCTCAGGTATTTGAATGTCTGACTTGTGGTGATCGCAGCAGAGAGAAGGTATTCAGCATCAGAAGAGGCGGATGGGTATGTTGCGAATGTAAAAGGTATATTACAGATGGAGTACCGCTTCTTACATCTACCTGGTATACACTTCAATATATTCTCAGCGCTCCGGTTGAAAAGCTGTATACATTTGTGGTGAAAGACGAAGTGCTGGAAGAACTTTCGAGGGTTATGAAGGCGTATATGGACGAGTATATAGGGAAAACTTTCAAGTCTTTGAAAATACTGGAGACAATTGTAGAATAAAGCTTGAAAATGACAGTCTAAGACGGTATAATAAGTTCAATTATCACAAATCAGAAGGGAATGATGAGATATGGTAGAGAAGACTATGGAAAAAATTGTAGCATTGGCGAAATCAAGAGGGTTCGTATATCCGGGGTCTGAGATTTACGGCGGGCTTGCTAATACATGGGACTACGGGAATCTGGGTGTAGAGCTGAAGAACAATGTAAAAAAAGCCTGGTGGCAGAAGTTTGTGCAGGAGAATCCATATAATGTGGGTGTAGACTGTGCGATTCTGATGAATCCACAGACATGGATTGCCAGTGGACATCTGGGAGGATTCAGTGATCCTCTGATGGATTGTAAGGAATGCCATGAGCGTTTTCGTGCAGATAAGATGATTGAGGACTATGCACATGAGCATGGAATTGATATTGGGGACAGCATTGATGGATGGAGTCATGAGCAGATGGAAGCATTTGTAAGAGATCACGAGATTCCATGCCCGACATGTGGAAAACATAATTTTACAGAGATCCGTGAATTTAATCTGATGTTCAAGACATTCCAGGGAGTTACAGAAGATGCCAAGAACACTGTATATTTAAGACCGGAAACGGCACAGGGTATCTTTGTAAACTTTAAGAATGTACAGCGTACATCCAGAAAGAAGATTCCATTTGGTATCTGTCAGATTGGTAAATCCTTCCGTAATGAGATCACTCCGGGTAACTTTACGTTCCGTACCAGAGAGTTTGAGCAGATGGAATTAGAGTTCTTCTGTGAACCGGGAACGGATCTTGAATGGCATGCATACTGGAAAAAATACTGCCTTGACTGGCTGAAAACACTTGGAATCAAAGATGAGGAGCTGCGCCCTCGTGATCATTCTCCGGAAGAGCTCTGCTTCTACAGCCGTGCGACAACAGATGTGGAATTCCTGTTCCCATTTGGCTGGGGTGAGCTTTGGGGTATTGCTGACAGAACGGATTATGATCTTACACAGCATCAGAATGTGTCTAAGCAGGATATGTCGTACTTTGATGATACAAAGAATGAAAAATATATTCCATATGTAATTGAACCATCACTGGGAGCTGACCGTATGGTACTTGCATTCCTCTGCAGTGCATATGATGAAGAGGAGCTGGAAGGTGGAGATGTAAGAACGGTTCTTCATTTCCATCCTGCACTTGCTCCAATTAAGATCGGTGTACTTCCGCTTTCCAAGAAGCTGAATGAAGGTGCTGAAAAGGTATATACTCAGCTCTGCAAAAAGTATAACTGTGAATACGATGACCGTGGAAATATCGGAAAACGTTATCGCCGTCAGGATGAGATTGGTACTCCGTTCTGTGTTACTTATGATTTTGAATCAGAGACAGATGGAGCGGTAACTGTTCGTGACAGAGATACCATGGAGCAGGAAAGAATTAAGATTGAAGATCTGGACGCTTACTTTGCAAAGAAGTTTGAGTGGTAAGATACAGGGAGATATAAAAATCCAGGATCGGAATTATCCGGATCCTGGATTTTTTTTGTCCTGACGGACGGACCGTCAGGACAATACACTTTATATAGATTATGTAATAATTATTCTGCACTTTCAGTTGTTTTGTTTGCGTAGTATTCAGGATGCAGTCTTCTGTCTCTGAATTCAGCTGCTGCTGTAAAGAGAACGTCGGTAGAAGAGTTCAGACCTGTTTCACAGGAATCCTGAATTACACCGATGATGAAACCAACACCTACAACCTGCATAGCAATCTCAGATGGGATTCCAAACAAGCCACAGGCCATAGGGATCAGGAGCAGAGAACCGCCGGCAACACCGGAAGCACCGGCTGCACTGAGTGCTGCAAGTACGCAGAGGATGAGAGCGGTACCAAAGTCTACACTGATTCCAACGGTATGAGCAGCTGACAAAGCCATGACGGAGATTGTGATAGCTGCACCGGCCATGTTGATTGTAGCACCAAGTGGAATAGAGATGGAGTACTGTTCTTCGTCTAATCCCAGTTCTTCACAAAGTTCCATATTAACAGGAATATTAGCTGCAGAACTACGTGTAAAGAATGCGGTGATAAAGCTCTTGGTCAGACACTTGAATACCAGTGGATATGGATTCTTTCTGATACAGAGGAATACGATGATCGGATTCATAACCAATGCAACGAATGCCATACTTCCGACCAGTACAAGGATCAGTCTTCCGTAAGATAACAGAGCACTGAGTCCGGATGCAGAGATAACGTTGAAGATTAATCCCATGATACCAAACGGAGCAAAACTGATAACCCACTTAACGGCAGTGGAGATGGCTCCTGCAAAATCATCGAGCATCTTTTTGGTGTTGTCAGAAGCACATTTCAGAGCAATACCAAAGATACATGCCCATGCAAGGATACCGATGTAGTTGGCATTCACAATGGAAGCAACCGGATTAGATACAACGTTCATCAATAAGTTCTTTAATACTTCGCCTACACCACTCGGAGGAGCCAGTTCTTCGCCGGCTGCTTCTGCCAGTGTAAGAGTTACAGGGAACAGTTTACATGCAACTACGGATACGAGTGCTGAAAACAGGTTACCTACCATGTAGAGCATAACAATGAAGCCCATGTTTGTTTTCTGTCCTTCTCCCATGTGTGCAAGAGCGCTCATTACAAGGAAGAATACCAGAAGTGGAGCGATAGCCTTTAATGCGCCAACAAAAAGGTCCCCAAGAATAGCGATTACTGTCACTTTTGGAATTACAAGTCCAAGAATGATACCAATGATGAGACCACAGATGATTCTCAGAACAAGACTGATGCTGTTCCATTTTTGAATTACATTTTTCATGTTGTGTTTTCGCAGATTGCATACCTGAAACCATACCAGAAGCAGGCGTGATATCTGCTTTTACCTCTCTTTCTCTTTTTTTTGATTGATTTCCCCTTGTCAGTATCAACATATTACAAGGCAAAATGCTGAAAATATTGTTCGCTTTGCTGGAAATGTTGATAATGACAAAAAAATTATACAAAATAAAATTGCGTTTGTAAATAGAGAATGGTGAAAATGACATAAAAAAGAGAAAAACAATGTGAAATAATTGTCAAAAAACACAAAAATAGTAGAAAACAGGTTGTGTATATTAGTTAAGAGTGCTATAATTACAACGTTAAGTGAGAAGATGCTGTCTGGGGAGACGGCTGAAACGGGAGGTTGATTAAAATGAGCGAAAGAAATGATGGATTGATGTGGGCACTGGTGAAGGAAAAACCAGAAGAGGGTCTGTGGATGAAAAGAGTCCCGATTCCGGAAGTGGGACCGAATGATGTAAAGATCAAGATTCATAAGACAGCTATCTGTGGAACGGACGTTCATATCTATCAGTGGAATGACTGGGCACAGCATACGATTCCGGTCGGACTTACTGCCGGACATGAGTATGTCGGAGAAGTGTGTGAAGTGGGAGAAGGTGTCAAAGGATTTAAGATTGGAGATCTGGTATCCGGAGAAGGTCATATTACCTGCGGAAAATGCAGAAACTGTCTGGAAGGTCATAAAGAGAACTGTAAAGATGCAAAGGGTGTTGGAGTTAACAGAAACGGAGCATTTGCAGAATATCTTGTAATTCCGTCTTCTAACGTATGGCCATGTAATCCGAATATTCCGGAAGAAATGTATGCAATCTTTGATCCGTTTGGAAATGCGACTCACACAGCACTTTCTTATGATATGCTTGGGGAAGATGTGCTGATCGCAGGAGCCGGCCCGATTGGATGTATGGCAGCGGCAATTGCAAAGTTTTCCGGTGCAAGACATGTGGTTGTAACGGATCTGAATCCGTATCGTCTTGATCTTGCAAAGAAGCTTGGTGCAACAAGAGTTGTGAACCTGAAAGATGAGAACTTGAAAGATGTGATGAAAGATATCGGCATGACAGAAGGATTTGATGTGGGTCTTGAGATGTCCGGATCACAGATCGCACTTCATGATATGATCCATAACATGAAACACGGTGGAAATATTGCGCTTCTCGGACTTCAGAGAACAGATGCAAAGGTTGACCTTGAGACGGTTATCTTCAATGGACTCAATCTGCGTGGTATCTATGGAAGAAAGGTATGGGATACCTGGTATAAGATGTCAACAATGATTCAGGCAGGACTTGATATTTCTCCGATCATTACACACCATTTTGATATCAAAGATTACGAAAAAGGTTTTGAGGCAATGATTTCCGGACAGTCAGGAAAGGTAATTCTGGACTGGGCACATGTAAATGATTAAACACTGAATGTTGAAAGAAGGATGAAGACAATGGCACGTAAAAATGATATTTTAAGTATCTATACAAAAGAGGTAGAAGGCATTAAAGAAGCAGGATTGTTCAAAGGGGAAGCGCCGTTTGTATCTCCACAGGGAGCAAGAGTGAAGATGGAAGACGGAAGAGAACTTCTGTGTATGTGTGCGAACAACTATCTGGGACTTGGAGACAGCCCGCGTCTGATCGAAGCTGCTAAGAAGACTTATGATGAAAAAGGATATGGAGTTGCATCTGTTCGTTTTATCTGTGGAACACAGGACATTCATAAGAAACTTGAGAAGAAGATATCTGACTTTCTGGGAACGGATGATACGATTCTCTATTCTTCCTGTTTTGATGCGAACGGAGGTCTGTTTGAGACGATTCTTACAGCAGAAGATGCAGTTATCAGCGATGAACTGAATCATGCATCTATCATCGATGGTGTTCGTTTGTGTAAGGCAAAACGTTTCCGTTATAAAAACAACGATATGGAAGATCTGGAAGCGAAATTAAAAGAAGCTGATGAGGCTGGTGCAAGAATTAAACTGATCGCTACAGACGGTGTGTTCTCTATGGACGGTATCATCTGTAACCTGAAAGGTGTATGTGATCTTGCAGATAAGTATAATGCACTGGTTATGGTGGATGACAGTCATGCAGTTGGATTTGTCGGAAAGAAAGGACGCGGAACCGCAGAATACTGTGGAGTAGAAGGTCGTGTTGATATTATCACCGGAACACTTGGAAAAGCGCTCGGCGGAGCTTCCGGCGGATATACTTCCGGAAGAAAAGAGATCATTGATCTTCTGCGTCAGAGAAGCCGTCCGTATCTGTTCTCTAATTCACTTGCTCCGGCAATTGCAGGCGCAAGCCTTGAACTCTTTAATATGCTGGAAGAGAGTACAGAACTGCGTGATCATCTGGAAGAGGTTACGGCATATTATCGTAAAGAACTGGTAGACAACGGATTTGATATTATTCCGGGAACACATCCATGTGTACCAGTTATGCTGTATGATGAAAAAACAGCAGCTGAATTTGCAAAACGTATGATGGCAAAGGGTGTATATGTAGTTGCATTCTCTTATCCGGTAGTACCAAAGGGAAAAGCAAGAATCCGTACACAGGTATGTGCAAGTCATACAAAAGAGGATATCGATTTCATTGTGAAGTGCTTCAAAGAAGTAAGAGAAGAGATGGGACTGAAATAGTACAGGAACCATATAAAATTTAAAAGACGAAGCAGCATGCAGCATTTTTCTAAAGTGTCGCATGCTGTTTCCACGATTTGTGGTATAATATATATACGAATCTGAAAGAGGTATGAAAGGAGAATCGGTATTATGGAAAGTAATAATGTATGGAAAGCATACAGTGAGGAACAGCAGAAAGAGCTGAATCAGATCAATGAAAAGTATAAAGTATGCCTGGATGAGGGAAAGACAGAGCGTGAATGTGTGGATCTGACTGTTCGCGAGATCGAAGCGAAAGGGTATCGCAATCTGAAGGAAGTAAAAGAACCTCTTCAGCCAGGGGATAAGGTATATGCGGTGTGCATGGGAAAGAGTATTGCGATGTTCCAGATTGGAAAACAGCCACTGGAAAATGGATTGAATATTCTTGGAGCACACATTGATTCCCCGAGAATCGATGTAAAACAGAATCCGTTATATGAAAGTGAAGAACTGGCATATCTTGATACACATTATTACGGAGGCATCAAGAAATATCAGTGGGTGACAATTCCTCTGGCACTTCACGGTGTGATCGCTAAAAAGGACGGCACTGTTGAAAAAGTAAGCATCGGTGAAAAAGAAGACGATCCGGTGTTTGTTGTGACAGACCTTCTGGTACATCTGGCTGCTCAGCAGATGGAGAAAAAAGCTGGGGCAGTGATCGAAGGCGAAAAGCTGGATCTTCTGTTCGGAAGCCGTCCGGTTGCAGATGATGAGACACTGGATGAGAAGGAAAAAGAAACGGTTAAGGCAAATGTGATGCGCATCCTTACTGAGTATTACGGAATGGAGGAAGAAGATTTTCTGTCTGCAGAACTGGAGATCGTGCCTGCTGGAAGAGCAAGAGATTGCGGAATCGACAGAAGTATGGTACTGGCATATGGACAGGATGACCGTGTCTGCGCATTTACATCCCTTTTTGCCATGATGGATGTGGAAGATGTGGACAGAACTTCCTGCTGTATTCTGGTAGACAAAGAGGAAATCGGAAGTGTCGGTGCGACAGGTATGCATTCCCGGTTCTTTGAAAATGTGATCGCGGAACTGGTGGCTCTTACAGATGGAGAATCTGAATTAAAGGTTCGTCGTGCACTTCAGAATTCAAGAATGCTCTCTTCTGATGTCAGTGCTGCTTATGACCCGATGTTCCCGGAAGCATTTGAGAAGAGAAGCACAGCATTCTTTGGAAAAGGACTGGTATTCAATAAGTTTACCGGAAGCCGTGGAAAGAACGGATCCAATGATGCCAATGCAGAATATCTTGCAAAAATCCGCAGGGCAATGGAAACGGATGGTATTGCATATCAGTTTGCAGAGCTTGGAAAGGTTGACGTTGGCGGAGGCGGAACAATCGCCTACATTATGGCAAACTATGGCATGGAAGTGATTGACAGCGGAGTGCCTGTTATGAGTATGCATGCGCCGTGGGAAGTGACCAGTAAAGCTGATATTTATGAAGCATATAAAGGATACAAGGCGTTTTTACGCAATATATAATGTAGTTGTGTTTTGCAGGAAGTGTGCCGGCATAAGCGAGAGCTTGGCCGGCACACTTCTGTCAGTGGAAATATCCTTGTCAGCATTGTGCAAAATGCCTAGAAATGCTGGAAAATTTAGGGCGAAAAGTTCTGGTGCAACTATTGACGAATACTGGCAAAACCAGTAAAATATTATGTGCGACTTAGAAAATTTTGTTTTAGGAGGTCATGACAAGATGGCAAAATGGGTTTATATGTTTACAGAAGGTAACGCAACCATGAGAAACCTGCTTGGTGGAAAAGGTGCGAACCTCGCTGAGATGACAAGCTTAGGTCTTCCGGTACCACAGGGCTTCACAATCACAACAGAAGCTTGTACACAGTACTACGAAGATGGAAGAACAATCAATGACGAGATCATGGAACAGATTATGGAAGCCATTGATAAGATGGAAGAGATTACAGGCAAGAAGTTTGGTGACAGTGAGAATCCGCTTCTCGTATCTGTACGTTCCGGTGCAAGAGCTTCTATGCCTGGTATGATGGATACAATCCTGAACCTGGGTCTTAATGAGACTGTTGTTAATGTTATTGCTGAAAAATCCGGCAATCCACGTTGGGCTTGGGACTGCTACAGAAGATTCATCCAGATGTATTCTGACGTAGTTATGGAAGTTGGTAAGAAATATTTCGAAGAGCTGATCGACAAGATGAAAGCTGAAAGAGGCGTTACATTTGACGTTGAACTGACAGCTGATGACCTGAAGGAGCTGGCTTCTCAGTTCAAGGCTGAATATAAAGAAAAAATTGGTGCAGACTTCCCGGATGATCCGAAGGAACAGTTAATGGGAGCAGTAAAAGCTGTATTCCGTTCATGGGACAACCCACGTGCCAATGTATATCGTCGTGACAATGATATTCCATATTCCTGGGGAACTGCTGTTAACGTACAGTCTATGGCTTTCGGTAATATGGGTGATGACTGTGGTACAGGTGTTGCATTTACACGTGATCCTGCTACAGGAGAAAAGAAACTGATGGGTGAATTCCTGATCAATGCTCAGGGTGAAGACGTAGTTGCCGGTGTTCGTACACCAATGCCAATTGCTAAGATGGAAGAAGAATTCCCGGAAGCATTTGCTCAGTTTACACAGGTTTGCAAGACTCTGGAAACTCATTACAGAGATATGCAGGATATGGAGTTCACTGTTGAGAATAAGAAACTGTACATGCTGCAGACACGTAATGGTAAGAGAACAGCTCAGGCTGCTCTGAAGATTGCATGTGACCTTGTTGATGAAGGTATGAGAACAGAGGAAGAAGCTGTTGCAATGATCGATCCACGTAACCTGGATACACTGCTTCATCCACAGTTCGACGCTGCTGCACTGAAGGCTGCTACACCAATGGGCAAAGGTCTTGGAGCATCTCCGGGAGCTGCTTGCGGTAAGATCGTATTTACAGCAGACGATGCTGTAGAGTGGGCTGCAAGAGGAGAAAAGGTTGTTCTGGTTCGTCTTGAGACATCTCCGGAAGATATCACAGGTATGAAGTCTGCTCAGGGTATCCTGACAGTTCGTGGTGGTATGACATCTCACGCTGCCGTTGTTGCTCGTGGTATGGGTACATGCTGTGTATCCGGATGCGGCGACATCGCTATGGACGAAGAAAATAAGAAATTTACATTAGCAGGAAAAGAATTCCATGAAGGAGATGCAATCTCTATCGATGGTACAACAGGTAACATCTATGATGGAATCATTCCTACTGTTGATGCTACAATCGCCGGTGAATTCGGAAGAATCATGGCATGGGCTGACAAATACAGAACTATGAAGGTTCGTACAAATGCTGATACACCTGCAGACGCTAAGAAAGCTCGTGAGCTTGGAGCAGAAGGTATCGGACTTTGCCGTACAGAGCACATGTTCTTCGAGGAAGACAGAATTGCTGCATTCCGTGAAATGATCTGTGCAGATACAGTAGAAGAAAGAGAAGCAGCTCTTGAGAAGATCCTTCCATATCAGCAGGGCGACTTCGAAGCATTATACGAGGCTCTGGAAGGTAACCCGGTAACAATCCGTTTCCTTGACCCACCGCTTCATGAGTTCGTTCCTACAGAGGAAGATGACATTAAGAAACTTGCAGATGCTCAGGGCAAATCTGTAGAAGAGATTAAGACAATCATCGATGGACTTCACGAGTTCAACCCAATGATGGGACATCGTGGATGCCGTCTTGCAGTTACTTATCCGGAAATCGCTAAGATGCAGACAAAGGCTGTTATCCGTGCAGCTATCAATGTACAGAAAGCACACGCTGACTGGACAGTAAAACCGGAGATCATGATCCCGTTGGTTGGCGATATCAAAGAGTTAAAATATGTTAAGAAGACAGTTGTTGAGACAGCAGATGCTGAGATTGCAGCAGCTGGAAGTGATCTGAAGTACGAAGTTGGTACTATGATCGAAATCCCAAGAGCAGCTCTTACTGCTGATGAGATTGCAAAAGAAGCTGACTTCTTCTGCTTCGGTACAAACGACTTAACACAGATGACATATGGATTCTCTCGTGACGATGCTGGTAAGTTCCTGGATGCTTACTATGATGCTAAGATCTTCGAGAACGATCCATTTGCTAAGCTTGACCAGACAGGTGTTGGTAAATTAATGGAAATGGCTATTTCTTTAGGAAAGCCGGTTAATCCAAACCTTCACATCGGAATCTGTGGAGAGCACGGTGGAGATCCATCTTCAGTAGAATTCTGCCACAAGATCGGTCTTGACTATGTATCCTGCTCACCATTCCGTGTACCAATCGCAAGACTGGCAGCAGCTCAGGCAGCTATCGCTGAGAAATAAGATATTGGAATTTAGGTAGATACTTAAATTAGAATGTAAAAAATCTCTTACGCTTGATTGAGCGTAAGGGATTTTTTTTGTGTTTTTTCAAATGCAATGCTTGTGCAAAATAGAATATGCATCTTTCGGTAAAACTGAATCATTTGTATAATAATAGTAAAGAATTGATCATTACTATGAATATTAATTGGAAAAATGTATAATGACTTATGTAAAACCTCAAATTTTTCGCGGAGAGGAGAAGTTATATGAAGGCAATGGCAAGTGATTGGTATAAGAAAATATGGACATTGGATATTCAAAACCATTCGTGGGTGGAAGATACAAAGCGACAGGTGGATTTCCTTGTTGAAAAACTGGAAATGAAAGGAGACGAAAAGATACTTGATCTGGCGTGCGGATTTGGTCGCCACTCGATGGAGCTTGCACGGTGCTAAATTCGGTCGAACTGACCGGCCAGCTCGGATGAGCTGACCGCGAGTTCATTTTATCTGACCACTTGTAGATCAATTTGCAGGTTACTTGGAAGGATTTCTCATATTCCTTCCGTTAA
>NZ_JBDOHS010000021.1:0-38872 GCF_039832105.1 Dorea sp. YH-dor226 | reverse complement strand
ACTTGGCATACAAGGATTCTCCTTTCGTTAAGATCATTGGTTTTTCGTCAACTCCAATATATCATATCGAAGTGAATCCTTGTATTTTATTTGTTACCTATCTATTGTATCCCAACAGTTTTTGACATATGCCTTTTATGAATCACCTTATAGTATTACTTCTTTTCATTATTTTTTAATTTACAGATACCCTGCGTCATTGTTCCCATTGGACAAAATGTACACCAGGTTCGTGGCTTATATAACACCATTACGATCAACCCTAACAACAAAGATGTAAGCATCAAACTATAAAATCCAAAACTAAACTGTGCCACCCAATCAGCTACTGTTCCGGCAGTGTATGTCCATCCCCACGGAACACGGAAGGTCCAGAATAATTTGATGGCTTCACGCAAGGATGATGATCCGGCACCAACTAAATATGTCTGAAATACCATATTCCCAAACATTGTAAGGAAAAATATCAAAAAGCCGTATCGGAACCATTTTGAACTCATCCATCGCGGGGTTGGTTTATTTCTTGAGCATTTTAAATCCCCACCGAGCTTACTAAAAAGCTGGCCACGTCCACACAAATGATTACAGAAAAATTTATTTTCACCGAATATCGCTATTCCTAACGGCAACAGGAAATCAATCATCCCAAACCAAGCAAACAAAATATTAAAAAAACCGAGAGCAAAATAAAGGATCGCCCATATCCATAAATAATCATACCAATGTTTCTTTTTCTTCACATCGCTGTCCTCTCTTTCATTTCAATACAACCTGCCGGACAGGACTTTGCACATTTTCCACATCCTACACACACTGTTTCTTCTACCACAGCATAACATCCATGGTAAACTTTGACAGCTGCCAGCGGACAAGTATTTTCACATACTCCGCAGGCAACACATCTTTTTTTATCGACACTTGCCATTCTTTTTGCCAATGCTTTGTTCCCCTTTCAAATTTTGTATCTCTATTGTACCTGAAAAAGGTAAATCCTTCTGTGATATTATTACATAAGAATTTACCTTGAACGCTAATCATTACAATGACATATTTTTATTATACATTACCTTTATATTTATATATGATGTTTAGAATTTCCTCAGTTGTTCGAATAATTTCTTTTTGTTTTTCTTTCATTGTTATAGATTTGCTTTCTTCTTCAGCTAACGAAGAGTAAAGGTGAATGGTATTAGCATGATTCCATATCTCATCGTAAATTTTCTCGATTTCATCAGCACTCCGAAATGCCTGGTCTGTTTGCATTTGCAAGTGTTCTCGTTGCTCTTCCAGATGATTCATCCGTTCTTGTAACTGATCCCTTTCTTTCTGCAATCGATCATGTTGTGCTTGCAGTTGATCTATTTGTATTTTAATTTCGCTCATCTTTTCTTTCTGTCTCCGCATAAGCATCATCAAATATACAACTACAACTACAAATACAAATAATAGTATTATGTACAGCATAAACTTCTCCTCACGACACATATATTTCGACGGTTTTCCGCAAATCAACTATTGATAATGGCATAGAAAGAACAGTTAGTTTTCCTGAATTCTTTTTAATTTCAACAGCATCAGGATTGCCTGTGATTAAAATTACAGGTGTTGTCCTGTCCGCACGCCATGGCTGATTCGGTTGGCTCGTCATATCTTCGGTAACAATCCAAAGATCCGGCTTATGTCTGCCTAATCTTGTTTTAGCACTTTCCGGTGTGTAAAACAGCATGATCTGATCTGAAATAAATTGCAATGTTTCTTTTAATCCTTTTGCATAACGTTCACTGCCACAGACCAGTGCAATAATAGAAGCAGCTTTCTTTTTTTGTGTTACCTGAATAAAATCCAAAACTGGTGTATTATAGAGACTAAAGTCTTTTTCCAAATGAACTTTATCATAATAACTCTTTGCTGCCTTGCACATCCTCAGACAAAACTGTTCTATGTCTATACGAATATCGTTTCCGTTCTCCTGTATGTTCATACTTTCCAACTGACAAACTGACATTCCACAGTTTAGTCCAAGATGAAAGCGTATATTATTTTCATCATTCAAAAATCCTTTATTTTGATGAAGATATTCACATCGAAGCTGCCAACAGCGTTCTCCGCAAATATATGGCTTTTCATCGGATTGAGATAGTTTAAAGTAGTCCCCTGCATATTCATCAAACCAGCGAATATACTGGGTTCCCACATCACGGGTCGGATTCTTTTGCCGATCCAGCATAACCCGGCCATCTCGATAATGTTTAACAATTTCCGGGAAAGCAATACCTCCGCAAATATCTGGCAAAGTCAATGCCAATGCCAGTGCAGACTGCCATCGTCTATCTACAATATTCAGTTCTACTTCTTCAATTCGGTCCAAAAATGTAAAACTGACATCTCCCTGCATTATTTATCCCTCCCTCATATTCACAACAGTCATGTACTATAGTCAGTATATTTTTATTTATGGCATATGTCAATTATATAATTGACGCATCTAAAAAAAGTAAGTATACTATGTTCGTAAAGGAGATAACTGTTATGAGCTTCGAAAATTATTTTCCACTATGGAATGACTTAAATACAGCACAGAAAAAAGTAATTTCAGACAATTTGATTACACGGGATGTAAAAAAAGGAACGATCATTCACAACGGAAACCTGGATTGTACTGGATTATTACTGGTTAAATCCGGGCAGCTTCGAACTTACATACTTTCAGATGAAGGACGAGAAATTACACTTTACCGCCTGTTCGATATGGATATGTGTCTTTTATCCGCCTCATGTATCATGCAGTCCATTCAATTTGAAGTAACCATTGAAGCAGAAAAAGATACTGATCTTTGGATCATCCCTGCTGAAATCTATAAGGACATCATGAAGGAATCGGCTCCCGTCGCAAACTATACCAATGAATTAATGGCTAGCCGTTTTTCTGATGTCATGTGGCTGATTGAACAGATCATGTGGAAGAGTTTGGATAAGCGTGTTGCTTCATTTCTTTTAGAAGAGACCTCTATCGAAGGAACAAATGAACTGAAAATCACTCACGAAACTATCGCAAACCATCTTGGTTCCCACAGGGAAGTGATCACTCGAATGCTTCGATACTTTCAGGGCGATGGTCTCGTCAAACTCTCACGCGGCAAAATCACCATCCTTGATTCGAAAAGACTGGAAACACTACAAAGATCATAAAACTGTTTTTCTATGACATCTAAAGAATCCTCCATTTATCAGAATTGTGAAAGTCATTCTAATAAATGGGGGATCTTTTTACGCTACAAGTAAATTATAAAATTATTGTGATTATTTTTTAATAATCCATACCACATGCATATGCCCTTTCAATCAACGCACGGTCATTAACCACTGCATCATAGAAGCGGAATCCACCGGAGAAGTTGTATGTTTCATAACCGTTTCCTTCCAGAATACGGCTGGCAATGTAGCTGCGCAGACCACTTTGGCATATCAAGTAAACAGGCTTTCCCTTCTCAATTTCATTGATACGTTCCCTTAGTTCATCTACAGGAATATTTCTGAATCCATCCATATGCCCCCTGTTAAACTCACCTACAGTTCTCACATCCAGCAATACAACACTTTTATCTTTAGAAATCTTATCCATATCTTCCAGATGCCATTGTTTTAAGGTACCTTTTGCTATATTGTCTATCATGAATCCTGCCATATTTACAGGATCCTTGGCAGAGGAATACGGCGGTGCATATGCAAGATCCAGATCTTTCAGCTGGGTTGCCTTCAGCCCTGCATGAATTGCTGTTGCCAGCACATCAATACGTTTATCAACTCCTTCATATCCAATAATCTGAGCACCAAGCAAACGATAAGTCTCTTTTTCAAAAACCACCTTCATGGTCATCACTTTTCCACCAGGATAGTAACCGGCATGACTCATAGGAGAAAGAATTACTGTATCTACATCTAATCCTGACTTTTTGGCATTGGTTTCATTGATACCTGTAGTGGCTGCTGTCATATCAAATACTTTGATAACGGAGCTTCCCTGACTGCCCAGGTAACGGCTGTCACCACCACAAATATTATCAGCGATGATCCTGCCCTGCTTGTTGGCTGGTCCGGCCAAAGAGATCAGCGCATCATCACCCGTAACATAATGTTTTACCTGAACTGCATCACCTGCTGCATAAATATCCGGTACAGAAGTTTCCATTCTGTCATTCACTACGATACTTCCCTTGATGCCAAGTTCCAGACCAGCTTCTTTTGCTAATGCTGTGTCTGGTGTAACTCCGATTGCCAGCACCACCATATCAGCCTGAAGGGATGGATTATCTTTTAATAGAACCTCTACTCCATTGTCCTTTTCTTTAAATCCTTCTACTGTATAGCCCAGTACCAGTTTTATCCCATGCTTTCTCATTTCATTATGGATCATGGATGCCATATCCGGGTCAAATGGGTTCATCAGCTGCTTAGGCCGCTGGACAATTGTAACATCCATGCCAAGCTCCCTCAAATTTTCTGCCAGTTCCAGACCAATAAAACCGCCACCTGCCAATACAGCCGATTTTGGATGATTCTTATTTATATATTCCTTTATCCGAAAAGTGTCTTCTACAGTACGAAGTGTAAAAAGTTTATCCATACCTACTCCGGGAAGTCTCGGCTGTGTTGGCTTTGCACCTGGAGAGAGGATCAGCTTATCATAGTTTTCTTCAAATATCTCACCATTCTCTAAATTTTTCACTGAAACCGTTTTTCGTTCCGGATGTATGGAGATAACTTCATGATGAATTTTCATGTTAATACGGAATCGTTTAAAAAAACTCTCTGGTGTCTGTAGTGTAAGTTCTTCCGGGTCTGTGATCACGTCTCCGATATAATATGGAAGCCCACAATTCGCATAGGATATGTATCCGGATCTTTCAAACACAGTAATTTCTGCATGTTCATCCAATCTTCGTATTCTTGCTGCAGCTGTAGCTCCTCCGGCTACACCGCCTACGATTATTACCTTCATCTTATTTTTCCACCTTTCCTGAATAAGCAGCAATGCCACCAATATTATTTACTTTAGAATATCCCATTCGTTGCAACATCCCAGTTGCTTGACGACTTCGGGCTCCGGAATAACAGTATACAAACAGCGGTATTTCTGTATTCTTCACTACCGAAACAACATTGTTAAGTTGTTGCAATGGCACATTTTTACTTTCTGGTATATGCCCTTCCTGATATTCCTGCGGCGTACGAACATCCAGCAGAACTGCACCAGCAGTCTTTTTATATTCCTCTATCCCTTGATTAATATTCGCCTGTTTTAAAAAATCAAAAAATCCCATTAACGCACCTCCTTAAAGCATCTCTAAGATTGCCTTCTTAGGTCTTGCCCCTGAAACTTTTGTTACAATCTTCCCATTCTTCATAACCACCAAAGTTGGAATACTCATAATACCAAATTTACTTGCCAGTTCTGGCTGCTCATCCACATTGATCTTTCCAACTTTGATATCAGGGCGTTCACTTGCTATCTCCTCTATGATAGGAGCCACCATACGACAAGGAGCACACCAAGGAGCCCAAAAGTCTAAAAGAACGGTTTTCTCGGAATCCATTATTTCATTCTGAAAATTATTTTTATTGATATTAATAGCAGACATTTTACAGTCCTCCTTGTTTTTTCTTTTGTGGCTTTATTATAATCTGAAATTCATTTGTTTTCTGTGATATCATCACATTATTATCATGATTAATTTTTAACTAATTTATTTTTTCATCTTATGATCTGATGGCAGTCTCACTTCTCCGGTCCTTTTCTTCATAATCGAGTTCTGTGTCTCCATCTGTGTTGGAATATAATCGCTTTCCTGCAGAAATGCACCTGCCGCCTCAGCATATGATTCATATCCAGCTGCTTTCATCCTCTTCAACATTTTTGCCAAAGCACTGTTCTTGTCTCTACTCACCTGACGTGTGCTGATGCCCAGTTCCTCTGCTGTTTCTTTAACCTGTTTTCCCATGATAAAATAATCGCTCACGATTTTCTTTTCTTTCTCTGTCAGATCGCTGAAGAGTTCTTTAAAGAAGATCTCAGTTGTAATATCCGATGCAATGTCACGTCCACTATCTGCGATAAAGTCTGTCGCACAACCGTTTTCTGATTCTAATCCACAAAATAATACTGTATTATTTCTCTGATGCTGCTGATCAAACATATAATGTTCCTTATTATAAAAAATATTAAGAACTTCCAGCTCTTCTGCTGTAATATTAGCGTATTTCACCTTCTGATATCTGTCGTAAAATGTGTATTTTCTTTCTTCCATGATTGTTTCTCCGATTTGTCGTTTTTGTTGATTTGATTTGTGACAAATCGAAAATCATGGATATCTGGCATAATGCCTGCCTCTTCCCTGCATCTTGATATGCTCTTCCTTTCCGGCATCTACCTGTTAAAAAGGAAGCTTTTTCAAATCTGCAACCTGTTTTTGGGTATAAAAAAAGGCCATGCCCTTCCGGGCACAGCCTGACGCCTTAAAATTTGAGAAAAGAAAAACCTCCGCAAACATTACGTCTGCGAAGGTCTATTTCTCTCAGCATATCAATTCTAACATGCACGTATTTTCATTGTAATACCATTCACATGCCAGTTTACTGTCAGTTCACTGCCACTTTACTTCCACTTTTCTTCCAGTTTATTTCCTCCATCTTATTCTGTATCTTTTCCGGACGTGTAAATGCCCAGAGCATTGTTGCATACAAACGGATTGCTTTCTTACGGTTTCGATAATAAGTAGTGCTTGGCATATCATCCAGCATCAGCATCACATCTTCATTGGTATTTCCTGCTTCAAAATATCTATATTTCAAAAGCCGATAATACAGCTGTCCATTTTTTGGATAATCCCTCAAAGCTATCAGGGAATCTCTCATGATTTCCAGCAAACAGAGATTCATATCATTATTCAGAAGCTTTTCCTGGATTCTGCGTTTCTCTGCAGTCGCATCGAAATCTACCAGATCATATAACATTTCCTTCAGATGCTTCCCTTCCTCTGCATACATTTCATAATCTATATCCACAAGGTTCTTCTCAATACGGAACATTACTTTAGTATACTGACTCAGCAATAATTCCGTATTCTTATAAGCATCCTCTGCCACTTCTTCCATATTGATAAACATATCCTGTATTCTCTGCATAATTGTCCTCCTTCCCGACCGCTTCCGCAGCCAGACCAATCATTGTATTGTTTGTTCCATTCACAGTCTGTCACTGTCCTAACATCTCTTCATGCAGATTCCGCAGAAATATCCGCTGTGGGATAGCTTCTATTTCTGGCTGATCGGCAACTGTATGATCTATTGAAAGCAATCGGTTCTCACGGGAAAGGATGTATCCCCGACTGCTGATGTTCTCATCGAATATCTATCTCTCCAAAGGGGGCCCTGATTCAGGGCTCCCTTTTAGGACGCCGTTATTTACGTTCCATAAACCATTTATAATTTTCTTCATAAGTCAGATGACAGATTTTTCCACCCACCTGACAGGTATAACGATATCCGGTTCCGCCAGCTTTTCGGCTGGCACAACGCTCCGGTTTTGAAACCTTATCAATCGCATACTTACGTCCATCTTCCCAGACAAACGCTGTAGGGATCAATTCTCCTTCCCGGCTGAATACTGCCAGGACATCTACATACACTTTAGCTGTCATTACAAAACACCTGCTCTCTCCTATCCATGAAAATATGCCTGTGGATGAACCGTATGTTCCTTAGCATTCAGCTGTGCCAGTATCTTATCCTGATACATAAATGCTCTCTGAATACTCTGATAGCCAAACCTTCCACGGATCTCATCTACCACCTGGTCCATCTTTTTGATTTTTTCTCTCTTCGTTTCATCCATAAATAAATCAAGCTGATACGGCATCTCTTCTGATACCAGATCACATCCTCGAACACCAAGACTACGAATTGGATGTTCCCAATTATAGTTTTTCTGGAATAACTCAAATGCAGTTCTGGCAATTTCTTCTGTAAGATTACTTGCCCTGTCCAACTTGCACTGTCTCGTGAAATGATACAATCCATTATCCCGAATCGAGATTTCTACTGTCCTGCATTGAAAACCATTTTCACGAAGCCTGGCTCCTACACTTTCTGAAAGAGCCATCAAAATAATCTTCACGTCCAATTCACTAACAAGATCTCTTGGCGTTGTTGTACTGTTCCCGATAGACTTGATCGGTACTTTATATCCTTCTACCAAAACTGGAGTTTCATCCCATCCATTTGCAAAGGTATGAAGTACCAATCCCATCTTTCCAAGATATGTTTCTAATATAGAAGGTTCTGCTCCTGCCAGATCTCCGATTGTACAAATGCCAAGTTTCTTCATCGTCCGTTCAGTGCTTCTTCCGACCATGAGTAAATCTCCTACTGGAAGTTTCCATGCAATATCCTTGTAATTGTCTTTGGAAAACTCTGTAATGGCATCTGGCTTTTTATAATCAGAACCGAGCTTTGCAAATATCTTATTCCAGGAAACACCAATACTTACGGTAACACCTAGTTCATATTTAATCCGACTGCTGATCTCTTTTGCAATCTTCATTCCGTCTCCCTTGACAGAAGTGCTGGCAGTTACATCCAGCCAGCTTTCATCAATCCCAAATGGTTCTCTCTGATCTGTGTATTCACTGTAAATCTCCTGTGCCATTCTGGAAAACCTCAAATAAAGATCCATGCGAGGCGGTACAAAAATTATTTCCGGGCAAACCTGCCTTGCCTGCCACAATGCCATACCTGTTTTTACTCCGGCTCGCTTTGCAATATAATTCGCAGTCAGCACAATTCCATGTCTTGCTTCCGGATCGCCCCCAACTGCCATCGGCTTTCCGGCAAGTTCCGGATGATGCAACATCTCGACACTTGCGTAAAAGCAATTCATATCTGAATGAAGAATTGTCCTGCTCATAACATTCACCTACCAGTCTAAAAATCGTAATAAAACTTCTTTGCTTCATATTGACTTTGTGAAGTTTTTGAATTATAATTTCTACTAACTTCACGAACGTTTGTTTGTATTTTATACGTGATAATGAACTCTGTCAATAGTTTTTATAAAGTTGATGAAGTTACGATTTCAAAAACTTGGAAAGGATCCCACTATGAATTTTTCAGACAAGATTAAATTTCAACGAGAACAGAATCATCTGACGCAGAAAGAACTTGCAGAACTGGTCGGCGTATCACAGCGTGCAATCGCAGCTTATGAAAGTTCCGGCACCATCGCACGAATCTCTACTATGAGAAAGCTCGCTCATGCATTAAATGTCTCTTATGATTATTTAAAACATGACGAGATTACAGATCCTTCTTATGGAATTGAAAAAATGGATTATATTGATGAAGTCAATGGACAGCTTGGTGAAAAAGGAGCCAGGGACATCAATGAGATTCTCGAAGCCAACCGTGCTCTTTTCGCTGGTGGCGAACTTGACGAAGAAGCAAAAGATGCTTTCTATCAAGCTGTAACCAAAGCATATCTTTCCTGTAAGATGGAAGCTAAAAAGACATTTGGACGGAAAAAGAAAAACACTGAAACGGAAAGTGATTCATAGGTGTCCGTATTTTCGTACAGCACTTTTGCTACTCTATACTTGTAGCAAACTATCTTATGAAATATCGAGGTGTTTTTATGAGTTCAAAATGTATAAGAGACACTGTTAATAAAGTAAAAA
Source organism: Dorea sp. YH-dor226 (assembly GCF_039832105.1). Taxonomy (NCBI): domain Bacteria; kingdom Bacillati; phylum Bacillota; class Clostridia; order Lachnospirales; family Lachnospiraceae; genus Dorea; species Dorea sp. YH-dor226. The sequence continues at coordinate 29,144 of NZ_JBDOHS010000021.1, read as the reverse complement.
CAAAATATCAGGAAAGTGATCCGTACCGCCTTGCAGCCGCTATGCATATTATTGTTAAGAAGCTTCCGCTTGGAACTGATCCAAACTGTTGTAAAGGCTTCTGTATGCGGGAATGTCGAAAGACCTGCATCGTCATTAACAGCGATCTGCCGGAAATCATACAGCAGATTATCCTGATCCACGAGATTGGGCACGCACTCCTTCATCAGAAAACCCTTCAGATCAAGTGTTTTCATGATTTTGAATTATTCGATGGAGTATCACAATGTGAATATGAAGCGAATTGCTTTGCCGCTGATTATCTTCTGGAGGATGAAGATGTCCTGGAGATGCTTAACGCTGATATGTCATTTTTCCAGGCTGCAGCTGAACTGAAAGTTCCACCGGAACTTCTTGATTTCAAATTCCGAATGATGAAACGTAGCGGTGTTCAGATTGTAGATTCTCCGATTACTTCCAACAGTGACTTTTTAAAAGATATCCCTACTTCGGGAATAATAGAAAATTACTAAATATGCTATTTTTGAAAAAGGAGATTTTTGAAAATGATCAACTTAAATAAACATAGAATAGACTTTGGAAAAGGGGATGTAGGCATTGGTGTCATCGGTAACACTACAGATTCCGCACAACTGGCATTTTATAATCAGAGTGCACGTCCCATCCATATACTCAAGAATCCAGATCAGAATCCTGGGTTCGAACCCATGGAATTTAAAGAAGAACCTTTTATCATGAGCTTCTCCAATCCTGAAAGCATTGATGCAGTTATTTCAATTTTACAACGCGCCAAATATATTAATTTCACTTCCAAAAACGAACCGCAAAAAACAGAATAGATGAATGATGTATCTTATAAAGAATGGCTGTCTTTTCTCCAATGAGCAGGCAGCCATTTCTCATGTAATTCTTTAATACAAGTCTCCCACATATCCATCTGCTTCCAGATGCATATAGCACTCGTCCACCTTCTCTGATTCCAGAATCCGCAAAACGTGTTCCATACCTGTAGCAAGTTCTTTTGTTTTTAACTCTTCCAGCGGAATCCAATAAACTCTTCCTTCCTCAGAACTCTTTAATTCTCCGGTAAACTTATCCGCTTTATACAAGGTAATAACATAGTGCACTCCGCTCTTATGCCAATGATATAATCCTCCAAGCTTCGGTGCTTCAACCGTAAGTCCTGTTTCTTCCCAGACTTCCCGAATCATAGATTTCTGAAAAATCTCATTTGCTTCTACGTGACCGCCTGGAAAAGTTGTACCGGTATAGCTATCATTTACTTTATCCAGAGCCAGTACATTCCCTTTATGATCCTGAATCATACACATATTCATAAAACAGACCTTCTCAATCTGACTCTCTTCTTTTTCATTCAGAGATTTTCTGACACGTTTGTTGATATCCGATCGTTTGGATTTATAATGCTTGAAGACCTCTCCATACGGAATCCAGATTTCTGCATCTTCAATTTTTTCATAAACAGAATCCACCACTTCTTCCAGATGTTTGTCACTCGGAAAAGTACATTTTTTCATATAATAATCTCTGGTTGCCTGAAACATCCATTCCGCAATCTTTTCTTTCTGCTTCATTTTTAACTGGGAATACTTCTTATTCGTTTGCAGTAATCTCCCATCTATCATCTTATGGTTTTTCCGTGACATCGGTTTGACCTCTTTTCTTCTTTTTCATTCAGATTTTACTATACCACAGAATCATGCTTGCGTCATACTTCTGAGCTTCGATGTCCTCTTTTTCTTCTCTCAGTACCTTATTTATAGAGGGTTCTTTTTTAAGACTCTCTTCCGGCGGCTGTGCCACCGGTAAATAGCAAGGACAGGAAGTGTATATACACTTCCGGAAAACCAGCAATTTAGGGAACCCTGCCCTAAATTAAAAACACAGAAGTCACTACTTCGAAGAACCAATGAAAGGAGAATCTGCCTATGGCAAAGAGAAAAAGAAATATACAAATTTTGTTTTGTGTTTCCCCGGAAGAAAAGAAGCTGATTCGCAGAAAGATGATTGAATCAAAAACAAAAAATATGGGAGCTTACCTTCGTAAAATGGCAATCGACGGTTATATTGTCAATACAGACACTACTCCATTAAAGAAACAATACGAGGAAATGCATAAGATCGGTGTGAATATTAATCAGATTGCAAAGAAAGTAAACAGCACCGGAGATCTGTATCCGGAAGAAATGCAAGAATTGAAAGAGCTGGTGAAAGAATTATGGCGTATCTTAAGATCTTCCCAATTAAAGTAACGGACAAGAAAGCTCTGGACTATATTACGAATCCTGATAAGACTGATGAAAAACTGTTAGTTTCCAGTTTTGGCTGTTCCCCGGAAACTGCAGATCTTGAATTTTCCATGACAAGAGAAATGGCGAAAAAGAATGGAATGGACAAAGGTGATAACCTGGCATTTCATCTGATTCAGTCGTTTAAACCTGGAGAAGTTGATGCCGAAAATGCCCATCGCTTAGGGCAGCAATTTGCAGATGAAGTACTGAAAGGAAAATATGAATACGTGATCAGCACCCATGTTGATAAAAATCATATCCACAATCACATCATCTTCAACGCTGCAAGTTTTGTTGATCATCACAAGTATGTTTCCAATAAGCGGAGCTACCATAAACTCTGCAGAATCAGTAATCGTATCTGTCACGAAAATGGACTTGCCACCAGTATGCCAACCGGAGAAAAAGGCAAAAGTTATAAGGAGAACATGGAATATTATCGTGGCACCAGTTGGAAAGCTAAACTTCGTGTTGCGGTTGATAAGGCAATCTGGTCCTCTATCAATTATGAAGAATTTTTACAGAAAATGCAGTTGGCAGGATATGAAATACGACAGGGAAAAAATTTATCCTTCCGGGCACCTGAGCAGAAAAATTTCACCTATATGAAATCTCTCGGAAGCTACTATACAGAAGAAAATGTCCGACTCCGCTTAGAGAAAAATCGTTATAAGACGAAAACTCCGAAGCCTTTGTCCAGAGAAGCTCGCCTGTATATCAATATCTCCACCTATATCACAACAGGCAATCGTGAATGCTTTGAACGCTGGGCAAAACTGAATAATCTGAAAGAAGCGGCACGCACCTTCAACTATCTTTCCGAAAATAACCTGCTGAATTATGAAGATTTCCAACAGCATCTTTCTGATGTTGATGCTTCTGTTAATGCGGCTGATCAGAGAATAATACAAATCAACAATGAGCTGAGTACACAGAAAGTCATTCAGAAACACTGTGATTCTTACCGGCTCTGCCGTAAGGTAATTGAAGATTGCAAATCTGCTAAAAATCCAAAAGCTTACCGGACCAAACATCAGGCAGAATACCAGCTCCACGATTCACTAAAAAAAGAGCTTCAGGATCTCGGTGTTACCAAAATCCCAAGCTCTAATAAAATCCAGAAGAGGATAGAAAATCTTGAATCTGAACAGGCTGCTACTGTCCGGGAAAAACAGGACTTGCAGAAAAAGCAGAAAACACTGGATATCATTAGACAGAATTTCACAGCACTACTTAATGCTCCGGAGATGCAAATTCCCGTATCAGAAAAAGAGCCAACTCTCTAAAAAGAAGAGGTACCTACTTTAACGGTGCCTCTTGCTTTTCGTCTAATCTATTTATATCTTCCTCTTTATGCAATTTCCCATATTACAGTTGCCGTATCAGTAACATTAATATCGTCTGCCTCAATATCTATATCATATGCTCCCGGTGCACTCATTTCACATTCCGTACACTCCATTAATCTCATTTCATTCAATGGCTTTGTTACAAAATCTATCTCTCCCCAAGAATAATCAATTGCCTGTATTTCACCCAATTTCACATTTGCTGCTGTTGTAAGCACCTGTGCCTTTTGAATGGAATCCTCGATTGCTTTATGTAACAGCTCATTTTTACATTTTTCTACATCTGCCACTGTATACTCAATAGAAAACTCTGGCCTTAATGAGCTATGAGCCAAAGCGTAAAGGACTTGCCCTAATCTTTTATTATCAGCTGCAAACTCTATTTTCATATGGTGATTATACTTATAACCTTTAAATCTTCGCTTCCAGCTCTTATCTCTGTCCTGATAGCTTTCATATTCTGTATCGACATTAAAATATACTGTTTTAAGGTCTTTTCTCTGAAAACCAAGTTTCTCAAACAAATCCTTGAGAAGCTCTGTATCTTCTGTTGACCTTCGGAGAGTATCTTCATATTCTTTGCAAAGTTCTTCCTTGTTGACATATAACCGGATTTTATCCGGCTTTACTGCTATTTTCCCTTTTCCTGTAACTGCCCGAAAAAAGGACATAAAAAAATCCCTCCAAATTTAAAAACAAATTCAGAGGGTAATTTAGGGTATAACAAAATAACCCACCCGAATATCGTTTTTTTTATTTGGTGAGTTTGTTCTTTCAAATACGAAACAAAAAGAGCCGATGATTCGTGAATTGTTCCACAATTTCATCGGCTCTGCGTCTTAAGCGTCTGGCTCTTTGATGACAGTTATCTTCAAGTTGTCAACTTTAATCAATCTTTCTTGTCTGCATTTTGGACAATAAAGGGGATAATTCTCCAAAACAGTGTCCTTCCTAATTTTATTACGGGTTTTGCTCCCACAAACAGGACACAATATCCATTCGCATTTCATCATAATTAGTCTCTAATCCTTTCAAATCTCATTTTATATGACTTTTGCAAGCTGTTAAGCTAACTTGTGGAACATATGCCGAACCTTATCTATACGGCTATTCGGGCGGCGGGGTTGGCAAATAAATTTACCAATAGCTGGCTGGTATCCTTTTAACTCTGTCAAGCAGACTCCCTGCCCATTTGTGAAATAAGTTAAATCGTTCCTGTATTCTTGAATACATCTAGCAGGGATTTCTCCTTTCAGAATGACCTCGTCATTCTTTATCTGAGTACTTACAATATCTGCACAATACCTTGGAGCATCATGATACGCCCGTGAGAGATATTCCTGCGGTGCATAAATTTCAAAGTGGAGATATGGCTCTAATAGTTCTGTCCCTGCTTTTTTTAAAGCCTGCTCCAATACGATAGGGGAAAGCAGCCGAAAGTCTGCGGGGGTACTTACAGGACTATAATACAATCCATATTCAAAACAGATTTTACAGTCTGTCACTTTCCATCCATACAGCCCCTGCTCGCAGCCATAAAGAACCCCCTCCATAACCGCATTTTGGAACGATTGATTTAAATATCCAAGTGAAACTCTGCTTTCATACTGCACTCCGCTTCCAATAGGGAGCGGCTCTATGGACAACCCGACAGAAGCCCAGAAAGGATTTGGCGGGACTTCTATGTGGATGGTATATTCTGCTTTTCTAAGCGGTCTTTCCATATATATAACAGTAGGCTCTTTTATTTCTGCCTCCACATGATATTTTTCCTCAAGGATGGCACAAATGACTTCCATCTGCACATTCCCCAAAAAAGAAAGTATAATCTCATGTGTAACAGTATCAATGTCAAAATGCAAAAGAGGGTCTGTATCAGCAATCTCTGCGAGGGCATTTAACAGGGCTTCCCTTTGCTCCGGCTTTTGCGGCTCTACCGTTGTCCGAAGTAATGGCATGGGATTATCAATCCATGTTTTGTGAGGCAGGAGTTTTTCATTTCCCAGAATGTCGTTCAGTTTCAAAGTATCATCAGCTAAAATAACAATTTCTCCCGGACAGGCATGGTCAGCCGGGACGATTTCACCATTTGACGGAACACACATCTCTGTGATTTTTATTTTCTCTTTTTCAGATATTCTAATAACATCCCTCAAATGCAATGTTCCGCTATATATACGCACATAAACAAAACGCCGCCTTTTCTCTGAATATTCAATCTTAAAAACCTGCCCGCATAGTTCAGATTGACCTTCAGGCGTTGATGAATAAAATTTACTGGCAATTACTTCTATAAGCTGCCGAATCCCCAGATTGTTTTTAGCGCTTCCGTGATAAACGGGAAATAACGTTCCGTTTTGGAATCTCCTGTTTTCTTCCTGTTCCAGTTCTGACATTTTAAACGGTTTCCCTGACATATATTTCTCTAATAGTTCATCGTTTCCCATAATTACCGCATCCCACTGTTCCATATCGTCATTGTCCGTTACATTTATATGGGGATGCTGCCCAACCTTTTGCTTCACTATAATTTCCGAAGAAAGCTTTGCTTTCATTTCCCGATATACCATTGGCAAATCAATCCCCTCTTGGTCAATTTTATTGATGAAAAAAATTGTCGGAATCTTCATTATCTGTAGTGCATGAAACAGTATACGGGTCTGTGCCTGTATGCCATCCTTTGCAGAAACTAATAATACTGCTCCGTCTAATACGGATAAAGAACGGTATACTTCCGCCAAAAAATCCATATGGCCTGGCGTATCTATAATGTTGACTTTTACATCCTCCCACTGAAAAGATGTCACTGCTGTCTGGATAGTGATTCCCCTTTGACGCTCCAAATTCATTGTATCTGTCCTTGTTGTGCCTTCATCTACGCTCCCTGGTTCTGCAATTGCACCACTGGTATACAATAAACTTTCCGTTAATGTTGTCTTTCCTGCGTCAACGTGAGCCAGAATGCCTAAGTTAATTATTTTCATGTGATTTTCCTCCTATCAACACCCAAAAAAGGGCATAAAAATACCCAGTGATAAATACTCCTATCACTGGGTAAATAACTCCAATAGCCCCAAAACACTTATATGTTTTCGGGCATATAAAATTACATGATAAAAGTATTCTTAAACTGGGTACAAAAAACTAAGCCCCATATTAAAAGTGAAACGGGACTGCTACTTTTTGTTCCCACTATCAAATTGACAGTTTATTTAAGAATACCTTGCCGCATATTTATTAACTCCTTGTATAATACTGAATCTAATTATATTCCTTAACCCTTTATTTGTCAAGCTGACAAACTAAAGCAGAAAAAGCGGCAGGATTTCCCCCTGCCACTAATCATCTGTTTATGCAAAAATAATTTCCTTTTCCACAATCTCCCTCGCACAAGCCCTTATGTTATTGAGGCATCCTGTCCATTCTAAGGCGTTTTCTGCCTTTAGCTGTTCCGTTATGCCCTGTGCCTGTTTCATACCCTCTATGAGCCTTTCAAAGCGTTCCTGTGCCTGTCTGTTGATGTCGGCAAGGTAGGCGTTTAGCCTGCCGCTTGTAAGAAGATTGGTGTATGTAACTTTACGGTACTGTTTTAGATAATCTAAATGCCGTTGCCCCCAGATGCCTATTGCCTGTTCTTCTTCGGCGGGTACAGTTAAGCACGGTATCAAATAATCCCCTTGCCTTTCGTATTTGCCGCCCAGTTCCTCAAATAATGATTTTGCCATTGTCTGTTACCTCCACATTCTTTTTTATTTTGAATGTCCGCAAAATCCGTCCTACATCTATGGGATTACTTGGAAGATTCCAGTGCATAATCACACGACAATAATTATGAAAATCCAATCCTTCCTGTCCGATTGATGTTGTAGCGAGCACAAATGGACGCATTGGTGAGTTAAAGGCATTTCTGATATTTTCTTTACGCATGACTACCTTGGAATTATCTCCTGCATCCTTTGTAAATCCAACTGCATAACTCGACCTTATTCGACATCCATCACTCTTCCTGTCAGCTCCGTTAATACGTTTTTTGAAATCAGGATAAGTATCAGCGATATAGGTGGCTGTATGTATCTTCAATGAATCCATCATCATGTCATGCACAATCTGATACTGATTTCCATCCGACTGAAAACCTGCTGTTTCTTTCAGCATATGGATATATTCATCAATCATTGCCTGAAAACAGCCATCTTTACAGTATTTAAGTACATTCTGCCAATGGGAATTATCATCCCTGCATCTGCCATAAGCAAGATCAATGATAGCTGTTGACTCCGGCAAATTGAAATTATTGACAAATACCTTTGCAAGCGATGTTGCTCTGGCTGTGCTTCTTCCATTAGAACGATAAATGCATATTGCTGGCGAACCCAGTACCATATTTACCAATGTTTCCAGAAGATCCTCCGGCTTTCTTCCAAGATGAATCTCCTCCGGGGCATCCAAATAACTTCTTAGCTTATCAATATGAGCAATAAAGCCCTTATTTCTCTTATCCTTTGAACTGCTTCTGACCTCAGATGTTGTATCCTCTTCGTCTGTATTCATTTCCCACACAATATCCTCTATCCAATGCTTTGCATAGATGACTCCATCCATGAGCATCGGTGCAAGATAATACCACCTGGCATCTTCCTTATTGTTACCCGAATCACCATACTTTTCTTCGATTATCGCAAGCTTCTCTTTCAGTTTCAGCCGTACAGATTTCTCTATTACTTCTAATGATTCATGATTATTCAATGACTCAATCGGTAAATACATATCAGAAAGTGTCTTTGAAGGATAAAGCAATGCAAACAGGCTCATGCCTCTTACTTCTCCATTTGAAACATTAAACCTGAGCCTTGCCACCGGGTATCGTCTCGAACCATCCGCAAAATACCCCGTATTCTTCTTATCCTGATTCTTTATCTGATGTACCAGTTTTCCAACTGTAAGTCTTTCCGCCTCATAGGAAACAAGCGCACCTATCATTCGTGGAACCATCTCCCATGCAGAAAATACAAGTATTTTTGAAAAGCCTTTGCTGTTTTTATATGCTCCCTGCATCTCATAATATGGCAGTGATGGAGGAATCCACAGATATTTTTCTGCACCGCCGGTAAATGCTTTTTCTTTCAGTGCCTCAAGCCTTGCATTGGTTTTCGGCAGTTCATCATATTTATTGATTTTATTGCGATTCAGCCACAAGAGACATTGTTCTCTTTCACTTCCAAATTCATCTGGATGTTTTATATAATATTTTTCAATCTGCTCTTTAATCTTATATTTCTTCATAAAGGACATAAGATACGGACAGCTCTTTGCATAATCTACCGGTAAAGAATGATTTGAATCCGTTTTTGACAACAATCGTGACATCTGTATATAGGAGTTTATGTCATTTTCATCTATCTGCAAATGATGCTTCACGCTGCTGTCATCCGTATAATCACCGGAATCCATGACAGATATACGCTCTGTCCTGCTGACTCCCTGATACATGGCATTTTCTGCCAGCTCCTTCATACGGATAATTGCACTGTCCCCTGCCTTCAACTCACTTAGAGCATGGGAATAATTCTTCCACACTTCCTTAAATTTAATGTCTTTGACTTCATCATCAAAAAGAAAGTTCATAACCTGAAAAAACTCTGCATAATGCTCATCAAGCTGATTTTCATCTATCTCTTCAAGGGTAGAATACAATTTATATGGTGTAGCCGACAACAGAAGTACCCTTGTATCATGTCCACTAAGGAAACTGTGTGCAAGAATACCAAGCTCACTGTCATCGGATGACAAAAGAAACTTAAATCTCTGAAACTCATCCATGATTACCAGATCCGGCTCAAGCATAGATACACTGATTCTCGCAAACATCACACGAAGCTTATTCATCACATAGTAATTGGAATATGTAAGCTGTTTATTGTATCTTCTTTCATGCAAATGATTAAGCAGCATGTCCCTTATACTTTCATACTCCTGATAATTAAGGATTTTTTCTATCACATTTTGTGGATAGACACCCTTCGTCATCTTTTCGCATTCTGCCACACGATTTTCAAAGTTCCATTTTGCCCATCCATCCCATGCTTTTACAGCATCCATTATCATAAATTTTTCAAGAGAAGTTACATGTCCTTTAAAGTCCGGCATTCTCCTTAAAATGGCATACATAAGTGCTCTTTCCTGCACACTTCCACCTCCGGTGGTCATGCGGAAAGATGTTTCCGGTGTAAGTGGGATAAGCTGTATAAAACCTTCCTTTATCTGCGGATCATTTTCCTGCTCAGTAATCTTTAAATGCTGCATAGACAGTCTGGTATCTGATACTGAGCCGATGGCATTCTTTCCTGTTACATCAAGTTTTCTGATATTCTGATTTGCTATGTTCTGATTAGAGCAGATATAAATTACCTTAAACAGATCATCTTTCTCTTCGATTCTAAGTCTTGCTGTCTTTACAATTGCTCCTCTGGCAATAAGAGTTTTTCCCATACCCACTTCATCTGCTACAAGCACACGATTCTGATTATGCCGGAACAGATAATCCACTCTCTCCACAGTCGCTCTTTGAAAATCCTTCAGACCGGAAAGGGTACGCTTTTCAATTTCATCTATATTAAATTGTAACATGACATCACCTCGTTATCTTCTGATTTTCAAAGTATTACAAAAAGTCTCATACAGTTCACGGAATTCATCCGGTATAATATCCTTATCTGTAACCATCTTAAGCACATATCCAATGTCTTTTATTCTTTCCGGCCCTTCTACAGATGTCTTTAACATCTTTTCATAGAGTGCCGGCATTGCATCACTCGAATTGGCAAAAAAGCCGGATTCTCCCATCTGCTTTCCTTCAAGCATAGATGCTACATAATCATCACCAAGTACACATCATCGTTATCTTTCACTTCACCGGAAAAAGCGACTAACACTTCAAGGTCATTCAGTCCTTTTTCTTTTATCTGTCTCTTAAATTCCTGCACATATCGTACTGCATGAAGTCTGGATGGTGTAACAACCATAGCCTTCGCTCTGCCACCTATCTTATGATAATTGCAGGTAATCTGACATTTATGACTCTCATAAATATAAGGATCTGCAGTTGCTGTCAGAACCCTGGCACTGATCAAATACAAAATCTTGCGGCTTCGTTCTTTCAGTTCACCAATATCTGCTTTGGCTACTTCCATGGTTGGGATAATCGCATGGTGATCGGATACTTTCTTTGAATTTAATACCTTACTCACGTCCGGTTGATATTCCAGACCTTCAGCATAAGGCATTTTCCCAAATAACATCTGAATCAGAGTTTCTGTACTTTCTCCCATCTCATCTGTCAGATACTGGCTGTCTGTTCTCGGATAAGTGACAAGCTTCTGCTCATACATCTCCTGCACAGCATCCAATGTCTGCTGTGCGGTATAGCCAAACATTCTGTTAGCTTCCCTCTGCAGGGTGGTCAGATCATAAAGCTTCGGAGGGCGGACCGTTTTCTCTTTCACATCATCCTTCTCCACTTCGCACATGCGCTCCTGACACTCTGCAGCCACTTTATCTGCATCTTCTTTTTTCTGAAAATTCTCTGTGACCGCATCCATATCGTCAAATTTGATATGAGCCATATAATATTTCTCTTTGGTAAATTCCTTGATCTTCTGATTTCGATCCACGATCATGGCAAGTGTTGGTGTCTGTACTCTTCCAACTTTCAGATTCTGGTTATACAGAACAGAAAAAAGACGGCTCGCATTGATTCCCACCAGCCAGTCAGCCTTTGCCCTGCAAAGAGCTGACTGATAGAGACTGTCATAACACGAACCGTCTTTTAATGACGCAAATCCATCTTTAATTGCCTGTTCTTCCATGGAAGAGATCCAGAGTCGCTTCATCGGCTTTTTACATCCTGCCTGCTCATACACCAGACGGAAGATCAGCTCACCTTCACGTCCTGCATCAGTGGCACAGATCACTTCATCTACTTTGGAATCTCTCATAAGTTTCTTTAAGATTCCAAACTGCTTTTTCGTACCTTCCAATACCTTATGTTTCCAACATTCTGGCACAATCGGCAGATCATCATATCTCCATTTTTTATATTTTTCATCGTATTCCGATGCATCACATAATCCAACTAGATGTCCTACGCACCAGGAAACGATATAACCGTTTCCCTCCACGTAGCCATCTTTTCTTGTTCTGGCTCCAAGCACGGAAGCCAGTGCCATCGCAACCGATGGCTTTTCTGCAATCACTAATTTCATTTACTCCTGCTCCTCTTCTTCATCTTCTAGTACCTCATCATTGAAATCTTCATCTTTCAAAACTTCTGTCCCTGCATTTTCCTGTTCTTCCTGCTCATCTGCATCGTCTACTTCCCGTTTTTCTGACTCTGAATCTTCGGATTCATTTTCATCCTCTTCCATCTCATCTTCATCATCATATTCATGTTTCGGTTTGTAGACTTTCAAGTAATAACCACCTGCCGCAGCTCCAACAGCAACCAATCCGATCAGTAGATAAGTCCCTGCCAAACTTTTGTCTTCTGGCATCTGAATTTCATCCTCTACCTTATCTTTCTCATCTGTCTCTGTCGTTTCCGGCTTTTCTTCTTCAGCCTGTTTCTCTGGTTCTGCATAAACAATATCTACTTCCGGAAGTGTCACAGAATCAGAAAGTGTGAAGTTCATCAGGTCTTTCTCACTGACTTCGGTAAGGAAATACACATTATCCTGAGATTTTGAATTGTCGATGATCAGATAAAAAATCTTACCACTCTTAGTTGAAATGGTATAAAACTCTTTTGTGCCTTCCGTAGCTGTTTTGGTAACAGAATCTGCTGTCTCGCCTTCTTTATTAAGCTGTTCCTCAATACCTGTCACTGTCCGATCATCCACAGTTCCTTTTGCATCTGTTGGCTCAGAAGCCTGTGCATCCTGCGGAAGTGGTGAAGTCGTTGTTTTCTCAGTCCCAGTTGCATCTGCACTGGTCGTGGTTGCCATCGCACCATTGCTGTCACCTGAAGTTTTCTGTTTCTCTGCCTGCTTCTTTGCCCATTCATAATAAGGATTCTGCAACACATACTTTTCAGAAGTATTTCCGGCACCATCCGTTACCGTGATTTCAATCTGTTTTGTTGTAAAATCTTTCTGTGTCAGTTGCACTCTCAGCATTCCATCCTTCAGATCTGTATAAGTGGTGCCATTAACTGTCACAGAAGTAATGCCGGAAACGGTATCATTTCCCTGAATCGTCAGTACACCATCTGTCAGAGATGCAGAAAGCGTAGGCTTTTCTGTGTCATAACACTTAATAGAGCGATTCTGCTCATAGACCTTCCCCTCACCATCTGTCACACGCACATAGACCGTCTGATTACCAGTAATGGAAATACTTCCATTCCCTGTCACATCCTGCCAGCTTCCGTCTTTCCCAGCTTTCGCTTCAATTTTTGTGATAGAAAATCCTTCTGGCATATGACTGGCATCCACAGTAATTGCGACTGCCGTTTCCCCCTGTCTCCAGCCATCTGGCTTTTCAATCGTAATTGCGGGTGCTGTATTCTCTGCCGCTAACACACTCTGTGTCTGCAACATAGGCGATGTCAAGCAAAGAATCGTTGTTGCCGCAAGCAATCCTTTTTTCACGCTATTTTTAGATTTCTTCTGTTTCATCTTCTCTAAATTCATCATCAGACCTTGTTTCCTCCTTCTGTATTTCTACCCTGCCGGGCAGTTCATTTTTCATTCTCTTTTTGAAAGCTTCCAGCTCTGGAATGCTCATATCCATTGCACGGATAATTTTTACAATTTCCAGATTTTCCGCTTCTGTTTTTGCTATCTCCGCAGCCTTGAAACGCTTTAAATCTGCTTCATATCTGGCTTTGGATGCTTCCATTTTTTCCTTGGCTTTCTCATAATCTGCCGTTGCTTTTTCAAGACTTTTCATCGCTTCTCCTTTCCGGACGGCTGTTACACCGCCCTTTTCCTTACCATCGTCCGAATCCATAGAAATGACTCTGCCAGTATGGAGAGTTGATGGACGTATACTGCACCGGATGCCCACAATGGATCATCTGACCATTGCCCACATAGATTCCGATATGCGTTACCGGAACTCCTGCATCGTAAGTACCTGTAAAGAAGATCAGATCTCCTGGCTGTGCTTCTGACTGAGATACCGGCGTACAAATGTCATACAATCCCTGTGCCGTTAATCTTCCTGTATTCCTTACACCTGAATGTGTCAGGCAGTAACTTACGAATCCAGAACAGTCAAATCCACTTGGCGAATATCCACCCCACACATACGGTGTCCCAAGATATCTCGCTGCTTCATTTAACAAACGCTGTGCTGCTTCACTGGTATATTCATTGCCGCCAAATCCTGCCCCTTCTCCTGTTTCCAGATAAAAGATCGGGTTTAACCGCTCTCCATTTTTCAGAAGTTCAATGTGAAGATGGCTTCCTGTAGAATTTCCAGTATTTCCTACAAGCCCTATCTCATCACCTTTCGTGACGGATGCTCCTGCAGATACACTCCGGCTGCTTAAATGTGCATACCGCAGTTCATAGCCTTTACTGTCCTTGATCACAACATAATTGCCATAGCTGTCGTTATAAGCAGAAGTTGTAACCGTTCCGGTCAGCCCTGCCATTACTTTTGTCCCTTCCGGTGCTCCGATATCCATACCATTATGAAGCTGATTTGCTCCTGATATTGGATGAATCCTGTATCCATAATAGCTGGTCACACTGGAATACCAGTTAAAATCAACCGGTGTTGCAAACATCTGCAAGTTGCCTTTTGTATCGTTGTAGGCACTGAACAGTTCTTTCTGGAAAAATCCCAACCTGTCCTGACAGATTGACATCAGGTTTCCACTATTTAAGGTGACATTCAGCACATCTACATCTCTTGTCCTGGTCACTTCCACTTCATTGCTTCCATTATCATCTGCCAGATAACATTCCCATGTTTGATGTCCATGTGCAGATGCTGCCGCATGACTGTCATAATAGACATCAAACTGTACACCGTATCTTGCGAAAGCTCCGGTATCTTCTACAGTATATTCGACACCATTCATAACTACCTTTGTTCCCATTGGTACAAACGGATTGGAAGCATCTACCGCTAAGGTATGATTGGCAGTTGGATATGCTCCACTGGCAGTCGGTCCTCCGCTCCAAATACCACAACAAATTGGGCAGTTACAATACCCACTGGTCACAACCTGTCCCAAAGATTCTCCAACTCTTACAGTTGCTGTCTCTGTCACAGTCTCATTGACTGCTTCTGTTTCTAACCGATACTGCAATGCAAAAAGAGCATCCAGTTCTGGCTTTACCTGTTCAAAGGTAAATTCTTCATACTTTGCTGACAGATAACTGATCAGGATAAACGGATCATGCTCAATAGGTCCGATGTTATATCGGTATTCCTCATGTCCCGGTTCTTCAGATTCCATGTTGTTGATCCGCTCCTGCAGATTAGCTTCCAGCTGTGTATAATACAATTCCGCTTCCCGGATTGCCTGATCCGATGACAGATAACTGGTCCCTGTGTAAGTGATTACATTTTGTAAAAACACTGCAGAACATGACGTGACATTCGTTATGATCAGAAACATCAATCCGATCAGAACTGCTACACTGATATACACCTTCCGATTTTCTTTAAAGAAGTTGGTGACCTTACCGCCAATCTTCTTAATATAATCAATCGTACCTTTTGTAGCTGTTCCTACTGTCTGTTCACTTCGCTTCGCTTTGGCATAATCCCATTTGATCTGTTGCTTCTGAATCTGTTTTTTCAGCTTCTTCTGCTCCTGATGGGATGCAGCCTGTGCCTGTTTCTCTTCCTGTCTTTCAAGTCTGCTTCTTTTTCTGGATGCCCACTGTTTCCTGCGTCTGGCACTTCTCTGTTCCAGCCGGTAAACACCTTCGCCGCTTTCTTCTAACTTATGGGCACCTTCTACCGCCGCATTATCGTCTTCATTTTTGCTGATCTCACGGTGCAATGCTACGGAAGTTGCACTTCCTGCTTTCTTGACAACAGAAGTTTTTTCTGTTTTCACAGATTCCCCTTCACCAAACTTCAAACGGGATTTTTTCTTTCCAGGAGTTTCTCCTTCATTTGCCTGATAGACCTGTGCTTTCTTGGAATGCTGCTTTGCTTCCTTTTTCTTTCTTGCTTCTTCATAAGAAAACTTTTTGGCTTTTTCTTTCTGTTTCTGATGGCGGAAATTGACTCCATCCGTATCCATCTGGTTCAATTTCTCCATATCTTTGTCATTTTTCACAGAAGCACCAGTTTCCTCATAAGCAAACTTCAAACGTTGTTTTTGTTTTGGCTTTTTGCTGCCACCTGTCTGATTTCTCCGGCTGTCTCCTCTGTTTTCTGATAGATCAGCACGTTTTTCTTTCAGTCTCCCTGACTGTCCGGCTTCGGATTCTTCTGCAAGTCTGGATTCTTTTCCGACTTCAGCACGGATTCTTTTTCTATTTTGCTGTTTACTACTCTGTCCAAAATCCTCACTTTGCTTCTCTGTCCGTATCAGTTCCGGTGCATCTCTGGATTTTTGCACAGAGGGTCGAATATTTTTCCCACTCCGTTCAGACTGGCGGGGAGACTTATCCACAAGGTTTTCTTCTTTTTCCCCCTGTTTTCTTCCCATCTGCACATCACCGACACGGTTACTGACACGAACAGAAGATTTATCTGTCAGGTTTTCTTCCACCAGACCATCCTTGGTCATCTTCTGGACTTTCTTGTCCCTGACTTTCATTCTCTGTTCTGCCACTGATTACTCCTCCTTCTTCGGATACCCTTTCCCTGCCTGTAATAAACAGAGAAAAGCGATGCCAAAAACAGCACCGCCACTAAAAGTTAATACATATGAAATTGCTCGTAACATTGTTTTCTCCTTTGTTTTAACCTGCTTCAGAAGTCTCCTCCAAGCGGGTTGTCATGATTTTATAGAGGGAATTCTTCGGGAATCTGTCTACAAATGGGATAATGACATTTCCATAAAACAGAAGTCCTTCACCCTCATTACTGTTGGTTACATAGGACAGCTGGGTTGGTGAGATATTCAGCTGTTTTGCCAGAATCTGCCTGTCTCCGGAAGCCTGGTTCAGCATATAAATAAAATCTGAATTTTCAAATATATTCTCGATTTCCCTGGAAGACAGCAAATCCTTAATATTCTGAGTGATGCCAGTTGGAATACCACCCCATTTACGGAATCGCTTCCAGATCTCCACACTATAAGCTGCAGTCTGTTCCTCTTTTAAGAGAAGATGGAACTCATCCACATAGTATCTGGTGGACTTATGGGCAGAACGGTTCATCGTTACCCTGTTCCAGACCTGATCCTGGATTACAAGCATCCCGATCTTTTTCAACTGCTTACCAAGCTCCTTGATATCAAAACAGACAATGCGGTTATTGATATCCACGTTTGTCTGATGATTAAATACATTCAGAGAACCTGTAACATAGATTTCCAACGAAGTGGCCAGTCGCTGTGCTTCCGGCTCTTCCTGTTTTCTCAGAAGGTTATATAAATCCTCCAGGATTGGCATCTTCTCCGGCACTGGATCGGCAAGATATTCCTGATATACTAACCGTACACAGCGGTCAATGATGGTCTTTTCTACCGGCTCCAGTCCATTCTTTCCTCCAACAATCAGCTCACACAAAGACAGAATAAAATCTGCTTTCAGTGACAGTGGATTATCTTCCTCGGAATAGTTCAGGTTCAGATCCATTGGATTGATATACTGGTCAGATACTGGCGAAACCCGAACTACCTGCCCATGCAGTGCCTGCACAAGTGCCGAATATTCGGCTTCTGGATCACAGACAATGATATCGTCTTCCGTAATCAGGAAGCAGTTTGTAATTTCCCTCTTTGCTGAGAAGGACTTACCGGAACCAGGTGTACCAAGAATCAGTCCATTCGGGTTCTTCAGACGTTTCCGATCAACCATGATCATGTTGTTGGATAATGCATTTAATCCATAATAAAGAGCTTCCCCTTCCTGAAACAGTTCCTGTGTCGTAAATGGCACGAAGATCGCTGTTGAAGATGTGGTAAGCCCTCTCTGAATTTCAATTCGATTGACTCCCAGTGGAATACAGGACATGAGTGCTGCTTCCTGCTGATAATCCAGTTGTTTTAAAGAACAGTTATATTTCTGTGCAATTCCCTGCACCTGGAAAATATTATTATCCAGCTTCTGACGCTTCTTTGCGGTATTCATTACCAGAAATGTCACAAGGAACATTCTCTCATTTCTGGACTGCAGATCTTCCAACAGGTTCTTCGCCTCTTCTCCATAGGTTACAAGGTCTGATGGAAGCACGTCCATATCATAACCGGAACGTACCGCCCGTTTCTGCTCTTCAATCTTCATCTTATCCAGATCTGAAATCTTGCTCTTGATCATTTTGATTGCTGAACTCTGATCAATGGACTGGATATGAATGTTGACATTGATGCTGTCATCCACATCCAGGAAGTCTGCAAGCATCCGGTCTGTCAGCTCCGGTGCAAGAATCTGCAGGTAACTCACACTCCCCATCGTTCTTCCCATCATAAATGTCTGATTCTTGGAAAAGTTAAAGGAAGTCGGTGCAATAAAATCTTTGGTCTTTAATCCGGTTTCCGGCAGCATCTTATACTGGAACTTAAATGGTTCAATCCGATCCTGGTTGAACACATGATATAGAATCTCCAGCCTTTCCAGACCATTTAGTGAATGTGCCTGTGCTCCCAGGACCTTAAAGTTGTTTAAGATATATGTTTCGATTCTTTCAAGCCTTGATCTTGCCACCTTCAGGCTTTCTGCTTCGATTCCAAAAGTGATATACTTTGTCTTCACCAGACCATTATTTCCTTTTGAAAGCTGATTTTTCAACATAGTACGGTACTCATCACGAATGGCATTGAAGTCATCGTTCTGATCAGGAATGTCAATGCTTTTCTCAAATTCTGCCACATCCACCTGCTGATTGATAAAGGACAGCTGCACACTGATGGAAGAATCAAAGTAATTTAAGAAATCACAGTAATTCTCAAATATCGTGGTCTTATCCTCATTTAAAGCAAGCTGATAGTTGATGTCATAAAACTGAATCGTCTTGGAGAAAAAGTTCTTTGTCACCTGGCAAATACCATCCTGCAGCATCCGAATATACGGAATACTCTGCTGCGCAGTTGTAGGAATATTTTTCTGTTTCCTGCGGTCCCGTTCCTGCTTCTTCCTACGCTTTTCCTGTTCTCTTTCTTTTCTGCTTTTTTTGTTTCTTCTTTCCTGACGGTTTCTTTTTTCCACCAGGGACAGACGCTCCTGCTGAGCCTCCTGCTTTGTCTTTTTTGCCATCCGGCACACCCTCCTTTTTTACAAGGGTGGAAATCTCCTGATAAAAATTTTCTGTCTTATATGGTCTTACTGACGGACAGATAAACTTCTGTCGAATGATATTTGCCACCACTTTTTCTAAGGGAAGCCCGTCTTTTTCATACATTGCCATGAAGAAAAATGGAAGCATGATCGTTACCATCAGGATGGCTGCGATACTGGAACCGATTGGTTTTCTCATGAACAGATAAAACGGAATTCCCACTACTGCGGCAAGTGAAAAGAAAATCAGCTGCCGTTTTGTCAGATTTAACGCTACTTTTGTTTTGACCTTGGTAAGGTCTTTTGGTACTGGTACATACGCCATGGTATGCGCTCCTTTCCTGCCCGCTAATGGGCATTGAATATTGATTTGCTAAGGCTTCCGGTCTTGAATAATGAAAATGCAAGAATCACGGTATAAGCCGCTACTGAAAACATTGCTGCATGAAGGTCACTGGATATGGTCATTGCATTTACTAAAACTGCATAAATTCCCACACAGACCATCATGAAGAATCCCTGAAATGCCAGTGCGAACAAGCCTTTTAAATAGTTGTTTCCGATATTGCCCCATTCCTTATTGGTCATGGTGGCAAACGGAATTGGTGCTATGGAAGTATAAAGGTAAATCTCTATCATTCTTCCGTATAAAATAACGGTTATAATGATCGACAGAATCCGCATGGTAATACTGATCAGCAGCGTTTCCATGGATAACAAGAACAAATCCCCCAGTTCCATATCTTCCAGTGCATCCACAATCCTTGTGATTGCTTCCGATGCGTCCACTGCTGTGTTTCCGGAAATTACTCCGGCGGCATTGTTGACCACATGCTGGCCAACGTCAAAGACCGCCATCGTGATATTGAACGTATTCGTCACCAGATAAATGGCTACATACGCCTTAAAGATCCAGAGGAAAATGTTGTAAGTCTCAAATTCATGGAAATTGTTTTTCTGCGTTACCATCGTAATCAGTTCATAGCACAGGACAAATGTGATGATCAGTCCCGCAATGGGGACAATCACCGTTTGGGAAATGTTCTGGATCAGATTGAAGATTCCGGCATTCCATCCCTGCGGTGTCTGTCCCACCTGCCCGGCTATGGTTCCCACCTGCTCATTGACAGACGTGAACATGTTATCCAAACAGGACTTGATAAGCCCGATCAGGATATCCTTTATCGCTTCCGTAATTCTCTCAATGATGGTGTTCATCTACCACTCCTCTTAAGAGAACAATGTTGCCAGCTGTGGAATCAGGGTAGTTCCCAGCAGCATGATTCCGGCACCAGCCATCAGCTGTTTCATCCCCAATTAGGTGTAAAAACTCTGCTCGATGGCGGGCGGCGGCGTACAAAAAATCTATATGGTGTTGTTAAGAGAACCGTCCCGGCGGGACAGGTCAGGCAGTGACCTGTTCCACCTCCGGGATGGGTTTGAGATTAAAATGAATTTCGATAGAAATGTGTCTTGTTTTATCTTCGTCAATGCGCTCATGCACAACGATTTCTTTGATTAAGCGGTTGAGGGTGGCTGCGTCCAGCTCTGTGATGTTGGCGTATTCCTGAATGGCTTCCACCCATTGTTTTGCATCATTGGCAAGCTGGACTTCATCGGACAGCCGCTTTCTGCCCTCGGACACTTTTGTTTTAAGCTCCGTCTGCTCGGTCTGTGTCTTTTCCAGCATGGTGTTGAAATTCTGCTCACTGATACGCCCTGCAATCATATCCTCATAAAGCCGCATGACCATTTTGTCCAGAACCTCAATCCGTTCCTCGTCCCTTGTAAGGGAGCGTTCCATTGCTTCCCGCTGTTCCCGCTGCTCGGCTTCACAGGTATTGGTCAGGCGGTCGGCAACCGCTTCCCCGTCCATCAGGGCAGCTCTGGCACATTCCCGGATTTTCCGCAGCACATGGCTGTAAAGGGTGTCATAATCAATCCGGTGCTGGGTGCAGTGGTTCTTTCCAAAGGCATTGTAGGTCTTGCAGGAGTAAATCCGCTGGGGATGTTTAGCGTTTGTGTAGCGTACCGTCAGCGACTTCCCACACTCGCCGCATTTTAACAGTCCGGCAAACAGGCTGATTTCATTGGTCTGCCCCGGACGCTGGCGGGATTTCAGCTTGTTCTGCACAATGTCAAAGCTCATGCTGTCAATCAGCGGTTCATGCTGTCCCTCCACCACAATCCAGTCCTCCGGCTTCTTTTCCCCAATCGTGCCGATTTTGAAGCGGTAGTCCTTTTTCTGGGAAGCAATCGCCCCGGTGTAGACGGGATTCATCAAAAGGTCTTTGATAACGGAGAAGTCCCACATATACCGCCCGTTTTCTGGGTCTTTCTTTTCCCATTTGGTGCGGGTATTGCGAAGCCCCCGTTCCCGGTTCCACCATGTAGGGCAGGGGATTTTTTCTTTCTCCAGCCGTCTGCGGATATAGTTCGGACCATGACCGTTCAGGGCATATCCGAAAATCAGCCGCACAATCGGGGCGGTTTCCTCGTCAATGAGCAGATGGTTTTTGTCCTCCGGGTCTTTCCGATACCCAAACGGGGCAAGACACCCGGTAAACTGTCCTTTCTGCGCTTTCAGAAGATAAGAGGAATGGACTTTCTTGGAAATATCCTTGCTGTACATCTCGTTCAGGATATTCTTGAACGGGGCAATGTCGTTGTTATCCCGCAGGGTGTCGATGCCGTCATTCATGGCGATATAGCGGACACCGTTTCTTGGGAAAAAGTCCTCAATCAAATGCCCGGTTTGCAGATAATTACGCCCCAGTCGGCTGAGGTCTTTCGTGATGACAAGGTTGATCTGCCTGCGCTCAATGGCTCTCAACATTCTCTGTAGGTCAGGACGCTCCATGTTAAGACCTGTGAAGCCATCGTCCTGATAGACTGCCACAACCTCCCATCCCTGCTTTTCGCAGTATTTTTCCAGCATATCACGCTGGTTTGCGATACTGGCACTTTCGCCTTGCAGGTCATCGTCCTTTGACAGCCTGCAATAGACCGCCGCACGATAACCCCCGGCAAGTGCCGAACCGATTGTTCTGTATTCCATTTCGTTCATCATAGCCATTTACCCACACAATCCAGACGGTATCTGGCTCTTTTGAACCTCATCTTCATTATAGCCTATATCTTTCTTTTTAGCAAGATATTCTTTTGCATTTGTCTTTCCGTATTTCTGGGAAATCAGGCTGGCGAACACATCAGTGGCGTCAAGCTCCCCGTCAAATACAGTGGTCACATGAATCTCTGTTTTGTTTTTTGCCATAGGCAGTTATCCTCCATACATGAAAATAGCCAGACAGAGGGTGTCGGCAACGAAGTCCGGCAACGGACTTCAAAAGACCTTGCAAACAATCTCAATCTGGCGATGGTTACTATTTATACTTTTCTTTTATTTTTTTGTTGTTTTGGTTGTTATAAGGGAGAAAAGCCCGGAAATAAGGGGTTTTTCCCGGCAACCGGCTCGGCAACGGGATAACAACAGGGGGTGCAACGGGCTGTCCTTTTCAGAATGGAAGCTCCATCTGTTCTGTGACCTCCACAAAACCGTCCATCGTTTTTTCAGACGGGTTGCCGGAGTCCGTTGCCGGGTTTTCACGCTCCCAGCCCTTTTGTCTGCCATATTCGGAAAACATTCTTGGGTTTGGGAAGTACCGCCAGCTGGAAATGCACTGGTTCATAATCTCGTTGATTTCCCGGATTTCCCATTGCTTCGGCTCGTCAAAAGCATGGTTCAAGGCTTCCTTATAGAGCTGCTTGGAGCAGACCATGCTCCCGGTGTATTTATCAAGATACGCCTGTATCATCCCGGCTTTGGTGTCCTCCGGCATAAAATCCCGCTGGTGTTCTTTGAGATACCGCTGCATGGCGGGGCTGAAAGCCAGCTTGAACCTGCCGCTTTTATAAATCTCCATCGCTTCCGCCCACATCTGCCCGATATAGGCTCTGGAAGCGGCTTCATCCTCCAAAATGTGAACTTCCGCCTGCTCCGGGTACACCATGACCGGGATAAAGCGGCGGTTGCCGGAACGGTCAAGGGGCAGGAAGTCAAGGGCATTGGAAGTGCCGCCAAACACGCACTGACGGGGGCGGTCTGCCGGGTGGGTTTCATAAGGTATCTTGTAGACCTCTTTCTGCCGGCTTAAAAATGACTTGATTTCCTCAATGCTCTTGGCGTTGGCGGTTGCCATCATTTCCGACATTTCAATAATCCAGTGACCTTGCAGCTTGCGGTACACATTGTCATCGTCCAGCTTCCGCAAATCATCGGAGAACCACTCGTCCCGGACTGCCAGCAGCCGGAAGAAGGTGGACTTTCCAGCCCCCTGACCGCCTACCAGACAGAGCATGATTTCAAACTTGCACCCCGGCTGAAAGGCTCGTGAGATTGCACCCAGCAGGAACAGCTTCAACGCTTCATAGGTGTAATCGTCTGCGTCAGCCCCCAGAAAGTGCCGCAGGCAGAAGCGGATTCGCTCTGTCCCGTCCCACACAAGGGTATTGAGATAGTCCCGGATGGGATGGTACTTGTTTTCATTCGCCACAATCCCGATGGCGTTATCAATCTTTTTCTCATTGGTAAGCCCGTAGGTTTCTTCCAGATAAAGAAGCAGATACTTCATGTCCGTATCGTTCAGGGCGGTGCTTTCTCTGTGAAAACCGATGGGCTTTATGATGTCCTTGCGGTCAGTCAGGATGTTGTATGCGATAGCCCCTGAAAGCAGAGGGTCACGTTGGAATACGGTCAGGCAGTTCCGTATGCTCTGACGGACACCGCCTTTCTCGGTGGTTTCCAGCCCCGCCTTGATTTCCTCAACGCTCTGGGGCGGCTGCATGGCGTTCATAGTGTTTTTTAGTTCTTGCTGCGTCTGCGGCTGCAAGTTCTGCCATTCGCTGTTCAAGCTGTATCACATCCTTTCCGTAGTCCGTAATCAAATCCGCTTTTTCCTCTGTTTCCCCGAACAGCAGCACATCCAGCAGATATTCCACTTGGGCTTGCTTCTGTAAGGCTTCCACAAACCGGGGATGAAAGGCTTCCTCCGGGGAGTGCGGGGCGTAGTCCGTTCTCCATGCCATCAGCAGATGGAGATAATCGGCAAGAATACGGAAGCAGCGATTCTTTGCTTCCTGAAACTGTTCCTCCGGGGATTTCTGCCGGGTCTTGGGCTTTTTTACCTTTCCCGGCGGTTTCCAGTCCTCATAGGAAAGCCCGAAGTCCTGTGCCAGCTGTACGGCGGCTTCTTTCTTTCCCAGCCCATACAGGGCGGCGGCAAAATCAATCACATCCCCATCCGCACCGCAGCCGAAGCAATGGTAACGCCGATCCAGCTTCATGCTTGGGGTTTTATCGTTATGGAACGGGCAGCAAGCCATCCCGTTCCGACCTACATGGATTCCATAATACTCCGCAGCCTGTCTTGTTGTGACGGACTGCTTCACAGCTTCGAATACATTCAAATCTATCCCTCCTTGAAAATAAGAAAAGCACCTGACATTCTCTAATTGAAAATGGCAAGTGCCTGTTAAAGTTCCATATCCTGTTGTCTGTGTTTCTCCTGTGCCGGGGCGGTTCTTTGTGCTTTTTTCTCGTCAGTCTTATCCTGCAAGACTTCTTTGATGGGCTGCTTCTTGGGCGGCTCTTTGCTTTCCTCTGTGCCGGGTGTGGCTTTCCGTACCCAGTAGCGGATGTCCCGCAGCTTCTTCAAATCCTCCTGTACCTCGGTCAGTGGTACTTTCAGCTCTGCGATTTCGCTGAGAAGCGTTTCCTGCTCCTGTTGCAACTCATTTTTCGTTTTATCCTTATCGTCCGGGTGCTTGGCAAGGTAGTCAGCGGCTTTCTCATACCGGGCAACCTCCGGGTGTTCCTGTTTGAATTTCCCCTTTATTTTCTTAAAAAATATCTTCTGGTACTTCTCATAGACAGCCTTACATTCCTTGCAGTCTGTCCGGCTGGCAAGAATCCCGTCAATCACTTTGCTCCGGGCTTCCTTTGGCTTCATCTGATTGCGGTAATCTGCGGCTGATTTCCCGGAAGATTCCAGAAACGCTTCTAAGTCCTCCACAGTGGAAAGCCCCTTTTGCCGGAGATAGGACAGGGCTTCGCTGACTGCCTTTAAGTCCTGTGAAGTTCCCCGGTTCTGTCCAGCCCTTGTCCAGTCCTTCCGTTCTTCCTTTCGTATCTCCATATACTTCATCAGCAGATTGGGAAGAAGTGTCGCTTCCTCCGCCGCCTTTTGTGCAAGCAGCTCCTTCCGTTTTTCTCCCAGCTCGGTAATCCAGCCTTTGAGGTTTTGGATAAGCTGCCGGATGGACTTCATCAGGCGGTTGGCGGCTCTGATTTCCCGGTTCAGGTTGCCGATATTCGTCTGGATACCTCGCTTTTCCATCTGCCGGACAGCAGTCCCCTCATGGACAGTGGGGACTATATCAAGCCCCTGTCTGGCATAGGAACGCAAGTCCACACGCTCCGGGCGGTCATTGGCGTCCAGATAGCGGTTCTGGATAACCTCCCATTCATGCCGCCAGATTTCACAATACTTCTGGTCGTTCCAGTCCACCGTATCCTCCTTGTGGCTTTTCCACCTGCCGGACGGCAGCTTTATCCGTTCCCCATTCTCGTCAAGGTCATAAACCTTGCGGCTCTTGGGAAGCCATTTTCCATGTTCATCCATTGCCCGCATGGTCAGCAGGACATGGGCGTGGGGATTGTGTCCCGGCGGATGGGGGTCATGGATGGCAAAATCAGCAATCATGCCTTTGGAAACAAACTGCTGTTCACAAAACTCCCGTACAAGGACAGCGTACTGGTCGGGCGGTATCTCTCTGGGAATGGTAAGCACCCACCGCCTTGCAAGCTGGGAGTTCCATTGCTTTTCCACCGCTTCGGCGGCATTCCATAAAGTATTGCGGTCTGCATATTCCTGTGGAGCATTTGCCGGGAGCAGGATTTCATTGTGGACGATACCACGCTTTTCCGGGTAGTGCTTTACTTGCTGGTCGTATTCACAGAACAGCTTTTCGCCGCTTTGGTAAGCAGCGGCGGCAACCGCAGACTGCCGCTGGCTGCGCTGAACAATCGTGATTTCGTTGTGTGGACAAGGCATTTCGTGTCCCTCCTTTCGCTAATTGGTGGAAGGGGTGGCGTTTTACCACCTCATTTTGGGCAGAAAAAAAGCAGGAGACCTTTTTCAGATTTCCTGCTCGGTGTGCCACTGTGTGAGCGGCGGGTATTTAGTTGTAAAAGTTCGGGACAAGTTGACCCGATGTAAAGCTAACAAACTGGAATTGCACCAAAACAATCTAAGACAACAACGCTGCCCTACTTGCGATTTTTTCTTGTACTGCGGAAACAGTTTCTTGAATGGAATAAGTGGTCGTATCTATAACATTCGATTCATATATTCCCAGATTGCAAAATTGCTCCCACATGGTTTCTACCAATTCGATATTTGTCTTTCGGTCTAACTTTGAGCGTTCAACAGCTCGCTTCAAGGTTTCTTCCTTACTTGCCCTTAAAATAATATAATGCACCTCATAATGTTCCCGAACAAGACTTTGCCACGGCTTTAAAAACCACGGTCCGATAATACCGTCAACAATTACATCATATCCACCACGAGCATATCGCTTCGCAGCTTCTAAAAACGCTTCAATGACAATCAAATTTTGCTCATTTGATTCTGGCAAATGCGGTGGTATTGCCCCTTTACTCAAATAATGATAAAAGTCATCTGTGTGCATATGCACAGACTTTTCCAAATCTGATTCTTTTGCAACAGCAGATGCCGTTGTAGTTTTTCCTGTCCCCGGCGCACCTGTGATTACAATAATTCTACCTTGATTCATCTATATTTTACCTCCACAAATTACGATTTTCTTAATTCTACAAACTGGAATTTGAGTCTCTGTAAAGCTGGAATTAACCCATACAATTATTTTAATTTAGAGGTTCTTACGCAATTATCCGTATTTTGTAATTTTTCAATACTGGAATGCCAGTGTAAATCAGCATTCTCCATTTTTATTAAAGCGAAAAACGTAAAATTGCGGAAGAACCAATTTAGATATTCACAATTTTACTTGCCACAGTATCTCGAAAAACACTGTCATGTTCTACCAGGAGCATGGTCGGGGCAAACTCCGTTATGAGTTGTTCAATCTGCATACGTGAGTACACATCAATAAAGTTGAGCGGTTCATCCCATACATACAAGTGTGCCTTTTCACAAAGGCTTTTCGCAATTAGGACTTTCTTCTTTTGCCCGCCAGAAAAGTCTTTAATATCCTTTTCAAACTGTACACGCTCAAAGTCCATTTTCCTAAGAATTGCCTTGAACAAACTTTCATCAAGGTTGTTTTCTTCTGCAAACTCGGAAAGGGTTCCACATAAATACGATGTATCCTGTGGCACATAAGAAATTACAAGCCCAGAGCCAAGTGTTACTGTACCCGTATAATCTATGGACTGCCCGACTACCAACTTTAACAGGCTACTTTTGCCACTGCCGTTCTTTCCATCAAGCACAATGCGTTCTCCCTGTCTTATTTCAAACGAAACGGGTTCACAAACTGAAATGCCATCATAATAAACTACTACATTCGATAATGATGCAAGCAAATCTGTATGGTAATTAAGCGGTTGTATCTTGAGGGCTTCTGCGGTTTCCATATTTTTCAGCAATGCTGATTTTTGTTCGATTGTCTGTTGTTGTCTCGCTTCTATAGATTTTGAACGCTTCATCATTTTGGCGGCTTTATGACCGACATAACCTTTATCTGCTGCCCCAATTTTGGAAGCTTCTACACGTTCAGACCATACTGCAGCGCGTTTTGCCGACTGCTGTAATCGTCTGATGTCCTTTTGCAAACGTTCGTTCTGAGCCAGTTCAAATTCTTGCTGTCGCTCAAAATTTGACATCCATGATGAAAAGTTTCCTCTTTGCACTTCGATATTCGCTCGGTTAATCGATAGAATATAGTCAACACAATCGTCAAGAAAGCGACGATCGTGAGAAACTAAGATGAATCCCTTTTTCTTTTTCAGATATGCCGCCACACTTTTTCTCGCTTTGGCATCCAAATGGTTGGTAGGTTCATCAATCAGTAGGAAATGCCCTTCATTAAGAAAAAGAGCGGCAATCAAAACCTTTGTCTGCTCTCCGTTGGAAAGTGTTTCAAAAGGTCGCCAAAGCACATCGACATCAACATCAAGATAAGAAAGTTCTCGCATAAGTTCCCATTCTTCCGCAAGTGGGCAAATCTCCTGCAATATATCCTCTGTAATACGATTCTTATCTGAAACGGGATAAGGAAAATAATCAAACTGTACGGATGATAGGATTTTTCCACTATACTCATATTTCCCAAGCAGAAGATTCAGAAAGGTTGTTTTACCTCGTCCGTTTCTGCCCACAAAACCAAGCTTCCAATCGGTATCAACCTGGAAACTGACATTTTCAAAAACATTATCATAACTTGTCGGATATGAAAACGTAAGGTTTTCAATTTTAATCATTGACATAAATATTATCCTCCTTTGCATGTCATACGATACAAAGTCGGTTCGGTGAATGTTTACTACGTATAGATTTCACCAAAAGGAACCGACACTATACGGAGTGAATCATGTGTAACTATCTGTTCTGCACTATTCATAAAGCACCTCCAAAACAAAATAAGAGCCACAAGAAAGTTTATCCTTGCAGCTCGTCATAGCATAAAATAACACCACTAAGCAAAAGTGGCAACAGCACTATATTGAGTAAGATAGACATATAACTTTCTTGCAATAGACACAATAATGCCAAAGTATAGCACTACCGCATATTTTGATTTTATTTGCAAGAAAAGTTAATCATCTTCCCACCTCTTTCTAAATTTCAAAATATTATACCATAAATCGCAGGCAAATACAAGTGGTTATAAAAATTTAACAAATCGCTTATTGTATAGGTGTCAATGATTGGTAACACTTCACCCCCAAGATAATGTCAAGGGAAAGGTGGAGATTCTCGAAGAGAATACTACCTGACCTTGACATTATCCTTCATGATATACTGGTTCAC
>NZ_JBDOHS010000020.1:0-40505 GCF_039832105.1 Dorea sp. YH-dor226 | reverse complement strand
GTGAACCAGTATATCATGAAGGATAATGTCAAGGTCAGGTAGTATTCTCTTCGAGAATCTCCACCTTTCCCTTGACATTATCTTGGGGGTGAAGTGTTACCAATCATTGACACCTATACACACCGTACCATTTTACCGCACAGGCACATATTGACAGCCAATTGCAAAATATCTATAATGAAAGTGATTACTTGCATTGCGGATGGGAGAGACGGAAAATGGATGAAACCAGTCAGAAGATCATAGATGCGGCGATGTCGCTTGTGAGAGATAAGGGCTATGTTGCGACCACGACAAAGGATATTGCGCGGGAAGCAGGGGTGAATGAGTGCACGTTGTTCCGCAAGTTCCAGTCCAAAAAGGATATCGTATTAAGTGGTATGGAGCAGGAGAGGTGGCGCGGCAATCTGACGCCGGAGGCTTTCAGGAACATTCAGTGGGAGCTTGTGCCTGATCTTGAGATGTTTATGACAGAATATATGAACCGGATCACGCCGGATTTTGTAAGGCTGTCGATCGGACTCAGAGCGCCGCAGCTGTACGAAGAAGCAGCGCCGCTCGTGATGAAAGTCCCACAGGCATTTCTGTCCACTCTGACGGAATATTTTCAGGAGATGGAACGCCGTGGAAAGCTTCCGCATATGGATTTTGAATGCCTTGCACTGACAATCTTTTCCAGTACGTTCGGATATACATTTTTGAATGCATCCTTTGGGGATCAGCTTTTTTCTGTCAGCCGGGAGCAGTATATCAGGCAGTCGGTTCAGACATTTATTCAGGGAATCCAGAATCAGAAATAGCAGGAATTGCGGTACCATCAATGCGTGGTGCCGTATATTTATCACTGATATGCAAGCAAGTACGTGCATATATAATAAGGAAGGAGATCATTATGGAGATTACGGGAGCGGAATTATTTGTAAAAGCCTTGAAAGAAGAAAACGTGGAGACGTTGTTTGCCTATCCGGGAGATCAATCAGGTCTTTGAACATGCCGTGATTGCAACGGATGTGGGACAGAATCAGATGTGGGCGACTCAGTTTCTGGAGCTTACTCCGAAGAAGCAAATGTTGACTTCGGGAGGTCTTGGAACCATGGGGTATGGTCTTCCGGCGGCAATCGGAGTGCAATTGGGAAATCCGGATAAAGATGTCATTGCTATCTGTGGGGACGGCGGTATTCAGATGAATATTCAGGAGATGGTTACGGCGATCGTGTATGAGCTTCCGATCATTATCTGTATCTTGAATAACGGATATCTGGGAAATGTCCGCCAGTGGCAGGAAATGTTTTTTCAGAAACGGTATTCCTGCACCTGTCTTCGATACCGGAAAAGTTGCCAGATTACCTGCAATACACCGTCTGCCTGTTGTCCCGAATATGTCCCTGATTTTATCCGGTGGGCAGAAAGCTATGGCGCGAAGGCAATTCGAGTGAAGCGGCAGGAAGAGATCAAGATGGCACTGGAAGAAGCAAAGAATACAAAATCCGTTCCAACCGTGATTGAATTTATCATTGATCCAGAGATGAATGTGCTGCCCATTGTACCTCCGGGAAGTTCCATCGATGATATGATGATGGAAGATGAGAAAAAATTCAATGAGGCAGAAAGAAATTGACAATCAAAGGAGAAATCTATAATATAAAAGAAAGGAGTTAGCGCAAACTAACAAAAAGGATACGCCGACGAGGCGTTTTCTTTTGTAACATGGGTTAGTCAAAACTAATATGTGGAAAGGAGAAGAAGTATGAGCGTAGTAATCATAGGTGGAAATGAATGCATGGTACGACAGTATAAAGAATTATGTCAGGAATATCAGTGTGAAGCAAAGGTGTATCCCAAGCAGAAAAGCAGCCTGAAGGGAATAGGAAGTCCGGACCTGCTGGTGTTATTTACCGGAACGGTATCGCATAAAATGGTGCGAAATGCGCTCAGTGAAACGAAAGGTCAGGATGTGAAAGTGATTCGATCACATACAAGCTCCATGTCAGCATTAAAGAATATCCTGGAAGAAAATGTAGAGTAGAATTACCAATAACGTCCTTAAAAATGTACAATATTGCAAAAATACGTCCTTAAAAGTGTTGACTAAGAATATTTTCAGGTATAAAGTTAAGAATAAAGACATATAATGTGTTGTAGGACGGAGGGATATTATGAAACGATTCGCCTTGGATAAACTGAAAGAATGGAAAGAAAAAAAGGGCAGAAAGCCGCTGATTATCCGTGGAGCCAGACAAGTTGGAAAGACCTGGCTCATGAAAGAATTCGGGAATACGTGCTTTGAAAAAGTTGCATATGTGAATTTTGACAGTAATCCAAGGATGCAGCAGGTATTCGATGGTGAGATTAGTATTGAAAGAATCGTTCTTGCAATCAGTGCAGAGACAGGAGTGTCAATTGACAGTAAAAGTACACTTCTGATCTTTGATGAGGTACAGGAAGTTCCAAAAGCTTTGTCCGCTTTAAAGTATTTTTATGAAAATGCACCGGAATATGCAATTGTTGCAGCTGGATCGCTTTTAGGAATCGCATTGCATAAAGGAACATCTTTCCCGGTCGGAAAAGTTGATTTCATGGATCTCTACCCAATGAGTTTTCAGGAATTCCTTTGTGCTCTAGGAGAAGAACGGTTTGTGTCTCTGTTACAGGGGACAGACATCGGGATGGTGACGATGTTTAAATCAAAATATATTGACCGGCTACGTGAATATTATTATGTGGGAGGAATGCCGGAAGTGGTGCAGACATTTGTTGACACCAGAGATTGGAATAAGGTTCGTGAAATTCAGAAGAATCTTCTTGACTATTATCAGCAGGATTTCTCAAAGCATGCGGAAGTTTCGCTTGTTCCGAGACTGAATCTTGTTTGGAATTCTATTCCGATGCAGCTCGCTAAAGAAAATAAAAAGTATATATACGGTCAGGTCAGAGAAGGAGCACGTGCAAAAGATTTTGAACTTGCAATTCAGTGGCTGCTTGACTGTGGATTAATTCATAAAGTTCAGAGAGTGAATAAACCATCATTGCCATTGAAAGCATATGTAGATTTTAATGCGTTTAAGATATATTTAGCGGATATAGGTTTATTGATTGCGATGGCAGATCTTGATGCCAGGGTGATTATTGATGGAAATCGGATTTTTACAGAATTTAAGGGAGCATTAACGGAGCAGTATGTTCTTCAGCAATTGGTTTCAGAAGTCGGAATAGACCCCTATTATTATTCTACCGCTAATTCAAAAGGGGAGATTGATTTCCTGTTGCAGGGAAAAACATCTGTGATTCCGGTAGAAGTCAAAGCAGAGGAAAATCTTCGTGCAAAGAGTCTAAAGGCATTTTGTGATAAATACGAACCGAAATATGCAGTCAGGACATCTATGTCAGATTATCGTGCTCAGGAGTGGATGACGAATATTCCGCTTTATAATATTGACAGAATCAGAGATTATCTGGAAAAATGAAGGAACATTACAAAACAGATTGAAAGGAGAAAGATATATTTCAGCCTGCAAAAAAGCGGAAATATAGCTTGATGAGTTGATAGTGGGCATATATTGAAAATAAAGTAAAATAAACCCCGTAAGATGGGATAGATAATATGAGAGAACAGAAATTGGATGATAGGTAAGGGTAAAATTATAAGATTTTTCATACATCGCCAAGTGTATGGTCTGAATCCAAAGAATGACGGGGAGTTCTGAGAACATAGAGGGTGCAGCAAGACAGAAATATTATAAATGCCCATATCAGACGGTGGTACTGGTATCTCATCGGAAATCGACGATGAATGTGGCGGATGCAGTTTATGAGATGGAAAACGGACGGATTTCCTGAAAAACGGACATAAAGTATTGCAGGAATGATAAGTGTGTAATATGATGAGAAGTACCAGGAGGTGCCGGATTATGGGAACTTTCATCGTGTCTCTGTTGCTGGCGGGAGCAGCCGTGTTGGCTGTACGCAGCATGATAAAGCGTAAAAAAGACGGAAAATCTCTGCAATGCGGAGGGGACTGTGCCAATTGCAGCAGACACTGTCATTAAACTGAATGAAATACAATAATTATAATCAGTAATTCTGCGAACAGGGCTGTTAAAAAACGGCCCTGTTTGACATTTGTCTGATGACGGATATAATAGTGACAGAAGATAGAAATGACAGAAGATAGAAATGACAGGAGAACGATAAGATGCAAATAAAACATGAAAAACATAAGCCGGGGAAGATCCGGGAGATCCTTTCCAGAAAACAGATGTCAGAAGCATTTGTCAACAGTGCGTTTCTTGCATTGTCCGGAGGATTTCAGGATGCTTATACGTATAACACAAGAGAAGAAGTATTTTCCAATGCACAGACAGGAAATGTAGTGCTGATGAGTCAGCACTTTATGGCAGGAGAATGGCAGGCAGCATTTCGGTATCTGCTTCCTTTGCTTGCATTTGCAATGGGGGTTCTGATTGCAGAGCAGATACAGCATCGTTATAAATATGCAAAACGGCTGCACTGGCGTCAGGGTGTTTTACTGATTGAGATTGCAATCCTGTTTCTGGTAGGATTTATTCCCGTCAGATATAATATGGCAGCAACGGTGTTTGTTTCTTTTGCATGTGCCATGCAGGTACAGAGTTTTCGTAAGGTAGACGGATACTCTTATGCAAGTACCATGTGTATCGGCAACCTTCGAAGCGGAACTGCGTCACTGTCCGTGTATCTGAGAGAAAAGAAACCGGAACAGCTCAGGCAGTGCTTCTATTATTTTGGAATTATTCTGTTATTTGCAATTGGTGCCGGTGTCGGAGGTAATCTGTCTGCGACGTATGGCATTCATATGATCTGGTTTTCCTGTGGTCTTCTTCTGATCAGTTTCTTTCTGATGTCACTGGAAAAATGGAAGTGAATATGATATATTACACTTGATATAAAACTGCAGGTGTCAGTTCGATAGAGTCTGTCGCAACTGGTGAAAAGGGAAACAGGTGCAAATCCTGTGCGAACTCGTCACTGTGAGCAGGGAACAGGGAAGCCGATATGTCACTGAGAGATCGGGAAGACAGCTTCTTATGTGTGGATCTGCAAGTCAGGAGACCTGCCTGTAGTGTACACGGGACAGATCAGATGATAAGTCCCAGGCCACGAGTAATTGGTCGTACATGAATGTAATATAAGTCATTCGTGCGCCCTCTTACAGATGCCTTCGTAAGAAGGCGTTTTTTCGTACATCTATGTAAAGGTGTATACGAAAGGATTCGGTTGAAAAGAAGGAGGAAAAGAAGAGTATGAAGCGTAACACGAAACGATTGCTGGCATTGTTCCTGACAGCAGCACTTACGGTGACTCCGATCTCGGCAGTCCGGGCACAGGATTCCGGAGAATCCGGGGAAAGTATCCGGACAGAAGAGGTGGCTGTGGCAGAAGAGCCGGCGATTCAGGAAGAAAATCCGGTGGTTCAGGGTGAAGAACCGACATTGCAGACAGAAGACGAAAAAGCGGACGAAGAACAGGAAAGTCTTCTGCAAGATCCGCCTGAAGACGTGCAGACAGAAGAGAGTATGAATACGGTACAGACTTCAGATGTATTCGGAAAGACCACTGTATTTTCAGACGGGGAATATCTTCCTGCAGAATTTACTTTTACCGGGGGCACCGGAAAGGTACAGATCACCTGCGAAAAGGTTGTGATCAAAGAAGGAAATATCACTGCATGGATCGTATTTAGCAGTGACAAGTATACAACAGTTGAGATAAATGGAACGAAATATACATCAGAAATGATTGATGGGAAGAATACATTCAAGATCCCGGCGGATCTGAACTGTGATCTGTCGATCGCAGCGCTGACAACCGCAATGAGTCAGGAACGATGGGTGAATTACACGATCCATATTACACTTCCTGAGGGAAGTACTCCGATTACAGACCAGGAACCAGAACCGGCCCCGGGAGAGAATCCCGGAGAAGAGTCTGGTGAGGAAGAAGAACCGGGAGAAGAGGAACCGGGAACACCTGCACTTGCAGATGGTATGTATCATATGGATGTAACTACCAGTTCTTCCATGTTTAAAGTTGTAGATTGTGTACTGATTGCAGGAACGGGTCAGATGCGCGCGGTGATTACTTTAAGTGGTACCGGATATGACAAGCTCTATATGGGAACTGCTGAGGAAGCAAAAAATGCAGATGCATCCGAGCTCATTTCCTACGTACCGGATATGACGGGGAAATATACGTTTGAGATTCCGGTCAGCAGCCTTGATACAGCAGTTGCGATTGCAGCACATTCGGTAAGCAAAGATACATGGTATGACCGTACTTTGACAATACATTCAGAAAATGCCAGAAAATTTGTAGAAGATGGTATATACCGGATGAATGTGGAATCCAGTGCGAGTATGTTTAAAGTGATCAATTGCTTGCTTACTGTTGAGAACGGTAATATGAGCGCGGTGATTACTTTAAGTGGCACCGGATATGACAAACTGTATATGGGAACTGCCAAAGAAGCAGAGAATGCTCCGGCGGAGGATATGATTCCGTTTCTTGTAAATTCGGAAGGAAAATATACATATATTGTACCGGTAGCAGGTCTGGATGCAGAGATTGAAGTTGCAGCACATTCCATCAGTAAAGATCTGTGGTATGATCGTAAGCTGACTTTCCTGACAGAAGGAATGGAAAAGCAGGAACTGCCGTCGGGAGATGATACACCGACAGAAGATCCGTCGGGAGGAAATTCGTCAGGGAACACACCGTCAGGTGGAACCGGCAATTCATCTGCCAACAATGGTACTCCGGATACAGAGTCAAAATATGAGTCTGATTTAAGCGGAGGAACCGGACGTGTGAACAGTGAAACTGCATTAAAGGATGGAGTATACACTCCGGATAAGTTCTCATGGTCAGGCGGAACCGGAAGAGTAGGTATCTCCTGTAACAAAGTGACGATTACAGGAGGAAAAGCGTATGCAACTCTGGTATTTGGAAGTGATAAATATCAATATGTCAAAGCAAACGGGAATGTATACTATCCAAGCTCAAAGGGAAATGGTTCCACAACATTTGTGATTCCGGTTGCTTTGAATAAGAATAATCAGATCATCGGTATGACAACAGCCATGTCTGCTGCACATGAAATCACATATACAATATTTATCTATCTTGCCGAGGCGGCAAAAGCAGATGGAATGAATGTAAGTGGCATGGCCGGAAGCAATGAAAAGCTTGATGACGAGGCACCTGAGATTCTGGGGCTGGAGTATGAATCTGAAACAGAGATTGCATATGCTGAGTATTTCAGAATCTATCATTATAAAGGCGGCATTACGCTTCTGGAGATTGATCTTACAAAGGATACGCTAAGAGATCCCGAGAAAAAGACGGACGAAGAAACAGATTCCGAAGATGCGACAGAGGATGAGAAAGATTCAGAACTGACACCTTCGCAGGAGGCAATTGTACAGCTTTATCACGGAAATGTTGTGAAATACCTGATCGTACCGGAAGATACAGAGATTCCGGCAGGTCTGGATAAAGAGATGATTGTCATTGAAAAACCTGCAGAGCATGTATATGCTGCGGCCGAGGAAGCTCTTCTGTCAATGGAAGATCTGGAACTTCTGGAAACAATTGCGGCCATTGGATATGAGAAAGCAGATTGTCCGTCAGAAAAGATTGCAGAAGCGCTGGGTAAAGAAGAGATCGTCTATGCGGGATCTTTTGATGATCCGGATTATAAAGCTTTACTGAAGTGTAAATGTGATCTCAGTATCTTCCCATCAGAACTGCTTCCGAAAGACGAGGAGGAGCAGGAAGAGAAGATGGAGATTCTGGATGCCATCATCGAAAGGCATACGATTCTGGAACTTCCGATGTTTGTAGATCGTTCGGCAGATGAAGAGGAAGAACTTGCACAGAAAGAGTGGGTGAAAGTCTACGGTGCATTGTTCGGTTGTGAAGAGAAGGCCGCAGAATTATTCGATGCAGCCTGCAAAGATGCGAAGTAAGAGAAAAGAGACATGATGATGAGAAAAAAAGTTTACCAATTGATCTGTGTTATGCTTTGTGTAACTATGATGACAGCCGGTGTTCTGACCGGCTGTAAGGCAAAAGAAGATACTTCAACCGGTCAGAGCGCACAGGGGGAAGGGGGCAGCACAGATGCTTCGGAACAGGAAGAAGAGGTACCTGTAATTCAGGGGCTGGAATATGAGCGTACAATGGAACTTGATTATGCGGAAGCATTTGATGTGTATTACTATCGTGAAGGATATAAGCTGATTGATGTGCATAATGACAGAAGGTATCTGATCGTGCCGGAGGAAAGTGATGTTCCAAAAGAGCTTGACAGCGATATCATTGTTCTGGAACAGCCTTTGGACTGTATCTATCTGGCAGCAACTTCTGCCATGGCACTGTTTGATGCGATCGATTCGATCGGAGCTATACGAATGTCAGGAACACAGGCTTCCGGATGGTATATTGAACATGCGGTGGAAGCGATGGAAGCCGGGGATATCATATATGCAGGAAAGTATAGTGAGCCGGATTATGAGATGCTGATTGATGAGGGGTGCGATCTGGCGATTGAATCTACCATGATATTACATACCCCGAAGGTTCAGGAAATGATAGAGGATCTTGATATTCCGGTATTCATTGACCGTTCCAGCTACGAGTCTCATCCGCTCGGAAGAACAGAATGGGTGAAACTTTATGCGGCTATGATGAATCAGGAGACGGTGGCAGAAGAATTTTTTGCTGAGCAGACAGAGATCATAGAACAGTTGAAAGATTTCAAAAATACAGAAAAGACCGTGGCATTTTTCTATGTCAGTACAAATGGAACAGTGGTAGTCAGAAAGAGTGAAGATTACATCCCGAAGATGATAGAGATTGCAGGAGGAAGATATGTGTTCGAAGATCTGGAGAACAAGGAGAGTGACAGCGCAGCAGTTGATCTTTCGATGGAAGAATTTTATGCGGTTGCACAGGATGCAGATTATCTGATCTATAATTCCAGTATCGACAATCCGATTGAGAGTATCGAAGATCTGACTGCAAAGGATGAGCTGTTTCAGGAATTTAAGGCGGTGAAGGAAGGCAATGTCTGGTGTACTGGAAAGTATCTTTATCAGGCTACTGATATTGTGGGAAATCTGATCGCAGATATTCACCTGATGCTTACAGATGGAGATGAAAGCCAGATGACATTTTTGTACCATGTGAATTAAGCCGGCCCATGTGCCGGATGGGAAAAAGAGGAAAAGGTTATGGAGAAGAAAAAACAGAGGATATCCAGATATATTCTGGTCTTTACAGTGTTGGGGGTCTGTTTCTGCGTGATTACGGTATTGAATATCAATACTGGAAATGTACAGATTACATTACCGGAGATCGTGAAAATATTATTCTGCCATGAGGGTGATGCTGTTGCAATGAATATTATCTGGAAGATCCGCCTTCCAAGAGTGCTGATGGCAGCAATTCTTGGCGGGGCACTGTCCTTGTCGGGGTTTCTTCTTCAGACCTTTTTTTCGAATCCGATCGCGGGACCATTTGTACTGGGAATCTCTTCCGGAGCGAAGATGGTCGTGGCACTGACGATGATCGTATTTCTGAAATATTATCGTGCGATATCATCGTATACTTTGATCTTTGCAGCGTTTGTCGGAGCGTTGATCTCTACCGGATTCATTCTTCTGATGTCCGGAAAACTGAATCATATGGCGACGCTTCTGGTTGCGGGGATCATGATCGGTTATATCTGTTCTGCAATTACGGATTTTGTTGTGACCTTTGCAGATGATTCTGATATCGTGAATCTGCATGGCTGGTCACAGGGCAGCTTTTCGGGAATGAACTGGAGTAATGTTAAGGTGGCTGCGTTACTGGTAGGAGTGACGCTGATTTTGACATTTTTATTGTCGAAACCGATCGGGGCGTATCAACTGGGAGAAGCTTATGCACAGAGTATGGGCGTGAATATCCGGTGGTTCCGCGTGTCTCTGATTCTGTTATCCAGTGTCTTTTCGGCATGTGTGACAGCATTTGCGGGGCCGATCTCATTTCTGGGAATTGCAGTGCCGTATCTTGTAAAACAGGCACTTCATACAGCAAAACCATTGATTGTAATTCCCGGCACTTTCCTCGGCGGGGCTGTATTCTGTATGATGTGTGATCTGATCGCAAGAATGGCTTTTGCTCCGACGGAGCTGAATATCAGTACGGTAACTTCAATTTTTGGTGCTCCGGTTGTCATCTTTATGATGCTTCACCGGCAGAAAGAGAGGTAGAAGATGGCAGAATATTATGTACAGATGCAGAATCTGACTGTCGGTTATCATGGAATTCCATTGATCAGGGATATCAATATCGGAATAGAAAAAGGAGAGATCGTGACGTTGATTGGTCCAAACGGGGCCGGCAAGTCGACGATCTTAAAAAGTATCATCCGGCAGCTTAAGACAATCTGCGGGAGTGTATATGTAGAGAAGGATGAGCTCAGAGACCTCTCATACAGACAACTATCTACCAGAATGGCAGTTGTTCTGACAGAACGGATGAAACCGGAACTGATGACGTGTCGTGATATTGTTGCAACCGGTCGTTATCCGTATACCGGTAAGCTGGGAATACTGACTGCGGAAGATGAAGAAAAAGTGGATGAAGCGATGGCAGCAGTACATGCAGAAGAACTTCAGAATCTGAGCTTTGATGCGATCAGCGACGGGCAGCGTCAGAGGATACTTCTGGCGCGCGCGATCTGTCAGGAACCGGAGGTCCTGATTCTGGATGAACCGACTTCTTATCTGGATATAAGATATAAACTGGAGCTTCTTGCAATCTTAAGAAGGATGGCAAAGGAGAAAAAAATTACAGTGATCATGTCCCTGCACGAGATTGATCTTGCACAGAAGATCTCAGATAAAATTCTCTGTGTAAAGGGGGATGCAATATCCCATTACGGAACCCCGGAAGAGATATTCAAAGAAGATCTGCTCCGTGATCTGTACGAGATAGATAATGGATATTTTGATCCTTGTTTTGGCAGTATTGAACTGCCGAGACCGGAAGGAAAGCCGCGGATATTTGTAATATCTTCCTGCGGGACGGGGATTCCGGTCTACCGGAGGCTTCAGAAAGAGAATATTCCGTTTGCAGCGGGAATTCTGTATACGAATGATGTGGATTACCAGCTTGCCAGACTTCTTGCAGTTCAGGTTGTGACGGAAGAACCCTTTCAGCCGGTCAGTGACCATGCGTATCAGAAAGCCATTTCCCTGATGGAAGAATGTGAACTGATACTGGATGCCGGTGTAAAGATCGGCTCCTGTAATCAGAGAATGAAAGAACTTTTGCTTATGGCAGAGCGTATGGGAAAGCTGAAAAAGACGAAAAGAACAGTCATCTAAATATAATCTTAATACGTATACGCGAATATTATTACCTTCTTAATACAAAATCCTTTATGATAAAGGTAGAAAAAGAAGGTGATAATATGTTGACGAATATGATATTGATATTGGTTATGGTGGCTGCGGGAGCGTATGGATACTATCTGACATTCCGCTTGGATGGCTGGCTTACGGAAGACAAAAAGCAGAAATTGAAAGATGAAGAAGCGCAGAGCGGGGAAGCCTGCGCTCTATTATTTGGAAGCGGAAGCCGGATGAAGCTTCTGGAACAATGGGTAAGAAATCACGGATTGCTTCCGATTGTGATCGAAGAGATCGGTATTCGCAGAGAATGGAATAATATTTGTCTGGTCGTTGCAGCGTCAGAGTCTGACGAGGACAATCTCTGTATCTGTAAACTGATTCAGAAGATGTATCATACGGAACAGGTATATGGAATCTGTAATGACAGATTGAACGAGGCGATGTATGATCGTTTTCATATTCGGATTCTGAAAGAAAATGCTGAGATTACCCGGCAGTTGGAAGGAATGTTTCAGAGAAATGAGGCAGGGGTGGCATGAAGATGAAGATTCGAAGACTGACGCAGACACAGATGATCGTAGTTGGTTATCTGCTGATTATTTTGATCGGAGCGATGCTTCTGATGCTTCCGGCTGCAAGCAGAGATGGTAAAGTGACTCCCTTTATTGACGCATTATTTACCTCTGCTTCTGCATCCTGCGTGACGGGACTGGTAATTGCAGATACATATCAGAAATGGACGATGTTTGGACAATGTGTTATATTGCTGCTGATTCAGATAGGTGGACTGGGGTTTATGACGATCGGAGTGTTTTTTGCGATTATTCTCCATCGCAAGATCGGGCTGGTCATGCGGGGAACACTGCAGGAGAGTGTCAATATTCAGCAGATTGGCGGAATTGTACGTCTCGCAAAAAAAATCATGCAGGGAACGCTGGTATTTGAAGGAACGGGTGCTGTCATTCTTGCACTTAGGTTTCAGAAAGATTTTGGTTGGGTCAGAGGGATTTATTACGGAATCTTTCATTCCATATCTGCTTTCTGTAATGCAGGATTTGACCTGATGGGAACAAGGGAAGCCTACAGTTCTTTTACATGGTATGACGGAGATCCGGTAATCAATATTGTGATCATGTTCCTGATCATTATTGGCGGAATCGGGTTTTTTGTCTGGAATGATGTTGCGATCCATAAGTTCCATGTTACCAGATATCGTCTTCATACTAAGATTGTACTTACGACGACGGCGATACTGATCGTATCCGGTGCGATTCTTCTGTATCTGTTTGAAGCAGACCGGACGCTTGCCGGCATGTCCGGATCGGAGAAGATATTCTGTTCCCTGTTCGGGTCCGTGACTGCAAGAACGGCAGGATTTAATACCGTAGATACTGCCGCACTTTCAGACAGCAGTAAGATTGTTACGATTCTTCTGATGTTTATCGGAGGAAGTCCGGGCTCTACTTCAGGAGGAATTAAGACGACAACGTTTGTGGTACTTCTTGTATACGTCAGTGCCAATCTGAAAAATGAAGATTCCTGCCATATATTTGGAAGAAGACTGGATGAGGGCTCAATTCGGAAGGCAAGTACCGTTATGTGTACCAATCTGTTTCTGATCGTTGCTGCAGTTATGATATTGACTGCGATTCAGCAGGAACCGGTGATGGACATTGTGTTTGAAGTCGTATCTGCAATCGGTACGGTGGGAATGTCCACGGGAATGACCAGAGGACTCACCGGGATTTCAAAATGGGTGATTATATTTCTGATGTATTGCGGGCGGGTCGGAGGATTGACGTTTGCACTGTCTCTCAGAGGACACAGAGCAAAGTCACCCTTGAAAGAACCGGTGGAAGCAATTACAATAGGATAACGAAAGTGTGGGAGAGGAAGATATGAAATCAATATTGATTATTGGACTTGGAAGACTGGGACATCATCTGTGTGAAAATATGATTCGTCTTGGAAATGAAGTGATGATTGTAGATAAGGCGGAGGAAAAGGTAGAAGATCTGCTTCCGATCGCTACCAATGCAAAGATCGGGGACTGCACCAATGAAGAGGTTTTGCGGAGTCTGGGGGTAGGAAACTTTGATGTCTGCTTTGTGTGCATCGGGTCGAATTTCCAGAGCAGTCTAGAAATCACAAGTCTTGTGAAGGATCTGGGAGCAAGATATGTGGTTAGTAAAGCAAACCGGGATATTCATGCAAAGTTTCTGTTGAGAAACGGAGCAGACGAAGTCATCTATCCGGATAAAGATGTGGCAGAACGTCTGGCAGTAAAACACAGTACCAATAACGTGTTCGACTACATTGAACTGGCAGACGGATACTCGATCTTCGAGATATCGCCGATGAGAAGCTGGGTTGGAAGAAGTATCCGGGATATGGATATCCGGTCCAGATACCATGTCAGTGTACTTGGGATTAAAGTGGACGAACATCTTCAGCTGCTTCCGCGAGCCGATTATGTTATGAAAGCGGAGGATCACCTTATGGTGATTGGTCTGAAGAGAGATGTGGATAAAATGCTGGGGAACAGCAGATAAGAGAAGATATTTATGTTAGAAAAATTAAAATCAAACCGAAAATTAATCTATATCATACGGATGACAGTGATTCTGTTTCTTGCAGATGTCGTATGTCTTTTGTTGAACTACCTTGGGGTAGAGAAAGAAAATATCCTGATGGTATTTATGGTGGGAGTGCTGATGATCAGTACCTGTACCAGAGGATACGAATATGGCCTGATTGGTGCGGCAATCAGTGTTTTGACTTTTAATTACCTCTTTACGGTGCCGGTTCATACATTTGCCATTATGAATCCGAATGATATGACGCTGATGGTATTTTTTGTGATTGCATCACTGATTTCTTCCAGTCTTGCAGTCCGTTTTCAAAAACAGCTGATTATATCAAAGAAAAATGAAGAGACTGCGACCCGGCTGTATGAAATGTCGGAGCAGTTTATCAATGTAACCGGAAAAGAGAATATTATTCAGCTTGGAATTCATTGTATCTACGAGTATACGGGGTTTGAATGTGTGGTTGAACTTCAGGATGATACGGTCATCTCAGGAACGGGCAATGAATATACGTCTAAGGATTATCTGATGTTTCCGATCATAGGAATTGTCAAACAGATCGGTATCATGAAAATATTGAATCACAACCAGGGATTAAGTGTCGAACAGGAGTTGATCGTGAAGACGGCTGCCAATCAGATTGGAATTGCGCTGGATCGGGAGTTGATCTACACACAGCAGGAGCAGATTAAGGTTGAAGTAGAGCGGGAACACATGAAGAGCAGCATGCTTCGAAGTATATCGCATGATTTCCGGACACCACTCACAGGGATTATGGGAGACTGCGCCATTCTCCTGGATTCAGAACATGTGGAGAATGAGGTGTCCAGGCAACTGATCCGTGATGTTATGGAGCAGTCCATGTGGCTTATGAAGATGATGGAAAACATTTTGAGCATGACAAAGATTGAGAGCGGTCAGACGTATATTCACAAAAGCCCGGAAGTGGTGGATGACGTGATTAACG
This sequence comes from Dorea sp. YH-dor226, assembly GCF_039832105.1. Classification (NCBI taxonomy): domain Bacteria; kingdom Bacillati; phylum Bacillota; class Clostridia; order Lachnospirales; family Lachnospiraceae; genus Dorea; species Dorea sp. YH-dor226. Next base: position 25,511 of record NZ_JBDOHS010000020.1, on the reverse strand, counting down.
AGGCTTCCGGTCATGTGATAGGGTTAAAAGACAGGCGTCATTACAGAGTGTCATTACCCGATGAAGTAATCGTTGCGGAGATGGATGGAAAGATGATCGCGCAGGTGATTATTAACATTCTGGACAATGCGGTCAAGCATACGCAGGAAGACGGAGAGATAACGTTAAAGGTAAAATACAGAAATCTTCGTGTATATTTTATCATTGAAGATGACGGAGAGGGAGTGCCGGAGTCGTTACAGGACAGAATATTTGATGAATTTGTATCGACATCAGATAAAAGCACGGATCAAAAGCGCGGAATCGGGCTCGGTCTTGCAATCTGTAAGGCAGTGGTAACTGCACATGGCGGAGAAATATGGGAGGAAAACCGGGAAAACGGAGGCGCCAGATTTGTATTCTGGCTCCCGGCAAAGCAGGCAGAAGAAGATGGAAAAGAAAAAGATATTAATTGTGGAAGATGACAAGTATATTGTGAACTTTATATCGATGGCATTAAAAAAGGAAGATTATGGTTTTTATACTGCCAGAACAGTGGAAGAAGCAATCAGCCTGTTTTATGCAAATCAGCCGGATCTGGTAATCCTGGATCTGGGATTGCCTGACGGCGATGGAATGGAGGTTATTCAGAGTATCAGAGGAATATCGGATATTCCGGTCATTGTTGTCTCTGCAAGACAGGAGGAACAGGAGAAGATTCAGGTTCTGGATGCGGGAGCAGATGATTACGTCACCAAGCCGTTTCATATGGGAGAGTTAATGGCGAGAATCCGCGTGGGTCTCCGAAAACTGAACCGTGCGCGGACAGAGGAGATACAGACTGCTTTTCATACCGGAAAGCTGACGGTAGACTATGAAAAAAGAATTGTAGAGGTTGCGGATCGGGAAGTGCATCTGACGCCGATAGAGTATAAGATCCTTCTTCTGCTGATCGCAAATCGGGGCAAGGTACTGACTCATAATTATATTATTAAAGAAATCTGGGGGTATGCGGAAGATATTGATGCCGGAAATCTGAGAGTTTTTATGGCAACACTCAGAAGAAAAATTGAAGAAGATCCTGCAAATCCAGAATATATTCTGACGGAGATCGGAGTTGGATATCGGTTCCGTGAATAAATCATCTGTCAGAAATTCCCGCCATATCACAGGGAATCTTTATGTGTGCGGATGGCGGGAAAGACTTTCCAGAATATGAGGAATCTTCCGGGACTTGACATAGAGCTGATAATGCGGCTCATGGATATCCGGAAGATAATGAGCATCCGAGCAGCTGATCATGCTGCAGCGTAAAAAGTAGGGATGCTCTTTTTGTATGCGGTGAAGGTGATCATAGGTTGTGATCTCTGCACAGGTAAAGGAACTGTCAGGCGGAACGAATCCCAGATTAGATAACAGACTGGTTGTAGACTTGTCGATATGTGCAGGATATGCAATCCCCTGATAAGAATTCACCAGGTCAAAAACTTCATCAAATGAGATGGATGTAGCACTGATCAAAAGTCGTTCTTCAATTTCGGTAACCTGATCAGATTCATCCATAATCTGTTGTTCGCCAAAGATATTTTTTTTATTTTTGATCGGAAGGATACGTTCATAGACATATTCGTCAAAATCCATTGCATTTTTCAACTCTGGAAACAGGCATACAACATGAACTTCTTCCGACGTGGTCAGTTCCATGCCCGGAATGACAGTCACCCCGTATTCCTCTCCATGTTTCATGGCAGCAGGGCAGTTTTTACAGGAATTATGATCTGTCAGCGCAATCACATCCAGTCCTTTGACCGCGGCCATGCCCACGATGTTTGCCGGAGTCATGTCGTCATCTCCGCAGGGAGACAGACAGGAATGAAGGTGAAGATCATAATATAACGGAATCATGACAGGATCTCCTGTACTTTCAGTGCAGCCTCAAAGATCGGAAGTGAGGTGGAAAAGACTGCAATGCCTTCATTTTCAGCACAGTTCAGATCTTCCTGCGAGAACTGGATTCCTTCTGCAAGAATAATGCATGATATATCTGTCAGAGAAGCAACTGCAATGGTATTCTTATTTCCCATAACAGTCACCCAGGCTCCGTTTTCCGGGGCCTTGCTCATGGCGATGCTGAGCAGGTCGCAACAGAATACTTTTTCAATGGACCGGGAAGGATCACCGGGGGTTTTCAGTGTGAAGATTCCGGAATCAGTCAGCGTTTGAACAGTTATCATAATTATTGCTCCTTTTTTTCAATTTCAGCAGTCAGCGTCTGGATGTATTTTTTCAGTGTCTGAGCAGACTCTGCTCTGATGTCTGCATCCTGCTCCTGTTCCAGAGATGCCATCAGATCGGAGATGTCTTTGGACAGGGTGCTGATATATTCATGGAAAGAATAGATACAGTCATTTTTGGTTGCCTTGCCGCGGACAATATCTTCTGCCAGTGCTCTGCACGATGGTGCACCGCAGGATCCGCAGTCCAGACCGGGAAGTTGTTCTGTCAGTTCTTCTATGGCTCCCATCATTTCAAAACTTTCCCTGAAAGAGGTGCCAAGCCGAAAGACGGGTTCATATTCTACGTAGGTGGACCACTGATAGTCTACATTATTGTAATCCTTAAGATGAGATCTTGAGACAGGAAGGTTTCTCTGTAGTTTTTTATATTTTGCAGTTGCAATATATGGATTTTCGACGGTCAGAGGACCTCCTACACAGCCGCCGTTACAGGCATTCAGCTCTACGAATTTCAGCCCGTGGAACTTTTCATCTTCCAGATCACTCAGTACCCTGAGAGCGCTCATAATACCATCACATGCAAGGTGATTATCTGTGAGAAGTCCATTACATTCTCCGCCTGCATTGCCCCATCCGATTCCAATCCGACCGGAAGCTGCCAATGGCTTCAGTGTAGATTCATCGTGTGTCATATGTTCCAGAAGGATAGGGTATACTTCTTTGATCGCCAGCACTTTGTCAATCTCACTTTTTTCAATTCCAAGAGGAGATTTGACGTAAGTCACCTTGGAAGGGCATGGTGATATAAAAAAGATACCAATGTCTTCAGAAGGAAGTCCTGTCTGTTCTATTGCTCTTTTCCGTGCGATCTCTGCAGCCACTTCGACGGGTGCTTTTAATGGAAGTAGACGCGGAATCAGTGTCGGAAATTTTACACGGATGAGTCGCAGGATGGTAGGACATGCGGTACTGATAAAGGGGGCTTCGTCAATATGCTCCTGAATATATGCATGTGAAGCTTCTGAAACAAGTTCAGCTGCCGCACTGACTTCAAAGACATCATCAAACCCCATGGAAATCAATGCGTTCAGTACAATGTCCACATTCTTCAGATTGTTAAATTGTGTATATAAAGAAGGTGCCGGTAATGCAACCGTATATTTATAATTTTTAATCTCATCAACAGAATCATAGATGGCTACTTTTGCGTGATGCGGGCAGTATCTGAGACAGCGTCCGCAGTCGATACAGAATTTCGGATTAATCTTTGCCTTTCCATTCTGTACCCGAATCGCCTGGGTAGGGCAGTATTTGATACAGTTGATGCATCCGGTGCAGGCTTTTTTATCAAGTTGTACAGAATTAATGAATTTATCCAAAAGGTTTTCCTCCTGCCGTTTAAAAATGAACGTCCATAGTGACGGTAGTTCCAACGCCTATGGTTGTGTCAATATCCATATAATCTGAATATTTTTTCATGTTCGGAAGCCCCATTCCGGCGCCAAAGCCGAGAGCGCGTACTTCCTCCGGTGCGGTTGAATAGCCCTGTTCCATTGCCTTGTCGATATCGGCAATTCCGGGACCCGTATCAGCCAGAATCATACGGATATTATCCGGACCGATTTCCACAGTGATATTACCGCCATTGGCGTGTATGACCATGTTGATCTCACCTTCATACATTGCGATTGCGACTTTCCGAATGACATTGTTGTCAATGCCCATGATCTTCAGCTTGTTCTTTACATCACTGCTGGCTTCCCCGGCACGTGTAAAGTCATCACCGGATATTTGATAGTTGAATATAAGTTTATCACTCATGAAGTTATATACCTCCGGGTAATCCGTTGCTGTAAAGTATGCCGCATGATGTGAACATACCGTGAGCAGTGCGGAGTATTACGATGTTCTTGTCTGCCGCGAGATCAAGAATCTTCTGATCCGGAACCTTGTTCCTTACAAATATGATACATATGATATCAAGCATTTCCGCAGTGCGTACGACCTGAGGATTACAAAGCCCGGTGATCAGCGCCGGATGATCATCGGCATAGGCCAGTACATCGCTCATCAGATCTGAAGAAAAAGCATAATTTACTTCTTTGTCCAGATGATCCTCGCCAAAGAGAACATCTGCATCTAACAAATTTTTAATTCTTTCTATAGTCATAAATACCTCCCGGGTGGACAGATTTATTTTTCTTAGTATAACATTGAAGAATTGTGAATGCAATTATAAAATTGTACAAAATGAACAAAAACTTTTGCTTTAGAATGAAATTTTTTTAACATATTGGATAGTGAAATAACAAACAAAGATGTCAGAAAATTAACGCAATTTGATATAGATTTTTAAAAATCTGTATGCTAGAATTAAGAGAAATGGAACTTGTTTTTGTTAACAACACCTAAATGAAGAAAAAAGGGAGGTAAAAAATAATGCTTTCTAAAAAATCTACAGTTCAATTCAATGGAACAGAAGAGCAGAAGAAAGAACTGTTAGAGATGATTCACGAACTGAAAGATGAAAAAGGTTCTCTGATGCCTATTATGCAGAGGGCGCAGGATATTTACGGATATCTGCCTATTGAGGTTCAGAAGATCATTTCTGACGAGACAGGAATTCCGTTAGAGAAGATTTATGGAGTTGCAACATTCTATTCACAGTTTAATCTGAATCCAAAGGGACGTTATCGCATCTCAGTCTGTCTTGGTACAGCCTGTTATGTAAAAGGTTCCGGGGATATCTATAATAAACTGATGGAAAAACTGGGAATCGTCGGAGGAGAGTGTACTCCGGACGGTAAGTTTTCTCTGGATGCATGCCGCTGTGTAGGAGCCTGCGGACTTGCACCGGTCATGATGGTCAATGATGAGGTATACGGCCGGCTCACGGTAGATGATATTGATGATATTCTGGCCAAATATGAATAGTTATGATGACGGAAATTGCATTGAATATACTGGATGTTACGGAAAATTCCATACGGGCGGGAGCAAGTGAGATCGAGATCAGCATAGCTGCTGATACCGAAAAAGATATATTGGAAGTATTGATAAGAGATAATGGATGTGGAATGAATGAAGAACAGCTTCAGAAAGTGACGGATCCTTTTTTTACTACGAGAACCACAAGGAAAGTAGGACTGGGCATTCCGTTTTTTAAGCAGGCGGCAGAGAGTACAGGGGGAAGCTTTACGATTCAGTCCCGTGTAAATGAAGGAACCTGTGTAAAAGCAGTGTTCGGGCTGTCGCATATAGACAGAATGCCGTTGGGGGATATCAATTCAACGATTTATACACTGGTAGTATTCAATGAATCAATTGACTTTCATTACAGATATGCATATGACGGGAAAGAATATGTGCTTGATACCAAAGAAATAAAGCACATATTAGACGGTCTGTCATTCCAGAATGCTGAGGTATCCGGGTTTATCAGAGACTATCTGGATGCCAACAAGGCTGAGGTGGATGACGGCAGGACATTATGACAACATGACGATATGGGAGGAATAATATGAAATCTCTGGAAGAATTGAGAGCAATAAGAGAAAGAAATCAGGGAAAGGTAGGTGTCCGTTCTGAGAATGAGACACAGACCCGTGTAGTTGTCGGTATGGCAACATGTGGAATTGCAAGCGGTGCAAGACCGGTACTTACAGCTCTTTCCGAAGCTGTACAGAAGGAATACCTGACAGATAAGATCAGTGTAACTCCGACCGGATGTATCGGACTGTGCCAGTATGAGCCGATCGTGGAAGTACTGGAACCGGGAAAAGAAAAAGTTACATATGTAAAGATGAACCCGGAAAAAGCGATGGAAGTATTTGAATTACATCTGAAAAAAGGACAGGTAGTTACTAAGTATACATTAGGAGCTCAGCAATTATAAGTAAAGGAGGTATAGGTCTATGTATCGTTCGCACGTTTTGGTATGTGGTGGAACAGGATGTACTTCCTCAGGCAGCCAGAAGATCAGAGAAAGATTAGAAGAAGAGATTAAGAAAAACGGATTAGAGAATGAAGTTGGTGTCGTAAAGACAGGATGTTTCGGATTATGTGCGTTAGGTCCGATTATGATCGTGTATCCGGAAGGTGCTTTTTATGCAATGGTTAAGGAAGAAGACATTCCGGAGATCGTGTCAGAGCATCTGTTAAAAGGAAGGGTTGTAAAACGTCTTCTGTATGATGAGACAGTCAAGTCAGAAGAAGTGCTTCCTCTTCAGGAAACGCAGTTTTATAAAAAGCAGCACAGAGTTGCGCTTCGAAACTGTGGTGTAATCAATCCGGAAAATATTGAAGAATATATCGGTACTCGCGGATATGAAGCACTTGGTACCGTATTGACAACGATGAAACCGGAAGAAGTAATCCAGGTGATTCTGGACAGCGGACTTCGAGGACGTGGTGGTGCGGGATTCCCGACCGGTTTGAAATGGAAGTTTGCGGCAGCGAATGACGCGGATCAGAAATATGTCTGCTGTAATGCAGATGAAGGTGACCCGGGAGCATTCATGGATCGTTCCGTACTGGAAGGCGATCCTCATGTTGTTCTGGAAGCGATGGCAATCGCCGGATATGCAATCGGAGCATCACAGGGATATATCTATGTGCGTGCAGAGTATCCGATCGCGGTAGAACGTCTGAATATTGCAATTAAACAGGCAAGAGAATATGGTCTGTTAGGCAAAAATATATTTGATACAGGATTTGATTTTGATATTGAACTCCGCCTTGGTGCTGGAGCATTCGTATGTGGTGAAGAGACAGCTCTTATGACTTCGATAGAAGGAAACAGAGGAGAGCCGCGTCCGCGTCCGCCGTTCCCTGCATTAAAGGGTCTGTTCCAGAAACCGACGATTCTGAATAACGTAGAGACACTGGCAAATATTCCGCAGATCATCTTAAATGGAGCAGAGTGGTTTGCATCCATGGGAACAGAGAAGTCAAAAGGAACAAAGGTATTTGCCCTTGGAGGAAAAGTTAAGAATACAGGTCTGGTAGAGATTCCAATGGGAACTACACTCCGTGAGATCGTAGAGGAGATTGGTGGCGGTATTCCGAATGGAAAGAAGTTCAAGGCTGCGCAGACCGGTGGACCATCCGGTGGATGTATTCCTGCAGAACATTTTGACGTTCCGATCGACTATGATAACCTGATCGCAATCGGTTCTATGATGGGTTCCGGTGGTCTGATCGTTATGGATGAAGATACCTGTATGGTTGATATTGCCAAGTTCTTCCTGGAATTCACCGTTGATGAATCCTGTGGAAAGTGTGCACCATGTCGTATTGGTACCAGACGTATGCTGGAGATTCTTGAAAAGATCACAAATGGTCAGGGAACCATGGAAGATCTGGACAAACTGGAGGAACTGGCAGCACATCTGAAATCCAACTCTTTGTGTGCACTGGGACAGACGGCTCCGAACCCGGTACTTTCAACGATGCGCTATTTCAGAGATGAATACATAGCTCACATCGTAGATAAGAAATGTCCGGCCGGCGTATGTAAGGCACTTCTTTCTTACAAGATCGATGCAGATAAGTGTAAAGGATGTACATTGTGTGCAAGAACCTGTCCGAATGATGCAATTATCGGTAAGGTAAAAGAGCCGCATGTGATCAATCCGGATAAGTGCGTGAAGTGTGGAGCTTGTATGGAAAAATGTCGTTTTGGTGCTATTTATAAAGAGTAATGGAGGATGGAGAATATGGAAAATATTAATCTTAAAATTAATGGCCTTGATGTATCGGCTCCTGCAGGTTCTACTATCCTTGAAGCAGCGCATATTGCAGGAATCAAGATACCGACACTGTGTTATCTGAAAGAGATCAATGAGATCGGTGCCTGCCGTATGTGTGTGGTAGAAGTAAAAGGAGCCAGAAATCTTGTGGCTGCCTGTGTACATCCGATCAATGAAGGAATGGAAGTATATACCAATACACCGAAGTTGATCGAGTCCAGAAAGAAAACACTGCAGCTGCTTTTGTCAAATCATGATAAAAAATGTCTTTCCTGTGTACGCAGTGGAAACTGTGAACTGCAGCAGCTTTGCCGCGAGTATGGAGTAGACGATGAGAATTATTATCAGGGAGCAACCAATCATTATGAGCTGGATGATTCTGCAGCACATATGATTCGTGACAATAATAAATGTATTCTTTGCCGTCGCTGTGTAGCTGTCTGTGAAAAGGTACAGGGAATCGGTGTAATCGGAGCAAACAATCGTGGATTTGATACGATGATCGGCTCTGCGTTCGGAATGGGCCTTGGTGAGACAAGCTGTGTATCCTGCGGTCAGTGTATCGCTGTCTGTCCGACCGGAGCATTATATGAGAAGGATTATACACAGAAGATTCTGGATGCAATTGCAGATCCGGACAAATATGTGGTGGTTCAGACCGCACCTTCTGTACGTGCAGGACTTGGTGAGGAATTTGGTTATCCGATGGGAACAGATGTAGAAGGCAAGATGGCAGCTGCACTTCGAAGAATCGGATTTGATAAGGTATTCGACACAGACTGGGCTGCTGACCTTACAATCATGGAAGAAGCAACAGAGCTTCTTGACAGGGTAAAGAATGGTGGAGTACTTCCGATGATCACCTCCTGTTCACCTGGATGGATCAAGTACTGTGAACACTATTTCCCGGATATGACAGAGCATCTGTCAACCTGCAAGTCTCCACAGCAGATGTTTGGTGCTATGCTGAAGACTTATTTTGCAGAGAAAGAGGGTATTGATCCGAAGAAGATCGTATCTGTCAGTGTAATGCCATGTACGGCCAAGAAGTTCGAGATCGGAAGAGATGATCAGAATGCAGCAGGTGTTCCGGATGTAGACATCGCAATTACAACACGTGAGCTTGCAAGATTGATCAAACGCTGTGGTATCGACTTTACAAGACTTCCGGATGAAGGATTTGATGATCCGATGGGCGAGTCTACCGGAGCAGGCGTTATCTTCGGAGCAACCGGCGGAGTTATGGAAGCAGCACTTCGTACTGCGGTTGAAGTACTGACCGGGGAAGAACTTGGCAACCTTGACTTCGTAGATGTTCGTGGAACACAGGGAATCAAGGAAGCATCCTATAATGTTGCCGGAATGGATATCAAGGTTGCAGTGGCATCCGGACTTGGAAACGCAAGAACACTGCTGAATAAGGTAAAAGCCGGTGAGGCAGATTACCAGTTTATTGAGATCATGGGATGTCCGGGCGGTTGTGTAAACGGAGGCGGACAGCCACAGGTATCCGGAGATGTTCGTAACTTTACGGATGTAAGAGGAATCCGTGCAGGTGTATTGTACAAGAATGATGCAGCAAAATCAATCCGTAAGTCACATGAGAATCCGGCAATCAAGAAGCTTTACGAAGAATACCTTGGCGAGCCGGGAAGCCACAAGGCACATGAAACATTACATACATCATATGTAAAGAGAACGATCAATTAATAGTTTCATATAGTCATTTAGAGAGATTTGGCACTATGATATGGTGCCAAATCTCTTTTTCTATTTTTGAGATATTGTAAAACATTTCATTTCCACCTATAATTAATACAGAAAGTCTTGCCTGAGAATTGTGGAGGTATTTATGAAAGTACAGATATGTATTGGAAGCTCCTGTCATGTGCGGGGATCAAAACAGGTGATTGAAACACTTATGAAGCTTACAAAGGAACATGAAAAAGAAGTAGAGATAGAACTGAGCGGATCATTTTGTATGGGCGCCTGTTCGAAGGGAGTCAGCATCAGGATCGGGGAGCAGATCTATCATGTGAAGCCGGAAGATGCGGAGGACTTTTTCCACGAGGTGATATTAAAGGAGGCACAAAATGCGGGTAATTGATTTCAGGGATGCAAGCTGTAAACATTGTTATAAATGTGTCCGCCATTGTGATGTGAAGGCGATATCCGTACAGAATGAACAGGCGCATATCATGAAAAATCACTGTATTAACTGTGGACATTGTCTGGAAGTCTGTCCGCAGAATGCAAAGACATTTAACAGTGATATGGACAGAGTAAAGGGATATCTGAGTCAGGGAATGAAAGTGATCATATCGCTGGCTCCGTCTTATCTTGGTGTGCTGGAATATGATAAACCGGGGCAGGTCATAGATGCACTGAAGAAGCTGGGATTCTATGAAGTGCGTGAAACGGCGGAAGGCGCAGCACTCGTCACAAAAGAATACTGGAAACTTCTGAAGGAAGGACAGATGGACAATATTATTACGACCTGCTGTCCGAGTGTCAACGATCTGATCGAAAAATATTATCCGGAACTGGTGTCGATGATGGCGCCGGTTGTCTCTCCGATGATCGCGCACGGACGTCTGATACGGAACATCTACGGAGATGATGTAAAGGTCGTATTTCTGGGGCCATGTATCGCTAAAAAAGAGGAGGCGATCGGAGATGAAAGAGTCAATGGTGCCATCGATGCGATCCTGACATTCCATGAGATCGTGAAATGGTGGAAGGATGTGGGAATTGACATTCACAAGTGTGAGGATCTTCCGCTTGCGAATCCGTGCCCGAAGGTGAACCAGCTCTATCCTGTCAGCGGTGGTATCATTCAGTCTGTAAAGGCAAGTTCTGTTGAAGATAATTATTATAAGATACATATTGACGGACTGAAGGCATGCATGGAGCTGTTTGATGAATTGAAAAAAGGAGATATCCATAATTGCTTCTTTGAGGTAAATGTCTGCGAGGGAGGCTGCATCAAGGGACCTGCCTCCGATAAATGGCAGCAGTCTGTGGTTCGTGCAAAGATGGATGTGGAGGATCAGGTGATTCACAGAGAAGAAGCAGAAGAAATTGATGGAAGCAATGTGAACCTGCTGAAAGTGTTCCGTGACAGGCGGGTTCAGGACGATATACCTACAGAAGCTCAGATGACAGAAGTGCTTCATGCAATGGGAAAATATACGAAGAGTGATGAACTGAACTGTGGTGCCTGTGGTTATCCGACGTGTCGCGCCAAAGCGACGGCGGTCTATCAGAAAAAGGCAGAGATCGGAATGTGTCTCCCTTATGCTGTGGCGCAGGCAGAGTCCATGTCCAATGTTGTGATGGATGTAACACCGAACATGATTCTGATCGTTGATAAAGAACTCCGGATCCGGGAGTGTAATAAAAAAGCACAGGAGATGCTGGGAGTATCCAGAGAAGAAGCGTTGGAGAGATATATCTTTGAGTTTGTGGATGTGACGGATATTGAAGAAGTTCTTCGGACCGGACAGAATGTTCTTCGCAGAAAGAGCAGTCTGGAATCGGTGAATCTCGTGGTGGTGGAAACGATTGTATATATCGAAGCGCAGGAATCTGTGCTGGTTACTTATCAGGACATTTCAAAAGAAGAAAAGGCAAAGGAACAGCATTATAATCTGAAGATGGAAACTGTGGAGATGGCACAGAAGGTCATTGACAAGCAGATGATGGTCGCACAGGAGATTGCAGGACTGCTCGGAGAGACGACTGCAGAGACGAAAGTGACGTTATCCAAGCTTCGGGATTCCATTCTGTTTGAAGAGGAAGAGTAATATGAGTGTAAGTGTTGATATATCATGGAAAAGCCTGAATAAGCATCACGAAGAGCTGTGTGGTGACAAGGTAGAAGTGCTTAAGACGGAAGATTCGGATATTATTATTCTTGCAGATGGTATGGGAAGTGGAGTAAAAGCCAATATTCTGGCGACGCTTACCTCAAAGATCCTGGGAACGATGTTTCTGGAGGGAGCGTCTATCGATGCCTGCGTAGAGACGATCGCAAAAACACTTCCGGTGTGTAAGGTAAGAGAAGTTGCATATGCGACATTCAGCATTCTTCAGATCTTTCATAACGGAGATGCTTATCTGGTGGAATTTGACAATCCGAAATGTGTGTTTGTAAGGGATCGGCAGATTGTGGATTATCCTTACAGAGAAAGGATGATCGAAGGAAAAAATATCCGGGAATACCGCTTTCAGGTGCGATTGAAAGACTGCTTTGTACTCATGAGTGACGGTGTGATCTATGCCGGAGTCGGAGAGCTTCTGAACTTTGGCTGGACATGGGAAAGTATGGCAGAGTATACATTGAAATGTACCAGGGAAACATTGTCTGCGTCCCGTCTGGCAGCGATGTTAAGCCAGGCATGTGATGATCTGTATGGACAGAAGCCCGGAGATGATACAACGGTAGCTGTGGCAAGAGTGATAGAACGCCAGATCATCAACATATTTACGGGTCCGCCGACACACAAGGAAGATGACGAGCGTGTGGTACGTGAATTTATGAAACAGGAAGGGAAGAAGGTCGTCTGTGGAGGAACCAGTGCCAATATTACGGCAAGGGTATTGAAAAAAGAGATTGTGACATCGCTGAACTATGCGGATCCGAATGTTCCGCCGACAGCAACGATCGAGGGACTGGATCTGGTAACGGAGGGAGTACTGACACTTGGAAAGACGCTGGGACTTCTGAAAAGGTATGAGCATGACGAATTTGATGAGGCATTTTTTGATGAACTGGATGCGGAGAACGGAGCTTCCAGACTGGCAAAAATGATCATTGAGGAGTGTACGGAGCTGCATCTGTTTGTTGGAAAAGCAATGAATATGGCGCATCAGAATTCTAGTCTGCCGTTTGACCTGAGCGTGAGAATGAACCTGGTGGAGCAACTGAAGGAATGTGCAGAGCATCTGGGAAAGAACGTACAGGTGACATATTATTAGGACTGTAAAAAGGAACCATAAAGAATTCGATCCATAGAAAGAGGGATTCTTCCACAGAGGAAGAATCCCTCGCTTTATCACATGATAGATTGTGATGGGCATATATAATATTTCTTTCTATTTGTCTCCTCTTTTTCCGCTATCATTTGAAATATTTCCATCTTTTATCGACATAATTGGGCGATCAATAAATAATCTTATTACAATGCCCAATTATCTTCTTGATTTTAACAAAAACCACATTCCCATTGGGGGGAATTGCTCTCTTTTTTCTGATACGCCCATAGGACAACATCGAAAATATCTAATTCCGGCATTTTTCCAGAGTGGCAAAGAATTCAGGATAGGATACATCTACACACTGACTGTCTTCAATCACAGTCTCTCCCTGTGCGGTCAGTCCGGCGATGGCAAATGCCATGGCGATCCGGTGATCCAGATAGCTCTGTATATGGGTGCCGGTAAGAGGGGGTCCACCTTCTATGATCATTCCATCATCTGTCGGTGCGATCCTTCCGCCCATGGCCTTCAGATTGCCGGTGACGGTATCGATACGATTGGTTTCTTTTACTTTCAGCTCGGCAGCATCTTTGATGACAGTAGTGCCATCAGCGTGCGCAGCCATGACAGCGATAATTGGAATCTCATCGATCAGAGCAGGAATCAGATCTCCTTCTATGACGGTTCCTTTCAGATCTCCGGATCTGACGAGAATATCAGCACGTCCTTCTCCGCCTTCAAAAGACTGATTCAGCAGGGTGATATCCGCGCCCATGGATTTACATACTTCCAGAAAGCCTGCACGTGTAAAGTTGGTTCCTACGTTTTTGATCAGTAATTCGGATCCGGGAACCAGAAGTGCAGCGGCGATAAAGTAGGCTGCCGATGAGATATCGCCGGGAACACAGATCTGCTGGCCGTAGAGTTCTTTACAGGGTTTAACGATGGCGGTAGCGCTTCCGTCTGTGTGCATTACAGAGGTAACGTCCGCGCCAAAGCTCTGAAGCATCAGTTCTGTATGGTTTCTGGATAAAGCAGGTTCTGTCACCGAAGTTTCACCATCAGCATAGAGACCTGCGAGAAGAACGGCAGACTTTACCTGTGCCGATGCGACCGGAGACTGATAATGAATTCCATGAAGGACTCCGGGTTCCACTTTCAGCGGTGCACAGCCATTATCATGGATGCTGGTAATATGTGCGCCCATACGGTTTAACGGTGTCATAATACGTTTCATGGGCCGGGAATTTAAAGAAGCATCTCCGGACATGACCGAAGAGAAATTCTGTCCGGCCAGAATGCCTGCCATAAGCCGTGTGGTGGTTCCGCTGTTTCCGACGTTCAGAGTATCTGTAGGAGCAAGAAGCCCACGAAGTCCTTTTCCACGTACCAGAATTCTCCCGGGCTTTTTTTCAATCTCGACACCCATCCTGCGGAAGCAGTCGATCGTAGATAGGCAGTCGGCGCCTTCCAGAAAATGTGTGATCTCTGTGGTTCCATATGCGATGGAGCCGAGCATCACAGACCGGTGGGAGATGGACTTATCTCCCGGAATCGTAATTTCTCCTTTTAATCCCTTTGCAGGGAAGATTGTTCTAACGCTCATATACAATATACCTGAATTTCTGCAGTAACTCTACGGCTTTTCTGGAAGAAGCTTCATCGTAGAATTCAATTCGCAGAACCCCTTCTTCAAATTCTCTGTTGTGAACAATTCCTATGTTCTTGATATTAATATTATTGGAGGCAAGAATAGTTGCAATCGCAGCAATTCCGCCGGCTTCATCAATGATATCACAGTATACGGCAAATGCTTTTTTGATCGGTCCTGCAGAAGAACCGGGAATGGAATTGCGGTAATTCTGCGAGGAAGAAAACAGGTTGTACAATTCCTGGGCATCTTCGCTGTCGATCACCTCTTTAAAGTTTGTCAGAGACTGAATGTATTCCCCCAGAATCTTAGAGATGTTGTCTTTGTTTTTCAGACAGATATTCTGCCACATGATCGGAGATGAGGAAGCGATTCTTGTGATATCTTTGAATCCTCCTGCAGCCAGATTCTTCATCAATTCATCTCTGGTGTCTGTATTTCGAACGAAATTGACCAGAGCAGAAGCAATGATGTGAGGAAGGTGACTGATCGTTCCGGTGACATAGTCATGCTGCTGATAATCCAGTATGAGCGGAAGAGCTTTGAGATTTTCGACAAATTTTTCGTATCTGCTGATCTTTTCCTGTGGGACAGATGCCGTTGGTGTCAGAATATAATATGCATTCTCAATCAGCATTGCCTTGGAATTGCTGTATCCGCTTTTTTCTGAGCCTGCCATGGGATGACCGCCGATGAAATACTGCTCGATCCCCAGTGCGGTTACTTCATTATGAATGTTTGTCTTTACACTTCCGACGTCTGTAAGAATACAGTCATCATGAAGGTAATCGGTAAGCTGCTTCAGATAGGCAGTGTTGTATGCGACAGGAGCGCACAGGAATATATAGTCACAGTGATGAAAATTGTCATCAATTGTAGTTGCTGCTACGTCGATGATGGATTCCTGGGTGGCGAGGGCGAGAGTCTCCTTGTTTTTGTCAAACGCAACAATCTCATAATCCGGATAATACTGACGAATCGCTTTTGCAATAGAGCCGCCGATCAGTCCCAGTCCGATAAATCCTATTTTATGTTTCATGATATTCCTCCTGATGTGGATTGAGGCACAGTCCGATAAAGCTTGTACTGTATGCCAAACTACATTTTAACCTGTATTGGAATGGTTTGTCAATACTATAACGCTTTAAAGCGAAAAAGCAAACTGTGCTTTCTGTAAAAGATGCATAAAATAGTTGTAATGCACGATATTTTTTAGTACAATATAAACATGAGATTTTACCAAGATAAGGAGGCAGCTTTATGAAAGTTTACAGAACGGACGAAATCAGGAACGTGGTCCTTTTAGGACATGGGGGAAGCGGAAAGACGAGTCTTGTTGAGGCTATGGCGTATGTATCAGGAGCAGTAAATCGTATGGGCAAAGTTGCAGACGGCAATACGATCAGTGATTTTGATAAAGAAGAACAGAAACGTGAATTCTCAATTGGTACGACCTTAGTCCCGATTGAATGGGAGAAGGCAAAGATCAACATTCTTGACACCCCGGGCTACTTTGACTTTGTCGGAGAAGTGGAAGAAGCAGTCAGTGCGGCAGATGCGGCTGTTATCGTAGTATCCGGCAAGGCAGGTGTTGAAGTAGGAACAGAGAAAGCATGGGAGCTTTGTGACAAGTACAAACTGCCGCGTATGATCTATGTGACAGAGATGGATGTGGATGATGCAAGTTTCCGTCAGGTTGTACAGGATCTGACAGATCGTTACGGCAAAGTGATCGCTCCTCATTTCCAGCCGATTCGTGAGAATGAGAAGCTGGTAGGTTATGTCAATGTTATCAAGAATGCCGGAAGACGTTATACAGGTGTCGGACAGAGAGAAGAATGCGAGATTCCGGATTATTGTAAGCCAAACCTGGAGATCTATCGTGAGAAGCTCTTAGAGGCAGTTGCTGAGACGAGTGAAGAGTTTATGGAGAGATATTTCGCGGGAGAGGAATTCTCTGTAGAGGAGATTCGTTCTGCAATGCGTACGGAAGTTATGGACGGAGATATTGTTCCGGTTGCGATGGGATCCAATATTCAGGCACAGGGAGTTGCCAACCTGTTATCTGACATCGTAAGATTCTTCCCAAGCCCGGACAGCCGTAAGTGTGCAGGAATCAACAGAAAGACGAATGAAATCTATGAGGCGGATTATGATTTTGCAAAAGCAAAATCTGCTTATGTATTTAAGACTATGGTGGATCCGTTTATCGGAAAGTATTCTTTTGTAAAAGTTTGCTCCGGTGTATTAAAGGGTGATGATACATTATATAATGCGGATTCTGATGCAGAAGCAAAGCTGGGCAAGATCTATACAATGGTTGGAAATAAACCGGTAGAAGTAAGTGAGCTGTTTGCCGGTGATATCGGAGCAATCGCAAAACTTGCCAATACAAAGACCGGTGATACACTCTCTTCGAAGAATACGCCACTGATGTTCGGAAGAACAGAATACTCCAAACCATATACATATATGAAGTATGTATGTAAGAATAAGGGTGATGAAGATAAGGTGTCTCAGGCGCTTCAGAAGATGATGGCAGAAGACGTTACACTGAAGGCTGTAAATGACAGTGAAAACCGTCAGACACTGCTCTATGGTATGGGAGATCAGCATCTGGAGATTACTGCAAGTAAGCTGGCATCCAGATATAAATGTGAGATTACTCTGGAGACACCGAAGGTTGCGTTCAGAGAAACCATCAAGAAGACCTCAGATGTGGATTCCAAGTATAAGAAGCAGTCCGGAGGACATGGACAGTATGGACATGTAAAGATGAAATTCGAACCATCCGGAGATATGGAGACTCCATATGTATTTGAAGAAGTGGTTGTAGGTGGAGCAGTTCCGAAGAATTACTTCCCGGCAGTTGAAAAGGGTCTGCAGGAATCTGTATTGAAGGGACCTCTCGCGGGATATCCGGTAGTTGGTGTTAAGGCAACATTGTACGATGGATCTTATCATCCGGTAGATTCTTCAGAAATGGCATTTAAGACAGCTACGATCCAGGCATTTAAGAAGGGCTTCATGGAGGCAGCTCCGGTCCTTCTGGAACCAATCGCTTCTATTAAAGTTACAGTACCGGATGATTTTACCGGTGATGTAATGGGTGATCTGAACAAACGCCGCGGACGTGTACTCGGAATGAATCCGATTGCAGGCGGATGGCAGGAGATCGTTGCAGATATTCCAATGACCGGTCTGTTTGGATATTGCACAGTTCTTCGTTCCATGACAGGAGGAAGAGGTACCTATTCTTATGAGTTTGCACGTTACGAGCAGGCACCATCTGATGTACAGGCTGCAGAGATTGAAAAGAGAGCAGCTGAGGAATAGAATTATAAAAATTAGCGTTGTCTAACATAGAAGAAAAGCCCGTCAGGGCTTTTTTTCTTGGAATAAAGGTGTTATAATCTCTTGTGTTATAATGAGATTTGCTGTTTTTTGGCAAATGATAATTGATGAGAGGATCAGAAAATGAAAATTGTGATTATTGGTGACGGCAAGGTAGGACATAAACTTACGGCTCAGCTGTCCGAAGAAAATTATGATGTTGTCTTGATTGATCAAAATGAAGGGAAGTTAAAGGAAGCAGTAAATGAACTGGATATCTTCTGTATCACAGGCAATGGTGCAGATGCAGTGATCCAGAAGCAGGCAGATGTTCCGCATGCAGATCTGGTGATTGCATGTGCGTCTACCGATGAGATGAATATGTTAAGTTGTCTTCTGGCAAAAAGGCTGGGAGCCCGTCATACGATTGCGCGTGTCCGTAATCCGGTATATTACAGGCAGATTGATCTTTTAAAAGAAGATCTTCATCTGAGTATGGCGGTTAATCCGGAGCTTACGGCAGCCAATGAGATATCAAGGGTTCTTTTGTTCCCACAGACCAGTAAGGTTGAGACATTCATGAAGGGAAGAGTAGAGCTGGTAGAATTCAATATCAAAGAAAACAGTGCGCTGATCGGACTGTCACTTGCAGAGATTTATCGAAAATATCAGATCAAGATATTGGTGTGTGCGATAAAAAGAGACAATGAGGTGTATATTCCGGATGGAGACTTTGTGCTGAAGCAGGGTGATAAGATGCATATTGCAGCGGCACATCAGGATCTGGAGACATTTTTCAAAAGTGTCGGACACAAGAACGCCAAGGTAAAGAAGGTGCTGATCTGTGGCGGCGGTCATGTGTGTTTCTATCTTGCAGGACAGTTATTGCAGGCCGGAATGCAGGTAAAGATTATTGAACGTAGTCAGAAGCGTTGTGAGGAGTTGTGTGAACTGCTTCCAAAAGCAACGATCATTAATGGCGATGCAGCAGATCATGATCTGCTGATTGAGGAAGGAATCGGTGATGCTGACGCAGTAGTCGCGCTGACAGGAATGGATGAAGAGAATATCATTATGGGTCTGTTTGCAAAGACACAGGGAGTTGGTAAGATCATTGCAAAAGTAAATGAAGATTCCCGGGCGCAGATGGTAGAAGGGCTTGGAATCGACTGTATCATATCGGCAAAGAGCGCAACGGCAGATGCTATCATGAGCTATGTACGTGCCAGAAATAATTCTGCCAGCAGTGCAAATGTTGAGACCATGTATCAGCTTCTAGGAGGAAAAGTAGAGGCACTTGAGTTCATTATTAAGGCAGAATGCGGATTTACGAATGTTGCATTAAAGAATCTGAAGACAAAGAGAAATAACCTGATTGCATGTATTGGCCGTAAACGGAGAATCATTATTCCGAATGGAGATGATCATATTGAGGTTGGAGACAGCGTAATCGTTGTTACAAAAGATCATATCAATGATTTTAGAGATATATTGGTATAAGGAGACAAAAAGCATATTATGAATACGAAGATGATACGATATATACTCGGAAAGATGCTGGGAGTCGAGGCGGTTCTGCTGTTACTTCCGGCACTTGTTTCCGCGGTGTATCAGGAAATCAGCGGAATATATTTTTTGATTCCGGTCGCAATACTTGTGGTGATATATCTTCTGAATGGAGTGAAAAAGCCGGAGAAGAGTAATATATATGGAAAAGAAGGAATGATCATTGTAGCGCTGGCGTGGATCCTGTGGTCGCTGTTCGGGGCATTGCCATTTACATTATCCGGATATATTCCCAATTATGTAGATGCTTTTTTTGAAACGGTATCCGGCTTTACAACGACAGGTTCTTCGATCATGAGAGATGTAGAGATACTGCCGCATGGACTGGCGTTCTGGAGAAGTTTTACGCACTGGATCGGCGGAATGGGAGTGCTGGTATTTGTCATGGTACTTACGACGCTGGATAAGAAAAATTCCATGTATCTGATGAGGGCAGAAGTCCCGGGACCGGAGAAAGATAAACTGGTGCCAAAGGCAATGTCAACAGCCAGGATCCTGTATGGAATGTATTTCTTAATGACTGTGATAGAGGTTATTTTATTGCTTTTTGGCGGAATGAATCTGTTTGACAGTATGATCCATGCATTCGGTACTGCAGGAACGGGTGGTTTTTCCAACTATGGGGCGAGTGTCGGGCATTTTGACAGTGCATATATCGATGGAGTTATTACCATATTTATGATACTTTTTGGTATTAATTTTAACCTGTATTATCTGTGTTTGCTTGGCGACAGAAAATCTGTATGGAAGAATGAAGAACTGAGAGCATATCTTCTGATCATAGCCGGAGCAATTACCGTAATTACGATCAATATCAGCTCTCAGTATCAGAGTGTTTTACAGGCATTTCGTTATGCAGCGTTCCAGGTGGCATCGATCATTACGACTACCGGCTATGCAACGGCTGACTTTAATATGTGGCCGATGTTCTCGCAGTGTATATTATTAACATTGATGTTTATCGGAGCCTGCGCGTCTTCTACCGGTGGCGGAATTAAGGTTTCGAGGTTCCTGATCGGTCTGAAATGTATCAAACGGGAGATTATGCAGATGGTACACCCGAAGTCGGTAAGTATTATCCGTGTAAATGGAAAGAAAGTCGGTCCGGATGTGCTGAGAGTCATATTCATCTATCTGGTTGCTTATGTGGGAATTATCATTGGTTCCGTTCTTCTGATATCACTGGATGGATTTGATTTTGCAACTACATTCAGTTCCGTTATGGCAACCTTAAATAATATCGGGCCCGGAATATCCAATGTCGGCCCGACAGGAAACTTTGCAGATTTCTCCATATTATCCAAGCTGGTATTTTGTTTTGACATGCTGGCAGGACGTCTGGAGATCTTCCCGTTCCTGATGCTGTTTACAGTATCGGCGTGGAGGAAAAAATTCTAATTGCTCAGTATATGAGCGCGTAAAGGAGAGAATATGAAAGGAAAGAGTAAATTTTTGATTGCGATTGCCGTGATATTGGCGGCGGGTGCCTACTATTATGTGACGATACCTGCGATTAATATCCATTCTACGGACACCTGGTTTTTTATCATCGTCCTGCTGATCGTCCTGGCGGTATTCTATGTAGTGCGGAAAAAATTCCGGCCGTCCGAGTTCAGACAGAGCAAGATGCTGAAAGCGTTGGGAACTCTGATACTGGGGCTTGGAATCGTGTATCTCCTTGGTGCGGTTCTTTCATCCCCGATCATCAATGCAAAAAAGTATCAGAAGCTGATGGCGGTGGAAGAAGGTGAGTTTACTGAAGATGTAGAGGAATTATCGTTTGACAAGATTCCACTTCTTGACAGAGATACCGCTGAGATCCTTGGAGACCGTAAGATGGGAAGCATGGTGGATATGGTATCCCAGTTTGAGGTTGATAATATTTACAGTCAGATTAATTATAAAGGAAATCCGGTCCGCGTATCCCCACTTCGATATGCAAATCTGATTAAATGGTTTACCAATCAGAAAAGCGGAATTCCGGCTTATATTAAGATTAATATGGCGACTCAGTCGACAGAGCTTGTAAAACTGGATCAGGGAATGAAATATACGACCAGTGATCATTTTAACCGGAACATCTATCGTCACCTGCGGTTTGCGCATCCGACCTATATATATGGAGAGCTGAGTTTCGAGATTGATGAAGACGGAGTTCCATACTGGATCGCACCGGTGAAAAAGTTTAATATCGGACTGTTCGGAGGAGAGACGGTAGGTAAAGTCGTGATCTGTAATGCCGTCACCGGCGAAATGAAGACGTACGATATTGATAAGGCTCCTCAGTGGGTGGATCGTGCATATTCTGCAGATCTTCTGGTACAGCTTTTTGACTATTACGGCACATTAAAACACGGGTTCCTGAACAGTATCCTGAGTCAGAAGGACTGTCTGGAAACAACGGACGGATATAACTATCTTGCACTGAATGACGATGTGTGGATGTATACCGGTGTGACATCTGTAAACGGAGATCAGTCTAATGTTGGATTTGTATTGTCCAATCAGAGAACCATGGAGACAAAGTATTACAAAGTGGAAGGAGCAACGGAAACCTCTGCAATGTCATCGGCAGAAGGACAGGTGCAGAATCTGAAGTATGTGGCAACCTTCCCGCTGCTTTTGAATATATCAGATGAACCTACGTATTTTATCGCATTAAAAGACGATGCAGGACTGGTGAAAAAGTATGCAATGGTAAATGTACAGAAATACCAGATCGTGGCAATCGGTGACAGTGTCAGTCAGTGTGAAGATAGTTATCTGGAGCTGCTTCTGAATAATGGGGTGAAGCAGGTTGCAGAAGATACAAGAGAAGAGAAAAAGATATCCGGCCCGATTACAAAGATTGCTCAGGCTGTGCTGGACGGCACTTCCCACTATTACATCATGATAGAAGGATCGGATGAGATATTTGACGTATCTGTTGCTGAATTCATCGATATTGTCCGGTGTGACACGGGACAGGAGGTTACGCTGAAGTATAAAGAAGATGAAAAAGTAAATACAGTCACAGACCTGAAGCTTGACTAAAGAGAAAGAAAAGAAGGAAAGAGAGCGTAATGGAAATAAGTATACTGCTGGCAGAACAGATTACTGCCATGTTTCTGATGATGGCTGTCGGATATACGATCGTTAAGATAGGATTGTTTACGACAAAAGACAGTAAGATAATATCCAATATTGTGGTATACGTCTGTAATCCGTGTGTAATCATTGATTCTTTTCAGATAGAACTTACAACCGAAAAGTTAAAAGGATTCCTGCTGGCAATCGCAGTATCAGTTGTTGTTCATATTGTGCTGATCGCAGGTACGGGATTGTTATCGAAAGTGTTGAATTTTAACAGCATTGAAAAGGCATCCATCATCTATACGAATTCCGGGTATCTGGTCATTCCGCTGGTAAAAGCTGTTCTTGGTGAAGAATGGGTATTTTATACGACTGCTTTTATTCTGGTGCAGACAGCACTGATCTGGACACATGGCGTGAAACTGATCGGACAGGAGAAAGATCTTGGAATCATGAAGATCATCCGCAATCCGAATGTGATCGCTACACTGATCGGACTGATTATGTTCGTGACGGAATTCCGGCTTCCGACGATTATAGGGACCTGTGTCAGTGGATTTGGGGATATGATCAGTCCGGCCAGCATGCTGGTTATCGGTATGGTCATTGGAGATGTAAATCTGCTGTGGGTATTTCGTCAGAAACGTCCGTATCTGATCTGCTTTGTGAGACTGATTTTGTTTCCGGTGGCAGCATCGGCAGCATTTGCATTCCTGGGACATCTGGGACTTCATGAGAATGCAGAGTATATTCTGATGATCGTACTGATCGCGACCGCCGCACCGGCTGCGGCAATGGTGACACAGCTCACACAGATCTATGACAGGGATTCGAAATATGCAAGTGTAATCAATGTCATGTCGGTGATATTCTGTATCGTTACCATGCCGTTCATGATACTGTTGTATGAACTATTATTTGTATTATAACTATAAAATATAAGACTGCTGCAAGACTATGATTGCAGCAGTCTTTTGTTATAGATTCGCGCTGTATTGTGTAATTTTATCCAGAACCCGCTGCTTTTCATCTCCTTCCAGAGGCGTCGGACAATAATCGTTATGTGAGCTTGTGGAAGACAGAGAACATGGGATCAGGTTCAGATCACTGCTTTCTTTTAATTCTCCCTTCTGGAAGGTAAATGTCTGCTGTACGATCATGGTATCCTTGTCAGAAGGATTGGAATTTCCGCCGAAACAGAAGTTGCCAAGGCTGTATGCAATATATTTGTCTTTATATTTTTCCACACCCTGAAGTACATGCGGGTGATGACCGATGACAAGATCTGCTCCGCTGTCAACAGCCAGATGTGCCAGCTGTTTCTGGGTATCATCTGGATAATATTCTTTTTCCATTCCCCAGTGAAAATTAACGATAATGAGCTGTGCTCCGGCTTCTTTCAGGGCAGCGATATTTTCTTTTACCTGCTCTGCTTTTCCCATGTGTTCCGCAAGTTCATAGATTCCGGTAAGTCCGACCTTTACACCTTTGATATCAAGAATCTTGGTCTGGTCAAAACCAAAGGTGGCTACACCTGCATCTTCCAGAGCTTTGATGGTGTCCGTGTTGCTCTGGCTTCCATAATCCGAACTGTGGTTGTTCGCCAGATTGGCTGCCTCAACAGAGCTGCCTGACAGAATACCCGCATATTCGGCCGGAGCTTTAAATGCATAAGTTTTGTCTTCTCTGGTTGTTGAATCCGTCAGAGTTCCTTCCATGTTAACGATAGACAGATCATCTTTTTCCAGAATGCTTCTGACGTTCTGGAAGAAATAATCCGGTCCGTTCATATTATAGTAAGCATTCAGGCTGGTAGACTGGTTGAAATTTACATCGGTCCCCAGAGTACAGTCCCCCATGGAGCTGATGGTAATGGATACTTCTTTTTCGGATTCGGGGTCGCCGGTATCAATTTTTATTTCCTGAACATCTACATTAGAGTTGGTTTGATCAGATTCATCTTCAGTCGTTTTATCCGTCTTATTGGATGAAGCGGCGGTCTTGGCTGCTTTATCCTCTTTGGATCTTAACATAACCGCACGGGTGCCTCCGATGACTCCAATAAAAAGTGCCAGGAGAAGAAAAAGTACGAGCAGGTGGCGCTGTTTTTTTCGTCTTCTCCTTCTTGCGTTTCTTCGTTTTACATCTTTTATTCCACTCAATTTATCTTACCGTAAAAAAGGCAGCCCACGGATGGACTGCCTGATATTCCTTTCATTACTGTCAAATCATTAATTCAGATAGGTGCATCCTTCTGCTGAAACATTTGCAAGATCATCTTTGCTTGCACTGATGCTTACATAGAATTCGATTCCACATTCTTTAGAGATCTTTTTCAGTCTTTCGATGAATGTAGGGATACTCTCCAATGAAATATCGGCATGTTTTAAAATGCCATCAATGAACACACACTCAATGTCGTGGTTTGAACTGTACATACCATATAAGAACCCGATATATTCATCAATATTTGTGATGGCCGGGAAATCATCCATGCAGATTGTGCGAATATCAAATGCAACACTTGCGGTATCGCGATGTGTCTTTTTGATAAATACGACATTTCCATTACATTTTTTAGCCTGTGCATTGGCCTGTTCAATCATTTGCTGTGTCTTTCCTGTCCCCTTTGGGCCTGCTAATAAATTAACCATGGTAAACACTCTCCTTTATGTATCATATTTACTGATCTCCATCAGTATAAATTGCTTATATCCATTATACACTAAACATTACTCGTGAACAACCTAAAAATTAGATATTTTTAACTATCTGAGACGATATACGAAGATCAGGAAATTGCATCCTGACTTTGGAAAATAATGCTGAAGTGAAAAGTTTATTTCCACTTTGAAAAGAGAGAAAAGAAAAGTGGCAATTACTCTTACAAAAATGAGTGATTGCTGCTTTTTTTGTTTTATTAAGTAGAAATAAGTGTTACAC
>NZ_JBDOHS010000002.1:0-317118 GCF_039832105.1 Dorea sp. YH-dor226 | reverse complement strand
AGAGATGGATGAACAGGAATAAGATAGCATTAAGAATAAGTAATTTCCATACCTGATGTTTGGAAGTAGTAAGTTCCACATCAGGTTAGTTAGGGGTGGAAGTAAGTTTTACAAATGAGAATTAAAACAAAATAACAATTTTTTTTGAAAAACACTTGTCAAAAGAATATTCTTATGGTATTATATAACTCGGTCGCTTGAGGAATTAAAAGCAAAATCTTCAGCGATAAAGTAACATGGCTCCGTGGTCAAGCGGTTAAGACATCGCCCTTTCACGGCGGTAACACGGGTTCGATTCCCGTCGGAGTCATTGCCCAAGCGATTGGGTTGTAGTTGCCGATGTGGCTCAATTGGCAGAGCAGCTGATTTGTAATCAGCAGGTTATCGGTTCGAGTCCGATCATCGGCTTAGTTCCTAACAGGGACTTATTGATTTTGGACCTTTAGCTCAGTTGGTTAGAGCAATCGGCTCATAACCGATCGGTCCTGGGTTCGAGTCCCCGAAGGTCCATTATCCTGGCCCAGTGGCTCAGTTGGTTAGAGCGCCGCCCTGTCACGGCGGAGGTCGAGAGTTCGAGTCTCTTCTGGGTCGTTTGCATCAAAAGATGCATCGATAAAATTTCATATGGGATCATAGCTCAGCTGGGAGAGCATCTGCCTTACAAGCAGAGGGTCATAGGTTCGAGCCCTATTGGTCCCACTTTACAACACACATCGTGTTGTAAGAATGCCGCAGTGGCGGAACTGGCAGACGCACAGGACTTAAAATCCTGCGGGACTTATACTCCCGTACCGGTTCGATTCCGGTCTGCGGCATTTGTTATTTTAAGGCTTAATCCGTAAGGGTTATGCCTTTTTATCTATCATTATTCAAAATGGTCTGGGACTAATCTAAAATAATCTAAAATAATCTAAAATAATCTGGTATGATCTAGTATTCATCTAATATTAGGCATCAATCCGCCGATCACCCATTGAAAAATCTATTGAAAATCAAATTTGATTCAGCTAGAAGTATCGGAAAGTAGGAATCTATCTGTTAAAAATCCATTAAAATCAAATCTTATTCATCTAGATGTATTAGAAAGCAGGAATCTATCTGTTAAAAATCCTTGAAAAATGAGTTTGGTTCAGCTAGAAGAATAGAAAAGCAAGAATCTATCTGCCGAAAATAAGAAAAAAATTGAAATTAGAGCATCGAGAATTCTCTCATAATAAATATCTATTTGCTAAAAGCCCCGAGAAATCACCAAAATTGCTTGAAATTAGCATCGAGAATTACTTGAAAAGGAGAAGCTATCTGATGTGCTGAAAATTTTACGTTCATATCCCATTAAAAATATCAATGTGTTGAAAATTCCACACTAATATCCCACAAATATATATCAGGAGGTTATACCATGGAACAAGTGAAAGAATTATTGGAGGCACGAAAAAGTTTTCTGCTTCAGTTAAAAAAAGAAAAAGTGGAGGCTCTCAGGACAGTCCCTGAAGGATCGCTGCGTGTCTGCAGTCATGGAAAGAGGACACAGTATTATCATAGAAATGATCCGAAAGATTTTAGCGGTGTGTATATTCGCAGCAATGAGATTGAACTTGCAAGGGAGTTAGCGCAGAAAGATTATGATCAGAGAGTGCTTCGTGCGATTGAAAAAGAGGTGGATGCAATTGACACGTATTTCAATAATTATCCGCAGGTTAATGTAGAGAATGTATATGAAAGTCTGCATAAAGAACGTCAGAAATTAATCAAGCCAGTCGGGAAATCGGATCAGCAATATCTTCAGGAGTGGGAATGTGTAGAATATGAAGGAAAAGAATTTGATGAGAATATGCCGGAATTTTATACTGCAAAAGGCGAACGAGTACGTTCAAAGTCAGAGGTTATCATCGCAGATATGTTATACAGAGAAGGGATTCCTTATCGTTATGAATATCCCTTATATCTGAGAGGAACAGGCAGGATTTACCCGGATTTTACAATTTTGAACTTAAGGCTGAGGAAGGAAATCCTATGGGAGCATCTGGGAATGATGGATGATTTTGCATATGCAGAAAAAACAGTTCGAAAAATTTCCGGTTATGAGCAAAATGGAATTTTCCCGGGAGAGGACTTAATTCTTACGTATGAAACAAGAAAAACTCCCTTGAATTCCAGAACAATCATGCTTATGATCAAGCATTATTTACTGTAAAAAGCCTCAGACAGGAAATCGTATTCCTTTTTTAAAATCATATATTTTTTGATTATATTTTTGAAGTATTTTTATGTATTTCATGTATAATATAATTAAATCATGGAAAAAGGAGGAACCATCAGGTTCGGGAGAAATATTATGTTAAAATTGAAAAAGTTAATTTCACCAAAAGAATTTTTTATTATTACGATTGCAGACTGTATCATTGCGGCAGCGGTATTTTTCTTTCTGGCACCCAGTCATGCGGCGGTAAGTTCTATATCAGGTCTTGCAATTGTACTTACAAACGTTGTTCCGCTGCATATTTCGACGATTACATTGATATTAAATGTAGTGCTTTTGATCCTGGGATTTTTCCTGTGCGGTTCGGATTTTGGATTTAAGACCGTATACGGAAGTGTATTGTTATCCGGGTATCTGGCAGTGTATGAGCATTTATTTCCTAATTATACTTCCATTACAGAAAGCCCGGAACTGGATGTACTTTGCTATATTCTGGTAGTAAGTTTTGGGCTGAGTATGCTGTTTAATATCAATGCATCATCCGGGGGAATTGATATTATTGCAAAGATTATGAATCAGTATCTTCATATTGAAATCGGACGTGCAATGACGATCGCAGGAACCTGTGTTGCACTTTCTTCCGCATTTTTCTATGATAAAAAAATCGTTGTCCTGAGTTTGCTGGGAACGTACTTTAACGGTATGATTCTGGATCATTTTATCTTCGGTCACAACATCAAAAGACGTGTCTGTATTATTTCTGAAAAGCTGGAAGAAATCAGAGAGTTTATCATCGTGAATCTTCACAGCGGCGCATCTCTGTATGAGACGACAGGGGCATATAAGATGGAAAAACACACAGAACTTATAACAATTGTAGATAAGAATGAATATCAGAAATTAATGTCGTTTTTGAGGAAAACAGATCCCAATGCTTTTATTACGGTGTATACCGTAAGTGATATCCATTATACGATAAAACCTTAAATAGAGGTATGGAACAGTCTGAATGGAAACTTTGAACAGAGAAGGAGTTTACAATGAAGGTTATTTTATTAAACGGAAGCCCGCATGCGAATGGAAATACATACATTGCGCTGCATGAGATGGAGAAGACATTTGCAGAAGAGGGAATTGAAACGGAGATTGTGCATATCGGCAATAAGAATATCAGAGGCTGTATTGCCTGTCGTTCCTGCGCAAAGACCGGGAAATGTGTATTCGAGGATGAGGTAAATGCATTTGCGGCGAAGTTCGAAGCGTGTGACGGGCTTGTAATAGGAAGCCCGGTTTATTACGCGTTGGCCAATGCAACACTTGTGGCATTTCTGACACGGCTGTTTTTCAGTACACGTTTTGATAAAACTATGAAAGTCGGCGCAAGTGTGGTAGCTGCAAGAAGAGGAGGACTATCCTCTACCTTTGATGAACTGAACAAGTTTTTTACGATCTCCGGCATGCCGGTTGCTTCCGGACAATACTGGAACAGTATTCACGGCAGAGAGATTGGGGAGGCAGAGCAGGATCTGGAAGGTCTGCAGAGCATGCGCACTCTGACGCGCAACATGTCATTTCTGATCAAGAGTATCGCACTTGGAAAGGAAGCCTATGGAATTCCGCAGAAGGAGCCGATGCAGCCGACGAATTTTATCCGATAAGATGAAAAAAGATTATGTTGACTCTACAATTATTGTAGAGTCTATAATTTTCTGGTAAAATATCGAAAGAAAGGAATCAGGAAATTATTATGGAAAAGAATCTGACAACGGGAAGTGTATTTAAGACGATGCTTTCTTTTTCACTTCCTTTTTTATTATCATATTTTCTGCAGACGCTTTATGGGATGGCGGATCTGTTTATTATCGGACAGTTTAATGGTGTGGACAGTACGACAGCTGTGTCGATCGGAAGCCAGGTGATGCATATGCTGACGGTCATGATCGTTGGACTTGCCATGGGCTCGACCGTTATGATCGGCAAGGAGATCGGAGCGCGGAAGCTGAGGCAGGCTTCTGAAGCAATTGGAAATACGATCATTCTGTTCCTGGGAGTATCGATAGGAGTTACGATTGTGCTTCTGCTTGCTGTGAAACCCATCGTGGCAGTGATGTCCACTCCGGAAGAGGCGGTCGGTGGAACCATATCTTATCTTATCATCTGTTTTATCGGGATCCCGTTTATCACAGCTTACAATATCATCAGTTCTGTTTTTCGTGGAATGGGTGATTCCAGAAGTCCGATGTATTTTGTGGCGGTTGCCTGTGTGGCGAACATCGGACTTGACTATCTGTTTATTGGTGCTCTGAAGCTTGGTCCGGCGGGGGCTGCGCTTGGAACCACAGTGTCCCAGACGCTCAGCGTTGTGGTGTCACTTCTGGTTATTATGCGAAGAAAGACGGGACTGACCCTGAACCGTGAGCACCTGCGACCACAGAAAAAGATTATGAAAGAATTGTTGAAGGTTGGACTTCCGGTGGCGCTTCAGGATGGATTTATTCAGATTTCTTTTATTGTAATTACAGTGATTGTAAATCAACGTGGGCTAAATGACGCTGCTGCGGTAGGAATCGTGGAGAAGATGATCGGCTTCTTGTTTCTGGTTCCGTCTTCCATGTTGTCTACGGTTTCCGCTCTTGCTGCTCAGAATATCGGTGCAGGCAGACATGACCGGGCAAAGCAGACACTGCGTTATGCTATTATGGTCTGCATTTCCTACGGGATTGTCTGTGCGCTTGTCATGCAGCTGTCAGCAGAATCATTTATCGGATTGTTTTCGGAACATGCAGAAGTTGTCCGGCTTGGAACCCAGTATATGCATGGATATGTCTGGGACTGCATTCTGGCAGGAATTCATTTTTGTTTTAGTGGTTATTTCTGTGCTTACGGACTGTCACAATTTTCGTTCCTGCATAACTCGGTGTCCATCATATGTGCGAGGATTCCACTTGCCTATCTGGCATCAAAGCGTTTCCCGGACACGTTATTTCCGATGGGACTTGCAACGGCAACAGGATCCTGTGTATCTGTGGTGATCTGTATCTGTGTATACATATGGATGCAGAGAAAAGTATTAAGAAATAATTAAAATATCAACAGGAAAAAGAAAGAATATCTTACTGAAATCGCCAGAAAACCTGAACTTTACTTTGTTATCATGTAAAGTACAGGAGGTGAAAGAGCATGAAAAAGAACAGGCTCACAAGGCAAAAGCATAAAAGAAGAGTCAGGAGAATACAGAAACTGTTCTTAATCAGTGTTGTGGTTCTGGCAGCAGGAGGTTTTCTTTGGAATCGATGCAGCAGAATCATCGGTAACAATCTGGGCGTTGGGGATTACAGTATGACTGCTCTTTCAGATTCTTTCATAGGGAAAAATGAGATTGAACGATATGCAAAAAAGCATGGATTTACGTTATCCGATTATCCGGAGAATATGATCGAGCTTTATGAAAAGAATGAGGAAGCCAGAGAATATGTTCTGGAGTATCCGATGAATAAGGATACAGTGCAGGAGATTCATCTGGAGGAATATGCATCCGCAGACCAGGTTCCGCTTCTGATGCAGTGGGATCAGCGCTGGGGATATAAGGGATATGCCGGAGCTCCGATGGGACTTAGCGGCTGCGGACCGACCTGTCTGTCAATGGTAACGATATTTCTAACCGGTGATACTTCCAAAAATCCTGCATGGATGGCAGATTTTGCAACAGAACACGGTTATGCAGTTGATGATGTGGGCAGTGACTGGGCGTTGATGTCACAGGGCGGCCTAGAACTTGGGATGGATGTGACAGAGATTCCGCCTGACAAAGAACGTGTGGAGGACAATCTCTATGTGGGCAATCCGATCGTTGCAATCATGGGGCCGGGAGACTTTACGACAGAAGGGCATTTTATTGTGCTGACAGGGATGGAGGACGGAAAGTGGAAGGTAAATGATCCCAACAGCAGGAAAAAATCTGAAAAAGTATGGGATCCGGATCTTGTCCTGGGACAGGCAAGGGATCTCTGGGTTTTTCGGAAAGCTGAGTAGGTCATGAAATCTGCTTGACAACAAAATCTTACAGATGTAAGATTAATAAAAACTACAAATGTAAGACAAAAAGGAGCAGGCATGAAGATCAGATATACGGGACTTATCCTTATCATATGTATGACGATATGTATGACGATATGTATGGGATGTACCATGAGGAATAAAACTCAGGGAAGAACGGAAGCAGAAAAAGCACAGACGGGCAGTCAGACGCAGGAACAGGTGGTCAATCAGGAAACGGAAGCACTGGCTGAAGGATACAGAGATCTGTATGAAAGCGCGAAGCAGGAAGGAACACTGGATTCTTTGGAGTTACAGAAAGAAATCATAGCGTATCTTGGGCGTGCCGGATATGTGGCAGTGGATGTGAATAATCAGATTGATATGGTAAATGCTGAGCTTGCGGAAGAGTTCTGTGAGAAAGCACAGAAAAAGCAGAGCACAGAGATTACGATTTTTTCTGTGTCGGATCAGGGAGAGCTGATTCGTTATGATATTGAGACATGCCGGGGAAAGATGAATGTCAGTATCAGTACACTGGAATGGGAAGCGGATGAACCGAAATCTGAGCAATATCGAGCGTATGAAGCTTATTCGTGGAAATATACGGAAAAAGGATATTTTTTTATCGAGGAGTATCAGCCGTTGGGATTTGATGGCGCTCCCGGACAGAAGGGATTCCGGATTCGTCCGATGGAAGAAACGTTCAGAGAACTGAATCAGCGGTATGTCATGCCCATCGGGTATGAAAAGAATAACATGTTGATCATGGACTGGAATGAACAGGACTATTCAAATCTGGAATTTTATGATCTGTATGAATTGATGTACCACATGAAATATAACCGGTATGCACCACATGACGACTACGGAGAGGGCATGGAATACGAAGTCTCAAAAGAAGAATTTGAAGAAGTGATACAGACGTATCTTCCGGTAGATGATCTTACGATTGAGGAGAATACGGTATATGATCCGGATCGCCAGACCTATCGTTACCGGCCGAGAGGCAGGTATGATTTTGAGTGGCCCTATGAGCCATATCCGGAAGTGGTGGATTGTGAAGAGCAGGGTGACGGTACTTTGAAGCTGACGATTGAAGGAGTATGGGAGATCCGGATGCTGGATCAGGTGATCGTCAGTGAACTGGTAGTGCGTCCGCTGGACAACGGAAGCTGTCAGTATCTGTCGAATAAAGTCCTCTGTCAGGATGAGACAGCTTCTCCTCAATGGTATAAGCCACGCCTGACGGAAGAAGAGTGGGAACGATATTACGCGGGATCAGAATAGAAGCTTTCTAAAAAATAAACACATACTTCTCTATAATCTGTCTGGCATTGTTTCGTCCTGTCGGGTACAATGACTGTAGGAGGTGACGAGAATGCTTCGAATGGAAATCGCACTGATTCTGATTCTTGTCTTTGTGGCATATGTATATTTTTCGGCGGGCCGGAAATACACCCCGCTTCACAGAACATTTTCAATTCTGCTGGTTGCGCTGATTATTCATCTGGTGTTTGATGCGGCTACCGTATATACCGTAAATCACCTGGATACGGTGCCCCGGTTACTCAATGACATCCTGCACCGGATCTTTATCGGATCCATGTCTTTGATTGTATATCTGTTCTACCACTATATGGCAATTCTGGTGGATGAAGGAACCGGAAAGTTTCGCTGGCTGAATCTGGCCGCAAAGATCTATCTGGTGGTGGCGGCAGTAGCGACGGTTGTTCTTCCGATCCATTATGCGGTCACGCCGCAGGGCAATTATTCGGACGGAATTCATGCAGAAGTATGTTATGTCAGCACGGCATTTTATCTGTTGTTGTGTGCATGGATGCTGCTGGTAAACTGGAAAGAGATCGAACAAAAGAAAAAGTTTGCGATTGGAGTAGCTTTGCTGATCATGATCTTTGTATCTCTGTTGCAGGCGTTCCATCCGACCTGGCTGATCAGTGGAATGGGAATGACGCTGATGACCCTGGCATTTTATCTGACGCTTGAGAATCCGGATATTCTGCGGGCGGAACTGACGGAGCAGAAGATGTCCATGTTATATCTGAAAAGTCAGGTGAATCCTCATTTCCTATATAATACACTGGATGCCATCCGGATCCAGGCACAGCTGAACGGGGACAGGAAGGTCGCTGATCTTCTGATGCGTCTGGTGGATTTTTTCAGACTCAGTGTAAAAGTAGACCGGCAGATGGTGGAGCTGGATGACGAACTGGAATTACTGGAAGCATATATGGAGCTGATGTGTTACCGTTATCCGAAACTTGAGTGTGAGTATGAGATAGATCCGGATCTTGGCGGAGTGAAAGTGCCGAACTTTATCTTACAGCCAATTGTAGAAAACAGTCTTCTCCATGGACTTAAGAATAAAGGATATCAGGGAAAGGTACGGATTGTGGCACAGAAACTTCCGGAAAATGAGAAACGCATGGAAATCCAGGTTATGGATACCGGAAGTGGATTCGCGGAAGGAAAAAAAGAAAAGATTGACCGGATGCTACTTCAATATGACAGACAGGCGCCAAAGCTGGAGGGAAACAGCATCGGTATCTTAAATGTACAAAAACGCATCAAATATCTGTGTGGGCAGGATTGTGGTCTGTGGTATACAGAAAATACAGATGGAGGAGTCACTGCACACATGAGGCTGCCAATCACCTGGGAGGTCAGAGAATGAAAAAGTTAAAAGTGTTATTAGTTGATGATGAGATTATGATTCGAGAGGGATTTAAGAAGCTGTTTGACTGGGAAGCTCATGACTGTGAAGTGGTCGGCGAGGCGGCTGACGGGATGGAAGCACTGGCACAGATTGATACCCTGAATCCGGATATTGTGATCATGGATATCAATATTCCGATCATGAGTGGATTAAAGGTTATTCAGCTCAGTCGTATCAAGCATCCGCAGATTGCTTATGTGATCGTGTCCGGATATGATGATTTTTCCTATTGCCAGCAGGCTCTAAGACTTCAGATCACAGATTATATCTTAAAGCCTGTGAATTATGAAGAGTTCGGTACCTGTATTGACAATCTTAAGATATCACTGTTTGAGCAGCGGACAGCGGAAGAACCGGTGGAGCAGGAAGAACGTGTAATCACAGGTATCACCAGATACATGCAGAAACATCTTTCGGAAGATATCAGTCTGTCTGTTCTGGCAGAAGAATTTCATATGAATCCACAGTATATCAGTCAGCTGTTTAAAAATGAGATCGGAGTTGGATTTCTGGCTTATCTTACGAACATCCGGATGGAAAAGGCGAAAAAACTTCTGCTGGCAACATCTCTGTCAGTGGCAGAGATTGCGGAACAGTCCGGATATGGAGATTACCGGGTGTTTACCAAGGCATTTAAAAAGGCAGAAGGCAGTACGCCTTCTCAATACAGAAGAGATTTTCTGGAAGACGCAAAAGCCGGAGAGTAGAAGAGCAGAAGGGCTTCTGGTTATGACAGATGCAGTCCCTGCATGATATGGTAGAGGATTACAATGATCAGAGACGGAAGCATATTTCCGACACGAACACGTTTTCCGAATCCTACGTTGATTCCCACACAGAAAATCAGAACAGAACCTACATAAGAAAGATCACTGATCAGGGCATCACTGGCAAAAGAACCACACAGAGCTGCAAACAAAGTGATGCTTCCCTGATACAGAAATATCAGTATTGCGGAAAATACGGCACCGAGCCCATAGGTGGATGCAAAGATCATTACGATTACAAAATCAAGGACTGCTTTTGCCGCCAGCATGGAATAATCGCCGCTGATACCGTCCTGAATGGAACCCACAATTGCCATTGCGCCAATGCAGATGATCAGAGATACATTGACGAATCCGTCGACAAATTTCCCATCATTTTTGGCTTTGACTGCAGTACGGATCTTCTCGCCTGCAAGTTCCAGCTTCTGCTCAATGTCAATCCATTCTCCGAGAAACGAACCGAGAACCAGCGAGAGTACAAGGAGCATGGTTCCCTTCCTGCATACGGTCCGGCATTCCTTTTTTTACGCAGAGTCCGAGCAGACCGCCTGCAACGACAGCCGCTGTGTTGATTATTGTTCCAAGTCCTATCATGTTCTTTTCCTCCCGATGTCTGTCTGTAATCTGATTTTTCTAAAGCACATTATAGCACTGATTCCGGTAATTACACCACTTTTTTATTACTTTAAAGCGAGAAAATGTAAATGGATTTCTGCTCTGCACTGTGGGAATATAAAGGAAGATGAAAAAAATGGAGCATACGGGATTCGAACCCGTGGCCTCCACAATGCGAATGTGGCGCGCTCCCAACTGCGCTAATGCCCCAAAAAAGAAGCAATCGTCTGTACCATGCTTCCATATAAGATATTATAGCACTGGATTTAGCGAAATCAATAGAGAAGATTTTAAATGACAAATTGTAAATAATACTACTGCATTTATCTGTGGATAGGATATAATGAATGTGATATAGAAAAACAGATAAGCAGAGGAGGATACAGAGTATGATCTGTAAATATGTGTTTGGTCATCCGATGGATACGCATGCTGTTGTGATGGAAGTGTCGGAAAGTAAGCAGGAATTAACGTTGATGCAGGCAGAAGTGAAAGAGGATGCAATTCGTTTGTCCTGCCGTATGGAGGATGAGGACGTGGTATTCGGTCTTGGCGAACAGGTCCGCGGCATGAATAAACGGGGATTCTCCTATATCAGTAATGCAACGGACGATCCACACCATACGGAGAATAAGCATTCATTATATGGAGTACATAACTTTCTGATTCTGAATCGCGCAAAGAAATCAGAAGAAGAGCATAAAGCGCAAAGCTTTGGAATCTTTGTGGATGATCCGGGGACAGTCATTTTCGATGTCGGCGAGACCCGGATGGATGAGCTTGCCATTACGGCGGGCAAAGACTGTGTGGTCTATGTGGTGGAAGGAGAATGTCTTAAAGATATCGTAAAACAGTTCCGAAAGCTGATCGGGACCAGCTATATCGCACCGAAGTGGGCGTTTGGATACCAGCAGTCCAGGTGGAGTTATATGACGGAGGATGAAGTCCGGGAAGTTGTGGACGGGCATCATCAGAATGGAATTCCACTGGATGCCGTTTATCTGGATATTGATTATATGGAACGATATAAAGACTTTACGGTCAATCAGGAAACGTTTCCGGATTTTAAGAATTTTACGGAAGAGATGAAAGAGCGGGGAGTCCATCTGGTTCCGATCATTGATGCCGGGGTGAAAATAGAAGAGGGATACCAGGTCTATGAAGAAGGGGTTCAGAAGAACTATTTCTGCAAGGATGAGGATGGGGAGGACTTTGTGGCAGCAGTGTGGCCGGGTAAGGTACATTTCCCGGATGTGCTGAATGCAGAAGCAAGAGCATGGTTTGGCGGTAAATACCGTTTCCTGATGGAGCAGGGGATCGATGGATTCTGGAATGATATGAATGAACCTGCAATCTTTTACTCGGAAAAGAATCTGAAAAAGGTTCTGGAAGAGCTGGATGAAATGAAAGGAAAAAATCTGGATCTCTATGAATTCTTCCACATGAGAGATCTGGTATCCGGACTTTCAAACAGTGCGGTAGATTATCAGAGCTTTTATCACAATATGGATGGGGTAAAGGTTCGTCATGATAAAGTGCATAATCTGTATGGTTTCAATATGACAAGGGCTGCTGCGGAGGCATTTGATCAGATCGCGCCGGATCGGCGGACGCTGCTGTTTTCCAGATCTTCTTATATTGGGATGCACCGCTATGGCGGCATCTGGACCGGAGACAATAATGCCTGGTGGAGTCAGCTCCTTCTCAGTATTCAGCAGATGCCGTCACTGAACATGTGTGGAATTCTGTATACCGGTTCGGATATCGGAGGGTTTGGCAGCGATACGACGGAAGATCTGATGATGCGCTGGCTGGAGTTTGCGCTATTCACACCTCTGATGCGCAATCATGCGGCGATGGGAACCAGAAGACAGGAAGTATATCGGTTTGAACGTCTGGAGTCATTCCGGAATATCATTCGTATGCGCTATGGACTTCTTCCGTATATCTACAGCGAATATATGAAGGCAGTGCTGAAGGATGAGATGTATTTCCGTCCGCTGGCATTTGATTATCCGGAGGATGAGCAGGCATACCGTGTAGAAGATCAGCTTCTGGTTGGTGAAAGCATCATGATTGCTCCGGTCTATGTACAGAATGCAAAGGGAAGATATGTGTATCTGCCCGAGGATATGCTGATGGTGTCCATGCGCTCTCTGGATGACAGAACATGTAAAGTGCTTCCGAAGGGACACCACTACATCGACGTGGCGATAGATGAAGTCGTCCTGTTTGTCCGGAAAGGATATATGCTGCCGCTTGCGGTTCTGGATGTAAAAGTCAGATCTACCGGGGATGTCAGCGAAGAACAGCTTCAATGGATCGGATATACTGATGATGTGGCAGAATATGTCCTGTATAGTGATGATGGATTATCCCGGAATTATACACCGCAGTCCGAATGGAAAAAGATACGTATGACGAAAGAAGAATTATTATAAAGGGACTGTCATTGTGGAGAGAATGTGAAAGAGACCGGTAGAATACTACTGGTCTCTTTTTGGAAGGAAATGGAATAATCTATGTAAATTTTACTTGTTGTTAGGCGAAGTCCGGTAATCATGCAAATGTATTCAGGTGTTAAGCACAACCACCGTCTTCTTTATTTGATATATTTATTGTAGCGTGAAATTATGAATCGGATATGTCAGAAATGGGAAAGATTTCTAAAAATTCTTAAGAAAACCATAAGAGCGTATAATTAATAAAAAAAGAAACGCAGCAGGAGGGATTTGAACCCCCGGAGCCTTTCGGCTCTTCTGCTTTCGAGGCAGATGCCATCAGCCGCTCGACCACTGCTGCATGAAAGCATTATAACACAGAAGACTGAACACTGTGAATACCTAAATTGTTTTTATTTTTTATTAAGTTTATACATTTTCTTTCCCCGGCATCAGTATGGAGAGAAATTTTTCGTAGTTCACACCATCATTATAAGGAACTTTTTCCCGCACAGAGTCCTTCAGAGAGTTTTCCAGAAATTCTCCTGTCGTTTTCAGAAGAGAAGGGAGTGCATCTCCGCGGGCAATA
This sequence comes from Dorea sp. YH-dor226, assembly GCF_039832105.1. Lineage (NCBI taxonomy): Bacteria > Bacillati > Bacillota > Clostridia > Lachnospirales > Lachnospiraceae > Dorea > Dorea sp. YH-dor226. The sequence goes on along the minus strand of NZ_JBDOHS010000002.1, from coordinate 303,734 downwards.
CCACCTGCCATGCAGGATGCAAACAGATCACCGGTCCCGGAGTAGCTGCCTCCGATATAGGGGGTGGAAGTAAAAGAACATTCCGTACCATGAAGATAGAGGTTGCCGATCTGTGGTGCAGAATCGAAATCGTTTATGCATATTCCTGTGATGATGATGGTCTTTTCATTATCCCTGCAAAGGATCCGGCTTTGAGTCTGCAGCCTGCGGATGATATCTTCTTCTGACAGATCCGGTCTGAGAAGTGCATGATAATCCGTATCTGTCAGAAGACAGAACTCTGTCAGGTTGGGAGTGATGATATCGGCACGTGATACCAGCTGTTTCATCTGGTTTAACAGTTCCGGGGTATATACATCATAGGTCTGTCCGTCGTCTCCCATGACAGGATCGACCAGCAGGAAAGTGTCGGGTTCTTTGAAGGTGTCAATAAAGTGAAGAATCTGCTGAATCTGGCGGACACTTGCAACATATCCGGTATAGATACCGTCAAAGTGCTGATTCAGTTTCAGCCATTCCAGACGATAGATATCCATCTTATCTGTGTAATCATCGCAATAATAGCTGGGGTATTCCGTCTGAGCCGTTAATATGGCTGTCGGAAGAGGACAGGCCTGTACGCCCATCGCTGAGAGGACGGAGATCGCAGCTGTCAGTGAGCATCTCCCCAGTCCGGATAAATCGTTGATGACAGCAATTTTTTTCATGGCAAAGACTCCTTTCAAGGTTATTCCCGAAAATTTGTATGCTATATTTTAGCATTAATGTGGATTTTTTGGAAAGACCAGATAAGGGGAATGTGTACGGGCCAGTTGAAGCAAAAAAGACAAATATGGAAAAAATGAAAAAAATTTGGAAAAGATGTTGACATATTTGAAATAGTAGGATATAATAAATTTCGCTGTGGTGATGAATTACAGTTATGTGCGCGTAGCTCAGCTGGATAGAGCGTCTGGCTACGGACCAGAAGGTCGGGAGTTCGAATCTTCTCGCGCACGTGTAAAGCCTTGCAGGTTATCTGCAAGGCTTTTTGTATTGTACGGTTTCTGGGGAATTTCCGGACTTCCTGTATTTTGCCGGAGTAATGCCAATGTGCTTTTTGAAAACACGGTTAAAATAATATTCATCAGAAAATCCGGTTTTTTCTGCAACCTCATTTAAAGGCAGTGTTGTAGTAAGGAGCAACTGCATGGCATGCTCCAGCCGGTAGCGGTTCAGATAGGCGAATATGGTGGATCCCGTCTGTTTTTTAAATATGCGGTTCAGGTAATCAAAATTGACGGAAAGCAACTGTTCGATTGAAGTACTGGTAATCTTCTGCTGATAGGATGAGTGGAAATAATCCAGCAGTTCATTGATCTTGTCATACATTGCAGCACTGCTGCTGGATGGCGACTGGTCATAAGCATGAAGCATCCAGTAGCTGGAATATAAGGATAGCATTTCAACAATATGTCCGGAAGAAATGGATTTGTAGTACATATGTCTGGTCTGTTCCCGCTGGATTGCAGAGATGATCTGCTGCGTAATCTGAGAAAATGTCTGCGGGTTATCAATGTGCATATATTTGGGAATTGTGATAAATGTATCGGTATAATGAGATTCAGAGATGGACGGTGCAGTATAATTATTATGAAGATCTGTGCGTATCATGTTCTGGATCTCTTCTTCTGTCTCAATACATTGTCTGGAAAAAGTGGATGGATTAAAATGCACGAAGTAATAGGTGCATTTTGCAGGCTGATATCCGATCTGTTCATATCCCGGCTCCAGCAGAATGATATCTCCCTGTTTTAAAGGATATTCGATTCCGTTTTCGTTCATATACATTTCTCCGGATGCAATGAAGTACAGTATGTATTCGGTGTTTTTTCGATGGAAATGCTTCCAGTTCTCCGGAGTCACAGTCTGTCCCAGATAAGAAATATGTGGAAGTATATCGGATTTTAAGTAGAATATTGGGCTCATAAGTGTTTCCTCCTCCCCCTATCTTATAGCACAGGTTGGAAAAACATACAATATATAAGTCGCTATAGTACAAAAAAATATCACCGTTTTACATTTGCGTAAAGATAGGAAAAAGATATACTGATGATGTGATTTATTTTTGGACGCTTCCGAAAGCAGCAATCGTAACTCTGATATTAAAATCGTCCCGTAACTCTTTAGTTTCTGCCGGCTGCCAAAAGAAGTGTCATTTGGGATCGGCAAAATATTTGAAACAAATGTTTCAAATTAGTATATTTTGTACTATAATACTATAATAATGTTAAGTATAGTTTTGTATTGGTCTGGAGAGGGAAAATGATTACGATTAAAGAAATAGCAGAAGAAGTTGGCGTCAGTGCAACAACTGTTTCCAATGTACTGCACGGCAGGACAAAAAAGGTGTCTCCTGAGATGGTAAAGAAGATCCAGGATATCCTGGAGGAGAAAAATTATGTGCCGCGATTTGGATTGAGTGCATTGACAAACCGGAAGTCTAACATAATTGGAGTATTGATCAGTACCCCGGAATTTGTGGAGAGATCTCCGTATGAAAGACCATTTTATGGTTCGGTTATAGGTACACTGGAAAGTGCGTTCCGCGAGAAGGGTTATTATATCATGATATGTTCTTCGAAAGATATGCAGGAAGTCATGAGGATGATTCTTGGGTGGAATGTTGATGGAGTGGTTTCGATATCCCTGCCCCCCCAATATTATCAGGAGATAAAGAAACTCACAGGAAAACCGGTAGTATCTATCGATATGGATGTGGATATTTCTCATGTGGAAGGGTGCTATAATATTACTTCAACAGATGAGCTTGCCGGAGAAGAGATGACACACTATCTGCTGCAGCAGGGAATACGTAAGATTGTATATGCGGCCAACTCAAAAAAAGGTGCCGATCACCGGCGGTATAAAGGTGCAGTAAAGGTCTACAGGGAAAAGTTGGGAGAATCTGTTCAACTTGAAGAAATTATGCTCGGAGTGACACGTGAGGAGAGGATGGAAGCATACCAGAGACTGGCAGAATATGCAGGACAGCATGCGGCTGTTTTTTTCTCTACGGATTTTAATGCTGCAGAAGCGATCGGATATTTTAAGAGGCAGCATATTCGGATTCCGGAAGACATATCTGTTGTAGGCTGTGATGATGACGTATTTGCAGGACTGAGTGTCCCCGGACTTACCACGATTCGGATTGACAGCGTAAAAAAGGCAGAGATTGCTGCACAGCTTATGCTGGAACTGCTGGATGGAAAGCAGATTGAAGAGAAAGAAATAGAAGTAGAAACCTGTCTGATAGAAAGGGACAGCGTTTGTTTGAATGGAAAGGAACAGAAGGATGCAGAAAATCAACATTAGTGAGAATGGGCTTCACCTGGTGTTTGAGATCACTGATCAGAATGAAGTTAAATTCCTTCATTTTTCGCAGCTTCCGTTTCAGGAAGAACTTATCAGGAATGACTATGAAAAGACGGGGTTCCGGCTTGTGGAGATCGAACTTGCAGGTCTGGATCGTCCGGAAGAAAGACATGGTTCAAAGTATACGGTGACAGCGCCCGGATATCGCATGAAATACGTGTCACATAAGGATGGGCACAATACATATGGGCGTAAGCTGGAATTTGTCACCTGTGATGAAGAGACCGGAATCTATGTGACAAGCCATTTTCAGTTTTATGATGGGATTGCAATGGTCAGATGTTACAGCGTTGTGGAGAATCGCGGTTCTAAAGAACAGGTGTTGGAATATGTGACTTCTTTTAATCTGAATGGACTTGAAAAAGAAGGGATACTGCCGCAGGATCAGAAGATGAAAGTGGCGGTGATCCATAATTCCTGGCAAAGAGAGGTACAGTGGAAGGAGTATACACTTTCGCAGCTCGGACTGGAACAGTCACAGCCGGATCTTGCGCTGCGTTCGTCCAAAGCTTTTGGAATATCCAATACCGGAAACTGGTCGGCGAAAGAATTTCTCCCTATGGGCTGTGTATCCAATGCGGAAACCGGAAGCAGACTGTTCTGGCAGATTGAGCAGAATGGTTCCTGGCACTGGGAGATCAGTGATCAGACGAATCATCTGTATCTTCAGCTTTCCGGTCCGACGGAAAATCAGTCACACTGGTTCAGATGTCTGAAACCGGGGGAGAGTTTTACTTCTGCTGCTGCGGCAGTGGGATCCGTATGCGGCGGATATGAGGAGATGGCAGAAGAGCTTACAAAATACCGTCGGAGAATCCGTAGACCGAATGAAGATAATGAGAAACTCGCGGTCATTTTTAATGACTATATGAACTGTCTGTGGGCAGAGCCGACAACGGAAAAGGAACTTCCTTTGATTGATGCAGCGGCGGAGATTGGCTGTGAATATTATTGTATCGATGCAGGCTGGTATGCAGATGGATACTGGTGGGATGAAGTAGGAGAATGGCTTCCGTCCGATAAGAGGTTCCCGAATGGAATCAAAGAGGTCATTGACTATATAAGATCCAAAGGCATGATACCCGGACTCTGGCTGGAGCTGGAAGTGATGGGCATTCATTGTCCGAAGGTGAAGGACATGCCGGAGGAATGCTTTTTCCACAGGCATGGGAAAAGAGTGTTCGATAGAAGCAGGTATCAGCTTGACTTCAGACATCCCGCGGTACGTGCACATGCGACAGAGGTGATTGACCGTCTGGTGCAGGAGTATGGGGTTGGATATATTAAGATGGATTATAATATAGAACCGGGACTGGGTACAGAGGTGAATGCTGACAGTGCGGGAGACGGGCTCCTTGGGCATGAACGAGCATATCTTCAGTGGTTGGACGGTATATTTGAAAAATATCCGCATCTGATTATTGAAAATTGTTCCAGCGGAGGACTTCGGATGGATTATGCCATGCTGCAAAGGCACAGTATCCAGTCAACCAGCGATCAGGAAGGATATCTGAATTATGCTACGATTGCAGCAAATTCACCTCTGGGAGTAACTATGGAGCAGTCGGCGATCTGGTCTTATCCGAGAATAGAAGGTGATAAAGAAGAGACCATTTTTAATATGGTCAATGCGATGCTGATGCGTGTACACCAAAGTGGACATATGGTGGATATTGCTCCGGAAAGAAGGGAACTGGTGAAAGAAGGTCTGGATTATTATAAGTCGATTCGTTCTGATATCAGAAGTTCCTATCCATTCTGGCCACTTGGATTTTCTTCGTTTTCTGATGACTGGGTGAGCCTTGGATTGAGAGGCGGTCGGGCGACTTATCTGTCTGTGTGGCGAAGAGGCGGCGGAGAATATATGGAACTTCCGATTCCGCACCTTCAGGGAAGAAAACTGGATGTAAGGTGTGCATATCCTTCTGAAGGGAACTGTGATTACAGGTGGAATGCTCAGACAGGGATTCTTACGGTAAAACTTCCGTACGTGCCTTCTGCGAGAGTATTTGAATTGAATATCCGATAAAATTCGTGAAAATTGACATTATTTCGGGGCTGATAAGTCCCGAAATGGTGTCTTTTTTTGTAAAAAAATAATAAAAAATAAGTTTTTTTGGTATACAAAAAGAATATAAAAAATGCACAAAACACGATTTTGTTAGTTAGGTTTGCTAAAAAACCTATTGACACTTTGGGGGCGGGAACGTATAATTGGATATAGAGTTACAAAGGAAACAAAGGGAGGAGGAATACGTTAGAATGGGACGTAAAAAGAAACAGTTCTGGGAGAGTGTCCTGTACACAATTCCGGCAATCATTCTGGTTACGATTACTATCTATATTCCGTTTGTAATGAGTGGTTACTATTCATTGACACAATGGAATGGTATAGCAAAGGAACCAGTATTTATCGGACTCGAAAACTTCAAGAGGGTATTCAGCGGTTCTTCGGAGTTTATGAAGAGTCTGATCTTTACAGGAAAGTATACCATACTTTTTATGATTTTCTCTAATGTTCTTGCACTTGCAATTGCAGTGGCACTTGTACAGAAAATCAGATTAGCAAACCTCATGAGAGGTATGTTCTTTGTACCTTACATCATGAGTATGATCATCGTTGGTTTCATCTGGAAATTTATCTTTTCCCAGGGATTCGAAGTATTGTTCGAAAAGACCGGATGGGGATTTCTGAACTGGAGCTGGCTGGGAGAAAGCAATCTGGCCTTTCTGGCGATTGTAATCGTTGGTGTGTGGCAGTCATTGGGATTTTATATCGTGCTTTACATTGCGGGTCTTCAGGCAGTGCCCGGGGATGTGCTTGAGGCGGCAACGGTAGATGGAGCAACATCCTGGACAAGATTCTTTAAAGTAACACTTCCATTGCTTGGCCCTTCCATCACAACATGTGTGTTCATGTCTCTGACAAATGCATTGAAGGTATTCGATATTATTCTGGCATTGACCAAGGGTGGACCCGGAGGAACGACATACAGTGCGACACTTGATATTTACCGTGAAGCATTCCAGAATAACAATTATGGTCTGGGTTCCGCAAAATCACTGGTATTCTTTGTAGTAGTACTGGTAATCACACAGGTAGCTATGAAGATTATGAAGAGTAGGGAGGTTGATTTGTAATGACTTTATCACAGAAAAAGAAATTAAAACTGATCATCCTTACACTGATTATGGCGATTGCAGCAGTGTTTTATATTTATCCGGTGTTCCTGATGTTTATCAACTCTGTAAAACCATTTGGTGAGGTTGTATCAGATGTTATTGCACTGCCGAGTAAGATTGAGATTGCGAACTATGCATATGTTATCGATAAGATGCAGTATGGCAAATTGTTCTTTAACAACCTGATGATCACTATCATCGGTATTGCGGGTATTATTATATTTGCTTCTTCTTCCGCATACATACTGAACAGAAGAAGAAATAAATATACGGCAATTGCTTCATTACTGATTACAACACCGATGCTGATCCCGTTTCAGACGATCATGATCACATTGCTGAAGGTTATGAATGTCATTCATCTTTCCAACAGCAGAGTGGGTCTTGGTATTCAGTACTGGGGATTTGGTATTCCGATGGCTGCATTTATCTACAGTAACTTTATGTCAACGATTCCGAAAGAAATTGACGAAAGTGCATTTATTGATGGTGCCGGAACATTCAGAACATTCCGCTCCATTATCTTTCCATTATTGAAGTCCGTAACATTTACCGTGATCGTACTGGATGTTATGTGGATCTGGAATGACTTCCTGTTACCGTTGTTGATGGTTAACAGTTCCAACGAGACAAAGACACTTGTACTGGCTGCTTATACATTCGTAGGTCAGTTCAATACACAGTGGCATTACGCAATGGCCGCGATGGTACTTGCAATCCTGCCGTCTATCATTATCTTCATATTCCTGCAGAAGTATATTGTAGAAGGTGTTGTTGCCGGTGCTGTTAAAGGATAAAAAAGAAAAAGGAGAGAATATTATGAAAAAGAAACTGGTAAGCGCATTATTGTGTGTTGCTATGGTTGCTACAATGTTAGCAGGCTGTGGCGGAAACAAAGAAGCTGACAGCAGCGAAGAAGGCGGAAGCGGAAGCTCTGGGGAAATCTATATGTTCATTTCTCAGCCTGAGTACGCAGATGCAATCAATGCTCTGATCGAAGAGTACAAGAGTGTTGAACCGGATGTAACAATCAATTATGAGACAACTCAGAACGATTATCCTACACTGCTGAAAGCAAAACTGAACTCTGGGGATACACCGGATATCTTCTCTTCCACATCAGGAAAAGAGATCGAAGTATACAAAGAGTATTCTTATGATCTGTCTGGTGAAGCACTGATGGATACCATGCTTCCGGCTGTAGCTGATACAATGAAGGATGCAAACGGAGAAGGCGTATACGGTATCGCAATTAAAGGAAACTACTTTGGATTACTTTATAACATGGATCTTCTTGAAGAAGCAGGAGTTGAGAAGATGCCGGAAACAGTTGAAGAACTGAACGACTGTGTTGCTAAGTTAAATGATGCAGGAATTACAGCATTCACAGGCGGATTCGCTGAGTGGTGGGTATTCAAACACATCTTCCAGCACTATGCAGGAGCTGCTGTTGAAGATTATCAGGCATTTGTAGCTTCTATGGAAGCAGGCGAAGGTAAATTAGAGGACTACCCGATCATTTCTGAGAACTTCTTTGATTTTATCGATCTTGTAAAAGACAACGGAGATGCAAAACCTCTGGAAGCTGACCTGAGTGCAGAAGAAGCTGCATTTGCAAATGGCGAAGCTGCTATTATGGTTGGACAGGGTGCATGGGTTGAAGAAGATGTGAAACAGATCAATCCAGATATCAACATCGGATTCAATGGTTATCCGGTATCTGATGATCCGGCAGACTGCCAGGTTATCACAGGTTCTGACCAGGCTCTTCGTATCAGCAAAGATTCTGAGAACTTAGAAGCAGTTCTGAACTTTATTAACTGGTGGTATACATCTGATTATGGTAAAGCATGGTTCACAGACGTTGCAGGCGTTGTTCCTCCAATCGAAGTTGACGGTGAGTCTGACTATGCAGTCATCACTCAGGGTAATGCATCTGTAGCAGAAAAAGGAAGTGCTCCACTTGGAGTTATCTACTCAACAGACAGCTTCCACACTGCAGCTGGTGAAGCTATGCAGGCTTACATCGGTGGACAGGCTACAAGAGAAGAGACAATGGCAGCTATTGAAGCAAAATGGGCTGAAATCGACGGATCTTCTAACTAATCAAAGTAATTCAATAATGAATTAGATTTGCTTTAAGGGGGGAAAGCTTTGCTTTCCCCTGTTTTTTTATAATTAAATAGTTTATCAGGAGGCCTAATATGAAATTTACAGAAGGTTATTGGGAAAAGAATGAAAGAGCAAATGCAATGCATGCCGCACAGGCATTTATTATCGAAAAAATTCCGAACGGTATGAAAGTTGTAGCTCCGACAAGAGTGATTACCGATCGTGGGGGAGCACTGGATGTATCTACGATTACGACAGAATTTACTTCCATCAGAAAAGATATCATCAGTGTGAGAAGTTATCATTATGAAGGCTATGATAAGAAAGAGCCACGTTTTGAGCTATTTGAAGATTATCAGAATGCAGAAGTAGAAATCAATGAGAAAGAAGCGGTTATGACAGCAGGCAATGTGGCTGTACGTGTAAACCGCGAGGATTTTAAAGTGACATTTGAGGCAGAAGGAAAAGTACTTACCAGTATCGGCTTCCGTAACCTCGGATATATGCAGTATGACAGAAAGACATTGACAAAATTCCCGGAAGACAATTATATGGCTGCAGAGTACAAGCCATATATGATGACAGAACTTTCGCTGGATCCGGGAGAATGTGTATACGGACTCGGTGAACGTTTTACAGCATTCGTTAAAAACGGACAGGTAGTAGATTGCTGGAATGAAGATGGGGGAACCTCTTCACAGATTTCTTATAAAAACGTTCCTTTTTATGTAACAAGTAAAAATTACGGTGTATACGTAGATCACAGTGACAATGTTTCTTTTGAGATCGCAAGTGAAAAAGTAGAGAATGTCGGATTTTCAGTAGAAGGCGAGGAGATCCGTTATCATATAATCTATGGAAAAACCATGAAAAACGTACTGGAGAATTACACAGATCTTACTGGAAAACCGGCTCTTCCGCCGGCATGGTCTTTTGGTCTGTGGCTGACAACTTCCTTTACAACAAACTATGATGAAGAAACGACCAGTTCATTTATCAACGGAATGGCAGAAAGAGACATTCCTCTGCGTGTATTCCACTTTGACTGTTTCTGGATGAAAGAGTTCCACTGGTGTGATTTTGAGTGGGATGAGAGAACTTTCCCGGATGTAAAAGGAATGCTGAAACGTTACAAAGAACGTGGACTGAAGATCTGTGTATGGATCAATCCTTATATTGCACAGGGAACGGCATTCTTCCGTGAAGGAATGGAAAAAGGATATCTGGTTCAGAGAGCCGATGGCAAGGGAATTAAGCAGATTGATAACTGGCAGCCGGGAATGGGTCTGGTTGATTTTACAAATCCGGATGCGGTTGCATGGTATACAGGAAAACTGAAAACACTTCTGGATATGGGTGTTGACTGCTTCAAGACAGATTTTGGTGAGAGAATTCCGATTGATGTGAAGTACTTTGACGGTTCTGATCCGAAGAGCATGCATAACTATTATACGAATCTGTACAACAGATGTGTATTCAAATTACTTGAAAAGGAACGTGGGGAAGGTGAAGCAGTCCTCTTTGCAAGAAGTGCTACCGTTGGCGGACAGCAGTATCCGATTCACTGGGGCGGTGACTGTTCAGCAACCTACCCGTCTATGGCAGAGAGTCTGAGAGGCGGATTATCCTTCGTATTATCCGGTTTCTCATTCTGGAGTCATGACATGGGTGGATTTGAGATGACAGCAACTCCGGATGTGTACAAGCGCTGGCTGCAGTTTGGTCTTCTTTCTACACACAGCAGACTGCATGGATCAAAGAGCTACAGAGTACCGTGGTTGTTTGATGAGGAGTCTGTAGATGTTTGCCGTGCATTTACTAAACTGAAAGCAAGACTGATGCCGTATATCTATCGAATCGCAGTCAACTCTCATGAGACAGGTGTTCCGTCTATGAGACCTATGATTCTGGAATTTGACAATGATCCGGCTGTGAAGTATCTGGATATGCAGTATATGCTGGGGGACAGCATTCTTGTAGCACCGATCTTCCGTGAGGATGGAAGTGTAGAATATTATCTTCCGAAGGGAACATGGACACACCTTCTTTCCGGAGAGACAAGAGAAGGAGGAACCTGGCAGGAAGATACATATGATTACTTCTCACTGCCGCTGTATGTAAGAGAAAATACATTGCTTGCTATGGGTGGAGAAGAGGAACGACCGGATTATGATTATACAAAAGATGTTCAGTTACAGCTCTATGCATTAAAAGATGGATGTGAAGCAAAATGTGAGATCACAGATCTTCAGGGAAATGTTGTTCTGACTGCAAAAGCTTCCAGAGCTGAAGAAAAGATTACATTTACTTCAGATGAGCTTGCGGAAGGCATGACATATCTTCTCGTAAATGTAAAAGAAGTGAAAAATATTTCCGGTGCAAAAGCAGAGACCACAGAAAAGGGAATTGTCTTAACACCGGAAAGCAAAGAAGTAGTAGTTGAACTTTAGTTTTCAGCTATGTCGGGAGCGTCCGGGTCTTCTTCGGAAGATCCGGAAACTTCTTCTTTTATATATTTTGGAAATATCTTATAGTCAAAGATATAGGATGCACACAGAGCCTCCAGGGCAAATCCGAATAACAGCCAGAGCATATAGACAAAACTCAGACTGCGTGGGAGCATGAGTGTAAGGACGGGCGGAGCAATCAGGACGATCAGTACACAGAGTGACCACTGGAAGCTGCCAATCCCCATTAAAAATGAATTTTTAATAATATTTCCGGTTGTGTTTTTGAATTTTGCCAGAACCGGAAAAGAAAAAATGATCAGAAAAATGATCAAAACAAACAGCAGATATGCCCCGATCAGAAGCGGCTGGTATTTTCCGGCATTGGAAGAACTGTAGATCCGGATATCTGCGAGCATAACAAATAACAAAAGCAGTGACGGAACCCAGATCATGGTTGCCTGCCTGAAGTTTTCTTTAAAAGCTTTGAAAAAGCTGCGTGCCATATAACCTTCCTGATCACGTGACATCTTCAGTGTTACCGTGTATAAGGCGGTTAAGGAAGCACCGATCGTGATCACAGGGAGACAGCAGATCATAAATACCAGATTTAAGATACACAGATCTGCCATCTTATTCAAAAAACGGAATATAGGGCCGTCCATGTTAAAAAAACTCATAAAAATACCTCCTTTGTATGTGTGGTATTATACTAAAAGAATGCATGAAATGCAAGAAAGAAGGGATTAAGAATCATGAGTGATTATCGTTTGCTGAAAAAAAATGAATGTGAAATCAAAGACTCATTTTGGAGTTATTATATAGATCTCGTAAGAGAAAAGGTAATTCCCTATCAATGGGAGATATTGAATGACCGGATTGAAGATGCTGAACCGAGTCATGCAATCGATAACTTCCGTATCGCAGCCGGAGAGATGGAAGGGCATTTTTATGGAGAAGTATTCCAGGACAGTGATGTGTCAAAGTGGCTGGAAGCAGTGGGGAATATCTTGATGCTGGAAAGAGATGAGAAGCTGGAAGCACAGGCTGACAGCGTGATTGATATCATTGCGAAGGCACAGGATGAGAGTGGTTATCTGGATACTTATTTTCTGATCGAAGCACCGGAAAAGAAATGGACCAATGTGCTGGAATGCCATGAACTGTACTGTGCGGGTCATTTTATTGAAGGAGCTGTGTCTTATTATCTTGCAACCGGTAAGAAAAAAGTATTTGATGTGGCGGTAAAACTTGCAGATTATCTCTGTGATGTCTTTGGAAAAGAAGAAGGAAAGATGCATGGATACCCGGGACATCAGGAGATTGAGATTGCATTACTGAAGCTGTACGATGTAACAGGCAGTGAGAAGTATTTTGAACTGGCACAGTATTTTATTGATACAAGAGGTACAAATCGGTTCTTTGAGGAAGAGTTTGAGAAAAGAGATCGTATCTGTCAGTGGACCAAAGCAAAAGTAGAGGAGCCGAATCGCTGGTATAACCAGTTTCCATACAGTTATTATAATCAGTTCCACCTGCCTGTGCGCAGGCAGAAAGAGGCTGTAGGACATGCTGTCCGGGGCGTCTATATGTATACGGCTATGGCAGATATTGCATCCAGAACAAAGGAAAAAGAACTTTTTGATGCCTGTAAAAATATCTGGAATAATATTGTTCAGAAACAGCTGTATATTACCGGGGGAATCGGGGCAACACATTCCGGAGAAGCTTTTACGACAGCTTATGACCTGCCGAATGATACGAACTATTCAGAGACTTGTGCATCTATCGGTCTGGTGTTTTTTGCACAGAAGATGTTAAAAAATGAGGTAAACAGAACTTATGCGGATGTGATGGAGCAGGCACTGTACAATACGATCCTAGGTGGTATGAATTATGAAGGAAACCGATTCTTTTATGTGAACCCGCTGGAGGTAGTTCCGGAGACCTGTTATGGGAATACAGAACGCAATCATGTGAAACCGGTTCGCCAGAAATGGTTCTCCTGCGCATGTTGTCCTCCGAATATTGCAAGGACACTTGCAGGACTCTGGCAATACATATATACGGCAGATGAAGATACTGCATACGTACACCTCTATATAGGAAATGAATCTAAGATCCGTTTGTCGGAACATACACTTTGTGTCAGACAGACAACAGAGTATCCGTGGAATGGAAACATTACGCTGGATGTCAGCGCGGATACAGACGAACCACTGACGGTTGCACTTCGCATTCCTGCATGGAGTGGGGAACAGTTTGTGATTACTGTTGATGGTGTCTGCCATGAGGTTTCCGCTCAGCCGAATGGATATGTGTATCTGAAGCAAAATTGGAATGGAAATCACAGAATTGTACTTGAACTTGTGATGAAGCCCGAACTCATCCAGGCCAATCGGCGTGTACATTATAATGGAGGTCGTGCAGCACTGGTCTGTGGCCCGGTAGTATATTGTCTCGAGGAAGAGGATAATGGCAGATATCTGAATCAGATTATGGTAGATGCAAAGAGTGAGTGGAAGGAAAAAGAGGGAACACTGGGAGGCCGAAGCCGGATCCTTGAAGGAAGAGGATGGCGTGAACAGATGCGAACAGATCAGGAATCTCTGTACCATGTATATTCTGAAGACAGAGAAGAGATTGCTGTGACGGCAGTTCCGTATTTCCTTTGGAATAATCGAAGTGATGGAGAGATGCAGGTATGGATGAGAGTGGGAAGATAATGGAACGCGTCCTGTTAAAGGGGACAGATCTGGAACTTAGCAATATCTGTCTTGGAACAGGAAGCTTCGGTGAGAAGATAACAAAAGAACAGGCGTACCAGATACTGGATGCCTATGTGGAAGCAGGCGGTAACTTTATTGATTCTGCCAATGTATATTGTAAATGGGTCGATGGACTGGGAAATTCCAGTGAACAGTACATCGGAAGCTGGCTGCGGGAACGTCATGCTCATCAGAAGGTGGTGGTTGCTACCAAGGGCGGGCATTATGATTTTCGGGATCCTTCAAGATCCAGGGTCAGTGAAGAAGCAATCCGGCAGGATCTGGAGGAAAGCCTTCGTACACTTGGCATGGAGAGGATTGATTTTTACTGGCTGCACAGAGATGATGAAACAAAGGATATCACAGAGATTGTAGACGTGATGGAAGCACTGGTCAAAGAAGGAAAGATCCGTTATTATGGTGCATCCAATTATAAAAAGTACAGAATCGAACAGGCACTCTCTTATGCACAGCAAAACGGAATGCAGGGATTTACTGCGGTATCGAATCAGTGGAGCATGGCCAGGGTCAATCCGGGTGCGAATATGAATCCGGATCCGACACTTGTGATGATGGATGAAGACTATTATCAGTGGCACAAGAGAAGCAGGATGCCAATGATTCCGTTTTCCTCCGGTGCGCATGGTTTTTTTGATAAACTGGATCGTGGAAAGGAGATGCCGAAGGCGATGCGGGATGCGTATATGAGCCGGGAGAATCTGGACAGATACCAGACTTTGTGCAGGCTTCGGGAAGAAACAGGAGCATCCTTATATGCGTTGTCGATTGCATGGCTTTTGAATCAGCCATTTCAGGTGTTTCCGGTGGCTGCTGTCTCACGTGTGGAGCAGTTGGAGGACTTTGTCCGGGCAAGTGGCATTCATATTGATGGTAATAAGATAGAAAAATATGGTTTCTAGGAGGATGAGAACATGAAACAGTGGTGGAAAGAAAGTGTAATTTATCAGGTGTATCCGAGAAGTTTTGCAGACAGTAACGGAGATGGAATCGGTGATCTGAACGGAATCACAGAACACCTGGATTATCTGAAAGAACTGGGGATTGATGTGATATGGCTGTCACCGATCTATCAGTCGCCAAATGATGATAACGGTTATGATATCTCAGATTACCGGGCGATCATGAAAGAGTTTGGAACAATGGAAGATTTTGACCGTATGCTTGCAGAAGCGCATAAGCGGGGAATCAAGATCTTAATGGATCTGGTCGTGAATCATACATCGGATGAGCATGCATGGTTTGTAGAAAGCAGAAAGTCAAAGGACAATCCATATCGTGATTATTATATCTGGAAAGATGGAAAAGACGGAAAAGAACCTAACAACTGGGGATCTAATTTCGGTGGTTCAGCATGGCAGTATGACGAGGCTACAGATATGTACTATCTCCATTGCTTCTCCAAAAAACAGCCGGATCTGAACTGGGAGAATGAAAAAGTCAGAAAAGAAGTCTATGATATGATGACCTGGTGGTGTGAAAAAGGAATCGATGGATTCCGTATGGATGTTATCAACATGATTTCAAAAGATCAGACTTTCCCGGATGGCCCGGTGGAAGACGGACTGTATGGCAATCATCAGCCATATGTGTGTGACGGACCGAAAATACACGAATACTTAAAAGAGATGAACCGGGAAGTTCTCAGTAAGTATGATATCATGACGGTCGGAGAAGCCTTGAACACAAAAATAGAGCATGCAATGCAGTATGCCGGAGAAGAGTCCGGAGAACTGAATATGGTTTTCCACTTTGAACATGTATCTCTGGGCGAGACTCTGGTTGGAAAATGGACAAATAAAAAGGTGCCTCTTAAAGAACTGAAGCAGACGCTGAATAAGTGGCAGACACAATTTGAGGGGAAAGCATGGAACAGTCTGTACTGGGATAACCATGATCAGCCAAGAGTGGTGTCAAGGTTTGGAAATGACAGTCCGATGTACCGTGTTGTGTCTGCAAAGATGCTTGCAACCTGTCTGCATATGATGAAGGGAACACCATATGTATTTCAGGGAGAAGAACTTGGCATGACGAATGCTTACTACGACAACCTGGAAGATTACCGCGATATTGAGACAATCAATGCCTATCATGAGCTGACGGAAAACGGGCTGATCACAGAAGAAGAGATGATGGAGTGTATAAAAAATATTGGTCGTGATAATGCAAGAACTCCGATGCAGTGGGATAAGACAGCAAATGCCGGATTCACAACAGGAACTCCATGGCTTAAGGTGAATCCGAATTATCTGCTGATTAATGCGGAAGATGAGAGAAAAGATCCGAACAGTGTATTCCATTATTATAAAAAACTGATTGCACTTCGCAAAGAATATGAGATAATTGTGAATGGAAGATTCGAAAGCCTGATGGATGACAGCGAAGAAATCTATGCATACGAAAGAATCCTGGGGGATGAAAGGATGCTTGTTGCATGTAACTTCACGGATAAGGAAGTAGAATGCTGTCTGTTCGATGCTGTCAGTCAGGGAAAAGAGCTGATATCAAATTATAAGCAGCACAAGAAAGGAATCCTCAGACCTTATGAGGCACGTGTTCTGCTTTATAAATAAAAAGAGGTGAATGGTATGGCAAAATATGTAATGGCACTGGATGCCGGGACCACAAGTAATCGCTGCATTCTGTTTAATGAAAAGGGAGAGATATGCAGCGTTGCACAAAAGGAATTTACCCAGTATTTTCCGAAACCGGGCTGGGTAGAGCATGATGCGGATGAAATCTGGTCCACGCAGCTTGGAGTGGCGGTAGAGGCGATGAGTAAGATTGGGGCGACTGCAAAAGATATTGCAGCAATTGGAATCACCAATCAGAGAGAGACGGTGATCGTCTGGGATAAGAAGACGGGAGAGCCGGTCTATCATGCAATCGTATGGCAGTGCAGGAGAACGGCGGAGTATTGTGACGGATTGAAGGAACAGGGGCTTACGGACATGATCCGTAAGAAGACAGGACTGATCATTGATGCGTATTTTTCCGCAACAAAGATTCGCTGGATTCTGGAACATGTAGAAGGTGCCAGAGAAAGAGCAGAACGAGGGGAACTGCTCTTCGGAACGGTGGAGACGTGGCTGATCTGGAAACTGACCGGAGGAAAAGCTCACGTAACAGATTATTCGAATGCGTCAAGGACCATGTTATTTAACATTAATACACTGGAATGGGATGAAGAGATTCTGAAGATTCTGGATATTCCACGTTCCATGCTTCCAAAGCCCATGCCGTCAAGCTGTATATATGCAGAGACAGACCCGGCTTACTTTGGCGGGGCGATTCCGATCGGAGGAGCAGCCGGAGATCAGCAGGCTGCATTGTTCGGTCAGACCTGTTTTCAGGCAGGAGAAGCAAAAAATACATATGGAACAGGCTGTTTTCTGTTAATGAATACCGGAGAAAAGCCCGTTTATTCGGAAAATGGTCTGGTGACTACGATTGCATGGGGACTGGATGGTAAA
Source organism: Dorea sp. YH-dor226 (assembly GCF_039832105.1). Lineage (NCBI taxonomy): Bacteria > Bacillati > Bacillota > Clostridia > Lachnospirales > Lachnospiraceae > Dorea > Dorea sp. YH-dor226. The sequence goes on along the minus strand of NZ_JBDOHS010000002.1, from coordinate 286,319 downwards.
GTGCATTATGCACTGGAAGGATCTATCTTTGTCGCAGGAGCAGCGATTCAATGGCTTCGCGATGAGATGAAACTGATTGATTCGGCGGCAGATTCTGAATATATGGCAAAAAAAGTCAACGATACCAATGGATGTTATGTAGTACCGGCATTCACCGGTCTGGGGGCACCGCACTGGGATCAGTATGCACGTGGAACGATTGTGGGAATTACACGGGGAGTCAATAAGTATCATATTATCCGTGCAACACTGGAGTCACTCGCATATCAGGTCAATGATGTGTTAAGAGCCATGGAGGCAGATTCCGGAATATCTCTCAGTGCATTAAAGGTTGACGGAGGAGCAAGTGCCAATAATTTCCTGATGCAGACACAGGCAGATCTTATTGCGGCACCGGTCAAACGTCCGAAATGCATTGAGACAACAGCAATGGGAGCTGCTTATCTGGCAGGTCTTGCGGTCGGATACTGGAAAGACAAGGAAGAGGTTGTCAGAAACTGGGCAATTGATCAGACCTTTGAACCGGAGATTGAAGAGACGACAAGGGAGAAAAAGATCAAAGGTTGGAATAAGGCGGTCAGATATGCATTTGACTGGGCAAAGGAAGATTAGATATGGCAGGGGGAAGTATGATGGAGAAAGAAAAAATAACCTGCCATGGATGCTCAAATGAATGCCAGATGGAAGTGTATATAGAAGACGGAGAGGTTATGGATGTCACGGGAAACCGTTGCATGAAAGGCTATGCTTATGCACAGGAAACGGTGAATATGCATAGATAATCATCATTTTTTCTGGACTTTTCTATCAATATATACTAATATAGTATTTATCGAGAGCAATTTTGGAAGGAAGGAAGAAAAAATGAAAAAAAATGTTATTGTAGGACAATCTGGAGGACCAACAGCTGCGATTAATGCCAGCCTTGCCGGTGTTTATCGTACAGCAAAAGACCGTGGAGCTAATAAAGTATATGGTATGCTTCATGGAATTCAGGGGTTATTAGAGGAAAAATATATTGACCTTTCAGAACACATTAAAACAGAACTGGACGCAGAGCTTCTGAAAAGAACACCGGCAGCGTTCCTGGGATCCTGTCGTTTTAAACTGCCGGAAATTCATGAGAACAGAGAAGTATATGATAAAATCTTTTCTATTCTTGATAAGCTTGAAATTGAAGCATTTATCTATATCGGCGGAAATGATTCCATGGATACGATTAAGAAATTATCCGACTATGCAATTATTACAGGTCATCCGACCAGATTTGTAGGATGCCCGAAGACGATCGATAATGACCTTGCACTGACAGACCATACACCAGGATATGGAAGTGCTGCAAAATATATCGGTACTTCTATGAAGGAGATCATCCGCGACAGCTTCTGTCTGGAATATGCAAAAGGAGTTGTTACAATCGTAGAGATCATGGGACGTAATGCAGGATGGCTGACAGGTTCTGCCGCATTATCCAAGGGAGAGGATTGTGAAGGTCCGGATCTGATCTATCTTCCGGAGATTCCGTTCGATCTGCAGAAGTTCAGCGCGAAGATCAAAGAACTTCTCGAAGAAAAGACTTCTATCGTTGTTGCGGTATCTGAAGGTATCCGTACAGAAGATGGTACATACGTATGTGAACTTGGAAACAGCATTGATTTTGTAGACGCTTTTGGACACAAACAGCTGTCAGGAACTGCATCTTATCTGTCAAGCTTCGTTGCTGGTGAGATCGGATGCAAGACACGTGCAATCGAGCTCAGTACACTTCAGCGTTCTGCATCACATGCTGCATCTCGTGTAGATATACTGGAAGCTTATCAGGTGGGCGGTGCTGCTGTCAAAGCCGCTGATGAAGGTGATTCCGGAAAGATGGTAGTTCTTCAGAGACTGTCTGATGATCCATATCAGTGCGGAACAGAGGTAAAGGATGTTCATAAGATTGCCAACGATGAAAAGCTTGTACCGAGAAACTGGGTAAATGAAGAAGGTACTTATGTAACAAATGAGTTTATCTCTTATGTAAGACCGTTGATTCAGGGTGATGTTTCACCGGTTATGGTAGATGGTATTCCGAGACATCTGTATACACCAAAGGAACTGAGTCACAGAAAATAAAATCACAGGTGCTGTCTGCAATATAGCAGACAGCATTTTTTTCAAAAAATGTAAAAAAGGACTTGTATTTTTACAAAGAATCTAGTAATATATGATTAATCTATATTTCTGAATGAATCCAAATTAATCAATCTGTTAATTTGGAAAATCTATGATCTTTTATCTGATGATCCGGTTAAATTCCCTGAGAAAAAGAGGTGGTGATGAGTGGCACCAGGAAAAGAAGGATATGATGTGCTTCGTCTGATTGAACATGGTCAGATCTGTTATGTAAGTTCTGAACATGTTTATGGAACGACACTGGCACAATATCTAAGGCAGAACCCTTGTGTGGAAAAGAAACAGTTATTTCTGTGGATGCAGGAGATTACCAGACAGTTGGAACTGATCCACAGATGTCGCGGGAATCCCAGTTATAAGTATGTGAATCCATATAGTATCATTATATCAAAAGACAGAAAAATATATTTTATGGATGTTGAGTCCGGGACGAATCAGGAGATGCTTCGTCAGATGAGAAAGCGTAAAGTACGGGAATATTTTCTCCCGGAAGAAGAACGTTATTATCAGAATACCAGTATACAGCTGGACATCTATGGGCTTGGAAGAACGCTGCAATATCTTCTGGCGCACACGGTGCCGGATGAAAAACTTGGCAGGCGTGAAGAAATTAAAATTCAAAGAATGATATCAAAATGCCTGAAATGGCAATCTAAGAAATCGTATCAGAATGTATCAGAAATTCGTCAACAGATCCCAGAATATAAAGTGAAAAGAGAGAAGTTAAAGATCAGATGGAAGTTGCTGGCAACAGTTGGAATCCTGATTGTCGCAGTCCTGGGAAAATATTGGCTTTCCCAGGGCAATCTGGAGGAAAAGACTGCACAGACAGCAAAAGAAGAGGCGAAACTGAAAGAAGAGGTTTCAGAAGAAACGATTACAGTTACTGCAGACAACGAAGAAACTGAGGAAGCGTATATGGATCTGGCAATGGCTTATTTTCTTGATATCGGAGATTACGAAAAATCTCTAGAATATCTGAAAAAAGCAAAAAATACAAATCCATGTGCGAAAGAGCTGGAAGTAGTTGTTTTGTGGTTTTCCGGTGAGAAAATGTCAGAAAAAGATAAAAAAAGTTACCAGGAGCATCTGGAAAACCTGGAAAAAAATGTGCCGGAAAAAGGAGCATATCGATATTTACAATGTCTGATCCGTGGATATCAGATGATGAATACAGAAAAAGCAGCGTCTCATATGATTCGGCTTGGAAACAGATTTCTGCAGTCTGATGAAGCAAAAGAAGATGATGTCGCGGAAGTAAAAGAAGCAATGATCACAGCGTACGAGACACTGGGACAGACAGAAAAAGCGGCAGAATTCTGCGAAGAAGTTCTGGAGAAAGAAACACAGGATGAAAAACGGGAAGGGTTATATAAAAGAGCTGTGATGCTGTATGAAGAATGTGGAAGTATAGATACAGCACTGGAGATATGTTCCAGAGGCGTGAAGGAGATGAATGGTTCAACAGAATTGAAACTGCTGCATATACGGCTGCTATGCGCAGAAGAAAGTATAGGAAGAGATATCTGTGCACAGACGATTCAATCGTATGCAGAGCAGAATCCGGAGATTCTGGAATCCGAAGAATTTGTAAAACTGCAGAGAGAATATGAAATACAAGTGGAAGGAGATACAATATGGGTTGGAAAATGAAACGAGTGGCTGCATTGATAATTATACTGGTGATGCTCTTTGTGCAGTATTCGGGAGGCACAAAGATATCATATGCACAGAATAATGATTTCAGGGTATCTGATGAGGACATGGGAGAAGAGGGAGAAGAGGGAGACATGGAGTCTGAAACAGAGACGGAAAAAGAGCAGGATAAAGAAGATAAGGAAGACAAGGAAGAGGATAGAGAAGAAGAGCTCATAGAGTGCTATCAGCTGCAGATTCCGGAAGAAAACGGAAAAAATGGGTATTATATATCGAAGCCGGAGATAAAAATCATACATATCAGCAACGCAGGAAGCACGAGATACTGTCTGATCAATGAAAAGGGCCAGATAACCGAAGGACTGATAAAAACGAAGGGAGAGGAAGCGGTACTGGCAGATGATGTCTGGTCGGAAGGCAGGAACAGGCTTTCTGTCTGGATGGAAGATGGAGAGGGAAAGATCTTAGATGCGTATTACTGTGAAAAGAGCATCATGATAGATACGCAGAAACCGAAGCTAAGCCTTCAGACACCATATGGTTATGATGCCTGGTATCAGAAAGAACTGCCGCTCAGTGTATCTGCAGAAGAAGAGGAGGGCGGAAGTCAGATTGCGGAAATCGTATGTTATGCAGAGGAGCAGTTTGTCGGAAAAAGTACGGAAAGAACAGCAGTTTTTTCCATTACCAGTGCTTCTGTAAAGGGAAAGGGTGTACATATCAGAGTTACAGCGTCAGATTATGCGGGAAATTATACAGAAGCATGCTGTGAAGTATATATTGACCAGAGTCTGCCAACAGCAGTTCTTGAAGGAATCTCAGATTATAAGATTACAAGTGAACCGGTTCAATTTGCATATCAGGTGACGGAAGAGAACCTGATAGGGGATCTGAAAGCGTGTACGACATGGGAACATACAGATGGGGAAACAACAGAGATACCGGTACAGGTATGGGAAGATACAGAGAACGGGAAAAAGGCTGTACAGATTTTGAGTGAGAACGGGACTTATCGAATGAATCTGAGTGTAAGAGATTGCGCCGGTTATGAAGCCGATGCTTCAGCTCAGGTGATTATCGATAAAGATAACCCGGTGATCCGGTATATCGATCAGCTGAACGGAAGATATCTGAAGAAATTTTGTTGGGAATATCAGACAGAAGACTGGATTCATGATTATACCAGTTTCAGTTATACGGTTCAGCTGGATGGAAAGAATTATCATATGGGAGAGACTGTTGTAAAAGAGGGCAGACACATCCTGACGGTAAAAGCGATTGATTCAGCCGGGAATGTCGGTGAGGCAAAAGCAGAATTTGTGATAGACCGTACGGAACCCAAAATATGTTTTGAGGATGTAGAAGACGGAGAATCTTATGAAAAAGAAAAAACATTTCGTATATCTACAGAGGATAAAACAGACAGAATCGAAGAAATAAGGATGAATGGAGAACTGCAGAAGATCCGCCAAAATAATGGTATCTGTCAGTTCCATGTCCAGGAAGTGAAAAACTATGAGATAGAAGTAAAAGCAGTTGATATGGCAGGAAATCAGAAAATCGCAAGAATCGGCTTTCAGGTGATCCCGGAGAAAACAATGCTGCAGAAGTTAACATGGCCGATCAAAACAAAGATTCTAAAGGAAGAAAAAGCAGAACCGACAGAAGAGAAGAAAGAAACGGAAGGAAATACATACAGGGGAATTATAACAGGAGGCCTGTTGATTATAATTCCGGCTGTGATACTGGGAATCCGGCATCTGAAAAAGCGCCGTAAAAGGGAGGATGCCGGGTAACTGTTTTACCAGTTCCCGGCATGTATTATGAAAAAGTTTATTCAAATAGTATATAAATACTAGATAGCGTCTTTTGTATTTCTTTCATGGTTATAGTATAAGAGAAACCTATGAAGAAAGAATGTTGTAGAAGTGAAAGAATTTTGAAAGATAAATGAACAAATTGTTAACACGGATATTTTGCAAAGATTTTGTTGGAAAATCCAAGAAAATGCTTTATACTTTAAAACAGTTATCGATAAGAAAGGAAGTAGGAGCATGAAATACATTTCATTTGCGATTCCGTGTTATAATTCACAGGAGTATATGGCACATGCGATTGAGAGCATCCTTCCGGGAGGAGAGGACGTAGAGATTATTATTGTAAATGACGGATCGAAAGACAGAACATCTGAAATTGCACATGAATATATGGAAAAGTACCCGAGTATCATTAAAGTGGTTGATAAAGAAAATGGAGGCCACGGAGATGCGGTAAATGCAGGACTTGCCAATGCACAGGGGAAATATTTTAAAGTAGTGGACAGTGATGACTGGGTAGATACAGAGGCACTGGAAAAAATACTTCAGTTTCTGCACCGGTTGGAGGATGAGCAGGAAAGTATTGATATGCTGGTTTCGAATTATGTGTATGAAAAAGTCGGAGCAGCGCATAAGAAGGTAATACATTACCGGAATGTTCTTCCACAGGAAAAGATATTCCGCTGGGATGAGATCGGACGTTTCCACCTGGATCAGTATATTCTGATGCATTCTGTAATCTACCGGACGGATATGCTGAAACTGAGTCAGATCAGTCTGCCAAAGCATACATTTTATGTGGACAATATCTATGTATATTATCCGCTGCCATATGTCCGTAAGATCTATTATCTGGATGTGGATTTTTACCGGTATTATATCGGAAGGGAAGATCAGTCTGTCAATGAAAAGGTCATGATTAAGAGACTGGATCAGCAGATCTTTGTTACCAGAAAGATGATAGACATGTATCAGATGAAGGATATCCAGAGTAAAAAACTTCGTCAGTATATGATGAATTATCTTGCAATTATGATGACAGTATCATCTATATTGTGTATCCGGTCAAAATCCAAAGAAAATCTTGAGAAAAAGAAAGAACTCTGGGAGTACCTGAGTCAGAAAGATTTCAAGACGTTCTTAAGAATCCGTTATGGAATTCTGGGGCAGACGATGAATATTCCGGGAAAGCCGGGAAGAAAGATCTCATCGATGGCATATTCTGTAGCCAGAAGACTGATCGGATTTAATTAAATCAAATCTATGAATAATATAACAGCCATATCATATACTAAGGATAGTGAAGAAAAGGAGTATATGATATGGCTGTTGATTTTAAGAATAGTGAAACAAAAGTAAATTTAATGAAGGCCTTTGCAGGGGAAAGTCAGGCAAGAAACAGATATACAATTGCAGCACAGGAGGCCAGAGAGAAGAAATACTATGCGATCGGGGAAGTGTTTTTGTTTACTGCAGATCAGGAGAGGGCACATGCGAAAAGATTCTATGACCTTCTGAAAAATCTGAATGGAGAGACGATCGATATTGAGGGGAGTTATCCGGTAGATTATGACGACAGTATTACAGGATTACTGCGTGCAGCACAACACAATGAGATGGAAGAGGCAGATGATGTCTATATGGCTTTTGGAGAAAAAGCAAAGGAAGAAGGATTCATAGAAGCGGCATCAGCCTTTTTCCATATTGCCAGGATTGAGGCGGTTCATGGAAAACGATTTGGACTGCTCGCAGAGCTTCTGGAAAGTGGACGATATTACGAAACCGGCCGGACAGGATACTGGATGTGCCTGAATTGTGGATATATTCATAAAGGTACAAGAGTACCGGAAGTATGTCCGACATGTCTGGAAGAAAAGGGATACTTTATTCCGGCAGATCTGGCCCCTTATCTTAGAGGAGATCTGATCGTAGTGTATTAATGAAAATGCATCAAAAAGAATATTGAAACAGAAAGGGACAGTATGACGAGTCAAAAGTTGGAAAATCTGTTGAATCTGGCATTGGATGCCACGGAAGAAGAGAGGGAAAGGTCACTGAATCTGGATGTCGGATATCATCCGATTGAAAGAAAATGGGATCTGATTGTAAAATATTCCGGAAACCTTGATCAGGTGAGAGCACTGGCGGATCAGGTAACAGAACTTCAAAATGAATATGCGATTCTGACCATTCGTGAATCTCTGATTGAGAGGCTGGTGACTGTTCCGGAAGTGGAATATGTAGAAAAACCGAAGCGGTTGTTCTTTCAGGCGGCGAACGGAAGACGGGTATCCTGCATCAATGCGGTGCAGAATACCCGTTTTTCGTTATATGGACAGGGTGTTCTTGTGGCTGTAATTGATTCGGGAATCGATTATACCAATGAAGACTTTCGTAATCCGGACGGAACGACCAGGATTCGTGCCCTTTGGGATCAATCACTGGTACCGGGCGAGGGGAGAAACTCTCCGGAAGGGTATACATTGGGAGTAGAATATTCACAGGAGCAGATCAATGAAGCACTGAGACAGCCGACATCGTTGCTGCAAAGAGAGATGCTTCCAAGTATGGATATCTCCGGACACGGAACAGCAGTTGCCGGGATTGCCGCAGGAAACGGGCGGAGCAGCAATGGGGTGTATGCCGGTGTGGCATCACGAAGTGAACTTCTGGTTGTGAAGCTTGGCAATCCGATGCAGGAAGGATTCCCGCGTACGATCGAGCTGATGGAAGGACTGGATTACGTTCTGCGGAAAGCATTGGAATTTCGAAAGCCGGTAGCAGTGAATATCAGTTTTGGGAATACCTATGGTGCACATGACGGAAGTTCACTTCTGGAACGTTATATCGATGATCTTTCCAATCGCTGGAAAAACTGTATCTGCGTTGGAACCGGCAATGAAGCAGCGGGTGCAGGCCATACTGCCGGTACTCTTCAGGAAGGAGAGGAGAGACGGATTCAGCTTGCTGTTCAGAGCCGTCAGACTGCGATCAGCGTTCAAATCTGGAAGGAATATACGGATCAGATTGAGATTGCGATGATTACACCGGCCGGAGTCCGGGTGGGTCCGCTTCAGGAGATACTTGGTCCCCAGCGATTTGTGGTCGGAGGGACAGAGATTCTTCTGTATTATGGAAAGCCAAGTCCATACAGTACTTCACAGGAAATATATATCGATATGCTGCCGCGGGAAGCTTATATTACGGAAGGCATATGGCAGATTGTTCTGATGCCGCGAAAGATTGTTACCGGAGCATATGAATTATGGCTTCCAAGTGAAAGTGTTCTGAATCGCGGAACGGGATTTCTGTTTCCGACCGATCATACGACACTCACCATTCCTTCTACTGCCGGGCGTGTGATATCGGTAGGTGCGTATGATGCATTGACATTTGCATACGCAGATTTTTCCGGTCGTGGGTTTACCCGAATGTTGAATCTTGTGAAACCGGATATCGTGGCTCCGGGCGTGAATGTGACAACTACCGTGCCGGGAGGAGGATATGCAAGTTTTTCCGGCACTTCTTTTGCAACTCCGTTTGTCACGGGAAGTACGGCACTCTTAATGGAGTGGGGAATTATAAAAGGGAATGATCCGTATCTGTATGGAGAGAAAGTGAAAGCCTATCTGAGAAGAGGGGCGAAAACACTGCCGGGATTTACAGAATATCCGAATCCACAGGTTGGGTATGGGGCATTATGTTTGAGCGAAAGCCTGCCTAAGAGATGAAGTTAACAAGAAACGAAAAATTAAAAAATGCTGTTGGCGGGACAATACTTTAACAAAAATGAAATTATACAATAAATTAAAATGAAATTATACAATAAATTAAAAGTGTTGGAAAAGATATTGACATGTATTATAATAATAGAATTAATCAACAAATATTAAGTAAAGGAAGGTCGAATTTGTGATACAGGATGAAAAAATAAAAAATTCCAGTGAGTTGGAGTTTGCTGTGTTTTGCATTGAAAATGTGGCGGCAAAGCTGGGGGTAAATGCAGAGTATGTCTATCAAGCATTTACTGAAAAGAGTGATATTCTGAACGGATATATCGTGCCGGAATATGAAGTGCTGCATACTCAGAGCCGGGAATATATCGTAGACGACATTCTTGACGTGATGAAAGAAAGGGGTGTGAAAGTATGATTCTCTATCATGGTTCCTTTTTAGAGATTGCCAAACCGGATTTGGTTCATTCCCGTTCTAATGTTGACTTCGGACGTGGCTTCTATGTCACGCCACTGCATGAGCAGGCTGAAAAGTGGTGCGGAAAGTTCAAACGGCGTGGAAAAGACGGTATTATTTCTCGATATGAGTATGATGAAAGCCGGAAAGTTGAACTGAAAATTTTGAAATTCGATTCGTATTCCGAGGAATGGCTGGATTTCATTCTGAACTGCCGTAGCGGAAAAGATTCGACAAATTATGATCTTGTTGTGGGCGGTGTTGCCAATGATAAGGTATTCAATACGGTGGAACTGTTTTTTGACGGATTGATTGATAAGATGGAAGCCATCAACCGTCTGCGATATGAAAAGCCGAACCTGCAAATTTGTTTCCGCACAGAGAAGGCATTGTCTCTGCTGCATTTTGAAGGGAGTGAAATATTATGACAGCTAATCCGATTTTACTTCAGAAAAAATACAGCCGTGTCATTGAGTGCTTTGCTAAACAGCAGGGATTTTCACTGGATACGGCATTGGATTTCTTTTACCATTCCGAGACCTATCAGCTGATTCGTGACGGTGTATCGGATATGCACTGCATGAGCGATGCGTATCTGGCAGAGGAACTGGAACAGGAATATGCTGAGAAAATGCGGGATACTAAGGAAGAACAAATTTGAGGATAAGCTGAATGGTGCGGTTTTAAGCCATTTTCATGGCAAAAAAGCCGCATAATTTTTCGCCATGTGTGCAAAAATCCGTCCAGTGGACGAATTTTTTTTGTAGCAATGACTTGACATCCTCGTGGCATTATGTGTAAAGAATAGTTTCCCAGTGTAAATTGTCTTTATGTGAATATGACAAGTAAGTCCGGATTGTGAATATTTGCTTGATAATTCTGTAGATTGAAAAAAATAATGTGATAAAATAAGAACAAAATTATATCAGGGAGTTAAATGAGATATAAAATGTATCCAACGATTAACATGAAAGCTACTGGGATTCTTTTGCGCCAGATCATGGAGCAGAAGAATATGTCAGTAAAGGATGTTCAGAGGTATTTAAATTTATCTTGCGTACAAAGTGTATACAGATGGCTTAGTGGGCGTAGTATGCCATCAATTGATAATTTGTATGCTTTGTCAGAGCTTTTTCAGATGCCGATAGATGATATGATTGTCGGGAACAGAATCTATCAGTTCCCAATTAATAACAACCCTTTATATTTTCGAATGAAAGCATATTATAAGGGGATTATGGGTTGTTGTACAGCATAACTATTCTGGAGTCGTCCTGCGCTTGAATAATGATTGTATTGAACTACAAGTTCAATGACAAATTATGGAAAAGGTTTTAAAATTGTTCTATCAATTTTTGAAGTGCGGGAGGAAGAAAAGATGGGAACTTTTGCAGGTTTATTTCAGAAGGCAGGAGCGAAAATACCGGATGATAAAAAGGAAGAGTTTAAAAGTCGTATTGAGAAATTATTCCAAGCAGGTGGTATGATGGAATTGGAGCGAGTACAATTGTGCGATAGGAATGTTAATGTATTGAAACAGGCTTCCATGCATGAGTACGGAATGGATTTTTTTTATAATTATTTTGAAGATGCTGCTTGGGAGAACGCGGGATTTGATATAGAGGGAAGCAGTGTATGGAGTGAAAAGATTGGCTGGAGTGAATTTCATTTGGTTGTTGTCGCAGCATATGTTCTGGAAAGCCTTTATTTGAATGGGCCTGCAATTGTGATGGTGAATGGTAAGTTTGTAACTGCACACAGGTATGTTGGATGGATTAATTATCTGTTCCAGGAAGATTATCCTAAGAAGAATGATGATCTATGGGAAGTATTTGAAACTATGCATGACCAGGAAGATGAATACGGCATGGATTTGGACATGTATGACTGGGATGATTTAATATATGATATATACGGATTGATTGGATACTATGAGATTCGGGCTGTTTTATCTGGATCTGATGCTGTGGATGAAGAATTTGATAAAATGATGAACAGCAAAGAAAAAAGAAAAGGCGATGACAAAAAGACTTTTTTTGACTATAGCAGGGCGTTTAAGGCAACAGTTATAGATTATCGTAAAAAGAGTAGTTGGGATAAAACAGAACAACTTTCACGAATCATGGAAATGCTTCGTTTATACTTTGAGCAGGAAAATATGTCTCTTGAAATCTGTAAAAAATATGAGGATAAAGATTTGGAGATTATCTGTCTTTTGGCTGCATTGACAGACGCTCCGGCATATTTGGTCAAGGTCGTATCAGAGATATATGAAAAAGATTTCTGGGAATTATGGAAAGAGATGGAGGGTGCTTCTCCAAAAAGAATTTATCAGAAAGTGAGTCAGAAGACAATAATGTCGGTTTCTACCAAGGATTTTTTTCGTATAACAGCTGATGATATGATTCTATTTTGGGGAGAGGATAAAAATATTCAGTTTTCGCATGAAATAAAGGAGTGGTTTGTCGATTTAAGAAAACAGTTTGAAGATATTTTAAGAGAAGAGTTTATGCCTCAAAATCCTTTGCTATGGATTTTAGATCTAATGAAATATGCGGATGAGAATTATTATCGTGTATACACATTTTCGGATTATTTTGAGGAGACAATCCTATACTTAAGTGATAAACGTTTTTTGGCATTATGGAAGATTTATGAGAAGATGCTGCATGATCATGAGATGGAAGAAGCGGGAAATGTAATTTTTGTTCCTGATGGCCCGGAATACGAGAAGATTGGTATACATTATTGGGGTACACAGCCCCGTCGCCGGTTAAAAACGCAATGGGATATGATGAAAAAGGAAGAGAAGAATAACAAGGCAAGAGTAACATTTCGCCGTTATATGGCACTGGTGGCAAATAGAAAATTGAGGAAAGAGGTGTTTGGTTTTTGAATAGGAAATTTGCTCTAAAAGGTGCGATTGCAAAAGCAAAGGCAAACGCAGTACAGGGAATTCCCCAACTGATTCAGATTTGAAATCTTACATAAAATTAACATAAGCGTTCCGTAAATTTGACATAAAAGAGTTATAATTTCTCTGATTATGTGGATATAAAACTTTTGAGAAAGGAACTGTTCAGATGAAGAAATCAGAGAAAAAATCAGAGAAAAAAGCAGAGAAAAAGAAAGAAAATACAACGAAAATCCCATATATGATGAACCGGGAACTGTCATGGCTGAAATTTAATGAAAGAGTATTGAATGAAGCAGGAAATCCGAGAGTGCCTCTGGCAGAACGATTGACATTTGCAGCAATCTATCAATCGAATCTGGATGAATTTTACAGAGTCAGAGTCGGTACACTTATGGATCAGATGGAATCTTCAGAAGTGGTTCGTGAAAATAAAACAAATATGACCAGCAAAGAACAGGTAAAGGCAATTCTGAAAGCGACCAGAGAATTGGATCAGAAAAAAGAGCAATTAGAAAAACCGCTTTTTCTTGACGTGAGAGTATATTATTTTGTAAAATACAGTATAAACAAAAAAATGAATATATCCGGTGAACGGCTGCCCTAGACACCGAAAGGGGCCGAAGAAGCAAACCCAGAGTTCATGCATCTTACTCTGGCGGAAACTGACAGGCAAAAGGAAGGCAGTCTGACGGAACTTTGGAGAGAATGCAAAATGCATCGCCTACGAGGCTAGAACCAACTGGCAAAAGGACAGAGAATCATAGATGACTTTTATTTGTGTGGAGGAAGAAGCTATGAGAATGATGTTGGTTGGTGCGGGAGCAGTGGGCGAAAGTATCCTGAAGATCTTGCAATGGCGTGACCAGGAAGGAGCCTGGCTGGAATATGTGCTGGTGTGTGATTTTGAAAGGAAGCGTGCACAGGAAGTGGTTGAAAAACTGGATCGGGATGACAGGTTTGAAGCTGCGGCAGTGAATGCTACGGAGAAGGAAGCCATGATACGGTTGATCCGGATGCATCAGATTGATTTCCTGATGGATGCTGCCCCGCCGTTTGCCAGCAATTATATTTTTGACGCAGCTTATGAGACAGGAATAGATTATGGGAATATGGGAACCTGGTCGGTCCCTATGGAACATCCGGCTTATGGACCGGGGATCGAGAACAGCTATGAAGAACCTATGACAAAGTATAATTTTGACCGATTTGATGCATGGAAGAAACGCGGCAATATGGCGTTAATATGTATGGGAATCGATCCGGGAGTCGTTAATGTGTTTGCCAAGTATGCCGCAACGCAGCTGTTGGATGAGATTCGGGAGGTCCATGTCAAAGACGGCGGCAATCTATCTGTTCCGGGTTCGGATCCGGATGATATTATGTTTGGGTTCAATGTGTGGACTGTATTGGATGAAGTCATGAATCCGAATGTGGAGTATGACGCATCCAGAGGAGGACTGCTGGTGGACAGACCATTTGCAGGAAAAGAGGTCTGGGAGATGCCGGATGGTGTCGGACAGAATACACTGGTGAAGGTGGAGCATGAAGAAGTCGTCACCATGCCAAGATATCTGAAGCAGTATGGGCTTCAGCGGGCAACGTTCAAGATCAGTCTGGATGAGAGTCTGATCACGGCATTAAAAGTCATTGATAAGCTGGGACTTCGCAGCATTCATCCGGTGCGAATCGGTGAGACAGAAGTGATCCCAAGAGATGTGGTGGCAGCTTGTGCTCCGCAGCCCGGGGATATCGGGAGTGAGATGACCGGTGAGATGTTGGTCGGAGTACAGTGCATTGGGAAAAAAGATGGAATGGATAAGTCCTATTTCCTGTATCAGGCCTTTGATAATCAGGAATCCATGAAAAGATGGGGGTCGCAGGCGGTTGTTGCACAGACGGGATTTGGTGCAGCGCTGGCGATTGAACTGATAGGAAAAGGCATCTGGAAGGATGCCGGAGTCTATTCTCCGGAATATTTTGACCCGCTTCCATATATGGCATTGATGGATGAAAGCGGGTATGAGTATCATATTGAAGAAATGAAATTATAAAAGTATATTCTGCATGTCTTCCGGTAACGGTGCGGTGAATTCCAGCATCGTTCCGGTGATCGGATGTGGAAAACAGAGCCGGTGGGAGTGAAGTGCCTGCCGGCTTATATATTCCATATCGGGGTTATACAGATAGTCTCCGATCAGAGGATAACCCAGATATTTCATGTGGATCCGGATCTGGTGTGTGCGGCCGGTTTCCAGTTTCAGTGAGACCAGACTGTGATCATTGGCTTCTTTTACAACTTGATAATGGGTAATGGCAGTCTCTCCGTGTTCCCAGTCTACGGTCCGTTCAATGATGGTGCCGGGTTTGCGGGCAAGAGGAGCGTTAATTGTACCGGACTGTGGAGTGACGTGCCCACGGACGATTGCCAGATATTCCCGATGGATCTCTCTGCGATAGACCATGGCGGACAGAATATTGCCACTGACCAGATGCTTGGCAACGACCGTAAGTCCGGAGGTGTCGCGGTCCAGTCGGTTGCAGCACCGGAAGATAAATGGCTTTTCCTGTGACTGGTAATACCAGGCCAGTGCATTTGCCATGGAATTGGTGTAGTTGTTCAGGGAAGGGTGAATCGGCATCCCTGCAGGCTTATTGATCACGATAATGTCTTCGTCCTCATATACAATATCTAATGGGATCTGTACAGGAGGAATCTTTTCGGAACAGGCAGTTTCCTGAATGCAGACCTGCAGCCTGTCACCGGCATGAAGAAGCTGGCGCATATAATAATGTTCCCCATTCACAAGAATGCTTTTTGGCATTCGTTTGATTTCTGTAAGATTCTGTCCGGAATATCCGTGTCGTCTTAAGAATTGCTCGACGCGAAGTCCGTCATCTGTTTTTTCTATCATATATTCGATCGTTCGATTCATTGCATTTTCCTCACATTTTAGCTATGATATCTACGGATTGCATTATACCATAAAAAGTTAGGAGTTGAAACTATGACAGGATTAAGTACATTATGCTATATAAAAAAAGACGGAAAGTATCTGATGCTTCACAGAACGGTGAAGAAAAACGATGTGAACAAAGATAAGTGGATTGGTGTCGGAGGACACTTTGAAAAAGAAGAAAGTCCGGAAGAGTGTCTGTTAAGAGAAGTTCGGGAAGAGACCGGCTATACGCTTACTTCCTATCGGTACCGGGGCATTGTCACTTTTGTATCCGGAAATGGGGTGACAGAGTACATGTCTCTTTTTACGGCAGACGGATTCGAAGGAGAGCCGATTGCATGTAATGAAGGAGAATTGGAGTGGGTAGATATTGAGGAAGTATGGAAGCTGAATATCTGGGAAGGAGATAAGATTTTCTTTCGTCTGATCGATGAAAATCAGGAGTTCTTTTCTCTGAAACTGGTTTATGACGGCAGGGATCGCTTAGTGTCTGCAGCTTTGAATGGGAAGCCGATGGAATTATTTGATATTCTTAATCCAGATGGCAGCAAGAGCGGACTTGTAAGAGAACGGGGAGTAACGCACAGGGAAGGAAGTCTGCATGCAACGGTTCATATGTGGGTTGTAAGACCGAACCAGAAGAGCGGATATGATGTACTGCTGCAGAAGCGGAGTGCAGTTAAGGATTCGAATCCGGGAAGTTATGATATCTCATCTGCCGGGCATGTGGCAGCGGGAGATGAATGTCTGGAATCAGCTGTCAGAGAGATGGAAGAGGAACTGGGAATGTGTGTCAGGAAAGAAGATCTTCATTACGTAGGAATTCATCACGGAAAATTTGAAGCAGTGTTTCACGGAAAGGTATTCCGCGACAATGAACTGAGTTCTGTCTACGTATATACAGAGCCGGTGGAAATCAACAGCCTCAGACTTCAGGAATCAGAAGTGGAAGAAGTAATATGGATGGATTATGAAGAGTGTCGTCAGAAAGTACATGAGGGAACGATAGATCATTGTATCTATGAAGATGAATTTCGCATGGTAGGAGAGTACTTGAATACCTCTATATAAAAAATGGCTAATTAATTCAAGAGAACTTGACAACACGTTAGTCGCAATGTATAATTCATTTAAATTATCAATAATTTAAAATTACTTATTTACACATCTTGTATCAAACAGAGAGGATGATTTTGTTGAGAAAAGGTGTGGGGGAAAAGGAGGACGAGTAAAAATGAGTACTCAAACAAAAAAGAAGCTTCCAATGGGCTTCTGGGCATGCTCTACGACAGAGATTTTTGAACGTTTTGCTTATTATACCGGACGTTCTATTCTGTTAGTTTTCGTAGCAGCAAGTGTAGCATCAGGTGGTCTTGGTCTGTCAGAAGGAACTGCTGCAACTATGCAGTCACAGTTGACAGCATTTTCT
Source organism: Dorea sp. YH-dor226 (assembly GCF_039832105.1). Classification (NCBI taxonomy): domain Bacteria; kingdom Bacillati; phylum Bacillota; class Clostridia; order Lachnospirales; family Lachnospiraceae; genus Dorea; species Dorea sp. YH-dor226. The sequence goes on along the minus strand of NZ_JBDOHS010000002.1, from coordinate 269,177 downwards.
TACGGACTTCCTATTCTTTGTGCCATTATTTGTGACCGTTTGATCGGTGCAAGGTATACTACTCCGATTGGTATGCTCCTCTGCGGTATTGGTTACTGGATTGGATCTATGGCAACAAGCGGCGGAATGGTATATGCGATGATCTGGTGTATCAGTATCGGTCTTGCATTCTATAAGACTGGTCCATTGATCGGACGTATCGTATCCAGCGATCAGCTCGACAATGCATATTCTGTACGTTATGGTCTTGTTAACATCGGTGCATGTGCAGGCCCGTTCCTTGCAGGTATTCTGTATCAGGATGTATTTGCAAGTGGAGATATGATGGGATACAGACCATGCTTCAAGATTGCAGCAGTCCTGATGTTCTTAGGAGCAATCTGGTTCACGATCGGAACACGTTTCATGGGTGAAGCTGGTAAGACTCCATTTAAGAAAGAACTGACAGAGGAAGAAATTGCACGTGAAGCAGAGCTGAAGGCTAAGAATAAGGAAGAGAAGAAGATGCCTTATACAACGCTTGAGAAGAAGAGAATTGCTGCAATCATTCTCATCTGCATATTTGCAATCGTATTCTGGGTATTCTGGTATCTGGCATACCTGCCTGTATATTATTTCTGGGGCGAGAACGCAAACTGGGTAATCGCAGGTTACAACGTTCCGCTTACATGGTTTGATGCGGCAAATGCTTTATTCTGTGTACTTGTTGGTATGTTTGTAACTCCGAAGCTCTGGAGCTATCTTGCAAGCAGACCAAAGGGAGATATGAGTATTTATAAGAAATGTGCATTGGGTATTGGTACTCTTGGTATTGGATATCTGTTCTTTGCACTGATGGATGTTATCCGCGGCGATGGACAGATCAGCTGCCTGTGGCTCTTGATCTTTGCAGTCCTGATCACATTAGGTGAGATGTTCTTCTCTCCACTGGGAAATGCATTTATTGCGAAATACGCACCAAGCCGTATTTACTCTACAATGCAGTCTGTATGGGGACTTGCAATTTTCTTCGCAGCAATCAGTTATGGATACGTATACAATGCATTGTTCGGAGGAGCGATCAAGTTCACAACTGCATGTATTATCATTGCAGTGATTGCATTCGTTGCAGTTGCACTTCTGGTTGTTCTGGACAAACCGTTAACAGCATTGGTTGAAAAGAAAGACGACGAAAAATAAGAAAAATAAAGTAGAATTATAGAGTAAAATGATGTAAAATGATATTAGGATTGCAGGAATACATACAAGTTGCCTGACAATCCTAATATTATTAGGGAAAAAACATTACTATTTTACAGGAGGCGTTATAACATGAGTATTCCAGAGAGATTAACAAATCTGCGCGCGAAGATGGAGGAAAAAGGAATTGATATCTATGTTGTTCCGACAGCAGATTTTCACCAGAGCGAATATGTTGGGGAATATTTTAAAGCAAGAAAATATATCACAGGTTTTTCCGGTTCAGCAGGTACAGCTGTCATTACCAAGGATGAGGCACGTCTTTGGACAGATGGACGTTACTTCATTCAGGCAACTGCACAGCTGGAAGGGACAACTGTTGAATTGATGAAGATGGGTGAGCCGGGAGTTCCGGAGCTTACAGATTATCTGAAAGATATATTAAAAGCAGGCGATACCCTTGGATTTGACGGACGTGTAGTATCTGTCGGAGAAGGACAGGAGTATGCAGAAATTGCAGAAAAGAAGGGAGCAAAGGTTGCTTATCATGAAGATCTGATTGATCTGATCTGGACAGACCGTCCGGAGCTTTCAAAAGCACCGGCATTTGCTCTTGGAATTGAATATGCAGGAGAATCAGCAGCGGATAAATTAAAGAGAACCCGCGAAGAGATGGAAAAAGCAGGAGCAAATGCACATGTGCTTACAACTCTGGATGATATCTGCTGGACATTGAATATTCGTGGAGATGATATTGAATTCTTCCCATTGATCCTTTCTTATGCAATCATCACAATGGATGGCATGGAACTATATATTGACGAAAATAAATTAAATGATGAGATCAAAGCGCAGCTGGCGGAGTTAAACGTAAAACTTCATCCATACAATGACATATATGAAGATATCCGCAAACTGGATGACAGTACAGTGCTTATGCTTGATCCGGGTAAGCTGAACTATGCTTTATACAATAACATTCCTGAGAACGTGAAGAAAGTGGAAAAGAGAAATCCGGCGATTCTGATGAAAGCGATCAAGAATCCGGTGGAAGTGGAGAATATTCGCAAAGCACAGATCAAGGACAGCGTTGCACATGTAAGATTTATGAAGTGGCTGAAAGAAAATGTTGGCAAGATCACAATTACCGAGATGAGTGCAACAGATAAGCTGGATGAATTTCGTGCTGAGATGGGCAACTTTATCCGTCCGAGTTTTGAACCGATCGCATCTTACGGAGAGCATGGTGCAATCGTACATTATACTTCATCACCGGAGACAGATGTGGAACTGAAAGAAGGCAGTTTCTTCCTTACGGATACAGGTGCAGGATTCTGGGAAGGTTCTACAGATGTAACGAGAACATATGCGCTTGGTGAGGTTTCACAGAAGATGAAAGATGACTTTACACTGGTTGCAATCAGTAACCTGTCACTTGGAAGTGCAAAATTCCTGGAAGGATGTACAGGTATGGTACTGGATGTTCTTTCCAGAAAACCATTCTGGGATCGTAATCTGAACTTCAATCATGGAACCGGACATGGTGTGGGTTACCTTTTGAATATTCATGAGGGTCCTGCAGGATTCCGGTGGAAATACCGCAAAGGAGAAACAGAGGTACTCCATGAAGGCATGGTTATTACGGATGAGCCGGGAATCTATATCGAAGGTTCTCACGGAATCCGTCTGGAGAATGAGCTTCTGTGCTGCAAGGGTGAGAAGAATGAGTACGGACAGTTTATGTACTTTGACGCAATCACATTGATTCCAATGGATCTGGATGCAATCAATCCGGATATCATGACTGCAGAAGAGAAGAAACTTCTGAATGATTACCATAAGAAGGTATATGATACGCTTACTCCATATCTGAATGAAGAAGAAACAGAATGGCTTGCGAAGTATACAAGAGCAATTTAAGATTGGATATATGAATATTGTCAAAACCGGGATATATCATTTTCGATATATCCCGGTTTTTGCATGGAAATGCTTTCTGGCATAAGGATAAAAACAGGTTCAAATTCCCATATAAATCTTGACAGAAAATTGAGAGAAGAGTATAATAATATACAGATTATTAATAATTAATTATCTTTAATTCAGGAATGATCAACTGTAGAAAAGTCAAGATCAATGGAGAGGTGAAAAAATGAGTATTCCTGAAAGATTGAAAAAATTACGTATAAAGATGGAAGAAAAAGGAGTCGATGTATATATTGTTCCGACAGCTGACTTTCATCAGAATGAATACGTAGGCGAGTAGGAAGAATACGCCAAAGTTGCAGAAGAAAAGCAGGCAAAAGTTGCATATCATGAAGATCTGATTGATCTGATTTGGGAAGACCGTCCGGAACTTTCCAAAGCGTCTGCATTTTCACTTGGAGTCGAATATGCAGGTGAAACAGCAGCAGATAAATTAAAGAGAATTCGTGAAAAGATGGAAAAAGCCGGGGCGAATGTACATGTCCTTACAACTCTTGATGATATTTGCTGGACTTTGAATATCCGTGGTGATGATATTGAGTTTTTCCCATTAGTACTTTCTTATGCCATTATCAGGATGGACAGTATGGAATTGTACGTTGATGAAAATAAATTAAATGATGAGATCAAAGCGCAGCTGAATGAATTGAATGTACATCTGCATCCATACAATGATATCTATGAAGACATTCGCAAGCTGGATGGAGAAACAGTAGCATTGATTGATCCCGGAAAATTGAATTATGTTCTGTACAACAATATACCTGAAAATGATAAAAAAGTGGAAGCAGAGAATCCAACAATGCTTATGAAATCTGCAAAGAATCCGGTAGAAGTAGAAAATATCAGGAAAGCGCAGATTAAAGACAGTGTGGCGCATGTCAGATTTATGAAGTGGCTGAAGGAGAACGTAGGTAAGACTAGAATTACTGAGATGAGCGCTACAGAAAAACTGGATGAATTACGTGCTGAAATGGGCAATTTTATCCGCCCGAGCTTTGAACCGATTGCATCTTATGGTGAGCATGGGGCTATCGTTCATTATATATCTACACCAGAGACGGATGTGGAATTAAAAGAAGGAAACTTTTTCATGACAGATACAGGAGCTGGATTCTGGGAAGGTTCTACAGATGTAACAAGACTTTTGAATATCCATGAGAGCCCGGCAAGTTTCCGCTGGAGATATGTCAAAGGTGACACGGCAGTATTGCAGGAAGGTATGGTTATTACGGATGAACCAGGTTTCTATGTGGAAGGATCCCATGGTATTCGTCTGGAAAATGAGCTTCTGTGCTGTAAAGGTGAGAAAAATGAGTATGGACAGTTTATGTATTTCGATGAGATTACATTAATTCCAATGGATCTGGATGCAATTAATCCTGATATTATGACAGAAGAAGAGAAGAAGCTTTTAAATAATTATCACAAGAAAGTATACGACGCCATTTCCCCTTATCTGAATGAAGAAGAAACAGAATGGCTTGCGAAGTATACAAGAGCAGTTTAATATCCAAATGGCCTATTGATAGAAAAGTGCCGGGATGCATCAGTGTGTGCATCCCGGCACTTGTAGTTACTTGAAGATATTATGAAATATACGATAGTGTTCTAAGGAAAGACCGGTGGCTCAATAATATCAAATGAGAACGGGAAATCTGCCTCAGACATCCCCTTTTCTTTGATCATGTAGTCCACTGAATTTTTGTAATGACTGGAAATCATATTGCAGATAGCCTGACAGTCTTTGCTCAGATAAATGTCATAAATTTCTTTGTGGACGTCATATTGTCTGTGTGTTACAGAATCTTTATGATCAGTCTGCTGATAAAATGTGAAAAAAGTAGCAAAATCCAAGGAAGACCATGCTTTTGTAAGATAAGGCATATGTGCTTCGTGGATCAAGACAGTATGAAATTTGTTATCATAGATAATAGGTTCTGTAAAGTCAGAGCCATCCATATCCTTCATGTAATCCAGTATGGAGGCCATTTCCTCCATCGCTTTATCCGAGATATTGCCTGCACAGGCGCGTGCTGCAGTAAGCTCATAAGATCCTCTGATTAACAGTGCTTCAATTACATTCTGGAAAGAGATATCCCTTACGGAGCAGCCGACATTACGGGTATATTCTACCAATCCCTCCTGCTCCAGCTGGCGAAGCGCTTCACGCACCGGACCATGGCTGACACCAAAATTAGTGGCTAATTCTGATTCCGTGATTCTCATTCCGGGCTCGAGTTCATGGTATAGTATTTTTTTTCGAATAGCATCTGCAACTTGTTCTCGCAGAGTTTTGTGATGAATTATATTTTTCATATGCAACGTTCCTTCTTTGTTTATATAATATCATTCTACCACAAGAAGGAACTGTAATAAACATAAAAATTATTCATAAATATTAATTTTTCTTTTGTATTTATGAAAATACATGAATGCTTAGGGGCAGTAGGAACAGATATACATTTGTTATAAAGATGAAAAAATTATATTTCCTATGATAATATTGCGGATTTTGTTGAAAAATGGGTTATAATAGAAAAAAATACAAAATCAAAAAGAAGAAAGGAAGATTAGATATGGCAGTCGTACATTTGACGAAAGATAATTTTCAAAAGGAAGTATTAGAAACTAAGATTCCGGTGCTGGTTGATTTCTGGGCGACCTGGTGTGGTCCCTGCCAGATGGTAGGACCGATTGTAGAGGAGATGGCAGAAGAAGTTACAGATGCCAAGATATGTAAGGTTGATGTTGATGATCAGCCGGAGCTTGCAAGGCAGTACAGAGTGATGTCCATCCCGACATTTCTGGTGTTCCGGGATGGAGAAGTTGTAAAGAGGGACATGGGTGCAAAGCCAAAACATGAGTTGATGGAGCTGCTAAAAGCTTAAACAGCAATGATAAGACCAGATTCCAGCCATGAGAAAGGCATAGCTTCCGGATATATCGAAAGCTATGCCTTCATTCATCGGGGTAACAGGATTCGAACCTGCGACCTCACGGCCCCCAGCCGTGCGCTCTGACCAAACTGAGCCATACCCCGATACAACTATTCTACCGAATTGCACCAGATAATGCAAGCTTTATTTTCCTTTGGAAATTCGTATGGTATAATAGCCTTAATGATAGAAGGCGTATTTGAATATATGCGAAAGGAGCTTGGATTATGAAAGTAATGGTAATAGGACCGAGAGGTAAAATGGGGAAATTAATCACACAGGTGGCTGCAGGAAGAGAAGATATGGAATTGTCAGCGGCTGTTGGCCCGAAAGGCGGAGAGTATATCGGTAAAGATCTGGGAACCGTGGCTATGGTAGGACGTGATCTGGGAATTCCGGTTACGGATAATCTGGAAGACGTAATTGATTCATGTGACGTAATCATAGATTTCTCAACGAAAGAGATGGCAATGCAGGTATTGGATGCGGCAATTGCTCATAAAAAAGCTCTGGTCTGTGGTACAACGGGATTTTCGCAGGAAGAGATGCAGCGTTTTTGTGACGCGGCAACAGAGATTCCGATGCTGTATGCGGCAAATACTTCCAAACTGGTCAATATTATGAATAAATTGTTGGAAATTGTTACAGAAACACTGAAAGACGAGATCGATATTGAGATTTTGGAAATGCATGATCAGTGGAAAAAGGATGCACCAAGTGGAACATCAAAGGAGATGGGTGAGATTATGGCACATGCGCTTGGAAAAGAGCTGAAGGATATTGCGGTCTATGGACGGGAAGGGGCATCACCGAGAGAGACGGGAACGATCGGATATCATTCTCTGCGTGCCGGTAATATTCCAAGCAGCCATACCGTATATTTTGGTGGTATGGGTGAACGACTTGAGATCACGCATCATTCCTATAACTGGGAATGTTTTGCACGAGGAGCTTGTGACTGTGCAGCATACCTGGCAGATAAAGGACCGGGATTCTATACGATTAAAGATGTATTGAACCTGTAATCATTAAAATGGATTGTTGCAAAATATTTGCAACAATCCATTTTAATCTTTGATCAGGTTAATATCTTTCTCGTCCAGACGCATCTTTTCCAGGCGTCTGATTCTTTCATCCAGATGATGATCCGTCAGATACCGGTATACACTTTTGGGAACCAGCTGTGCCCATTCCTGATCTGTCGCGATCAGATTGCGAATCTTGGACCCGGTGATTCCTTTTTCTTCCGGTGCCTTTTTCCATAGCACGACAACATTCAGACCAAGACTTTTCAATCTTTTGTATTTTTCCTCATCCCAATCATCAAAAATGCCCATATAATACACCGCATCTTTTGGTGCATACTGCAGGATGTATTCCGGATAACTGATTGGAAACGGAATGATCTCATATTCTGATTCCGGTACACCGAATTCTGCCATTGCCCCTTTAATGATTTCGCTTCGTTCAAAATAGGTAAGTGGATTGGCCGATTTTGCGGAACGATTAATATCCAGAGGAATATCCCTGGTGTGAAGACTGTCCGGATTGGTAATGCCGATATAAAGCTTTCGACATCTCATCTTTGCAGCAAGTATGTATTCCATATGTTTTAAATGCAGTACCTGAAATCTTGCATGAATTACGCCCGTTTCTGCTAACATGTATATTCTCCCCTCTTCTGTCCAGTGTTTACTTTCGATATTAGTATACTCTGATTGATGAGATAATTGCAAGCCCTTGCAATATCTTGTCGAATTCTGTGAAAAAGAGGTTGACGTTTGTGAAAAAATAGGGTAAAATCACAATATGCAAAAAACAGATTGCACTCTATAATTATAATTCGATGAAGAGAAAGAGTAGGAGCAGATGACTCACCTACAGAGAGCTGCTGGTGGTGGAATGCAGTGGGAGCATTGTTTTGAAAATCATCTCTGAGAAGGAAGACCGAAAGGAAACATCCGATATCCATTAAGTCTTCTCGGGGGTTTCCCGTTACAGAAACCGCGTATGATAGTGCGTTGTATTCGTACTTGTTTTTTAGAAAACAGGGTGGTTGCGGAATGATGATGAGATATGGATCCGTCCCTTTTGGGGATGGATTTTTTTGTTCTTTATAAAAGTTTGTTCCGTAATGCCATAGGAACAGCCAACGCAATAGAAAAGAAAGGATGAGAAAAGATGAGTAATCATACGGAAATCAGATGGCATGGCCGTGGCGGTCAGGGTGCCAAGACTGCAGCACTGCTTCTGGCAGATGTAGCATTTAAAACCGGAAAATATGTACAGGGCTTCCCGGAATACGGACCGGAGCGTATGGGAGCGCCGATCACAGCGTACAATCGTATCAGTGATGAACAGATTCGTGTACATTCTAATATTTATGATCCACAGTATGTAGTGGTTGTAGATGAATCCCTGCTCGAATCAGTGGATGTGACAAGCGGATTGAAAAAAGAGGGAGCAATCCTTGTGAATACACAGCGTTCCAAAGAGGAGATTATTCCACATCTGAAAGGATATGAAGGAAAAGTATATACCATCGATGCATATAAGGTTTCGATGGAGACCATGGGAAAATACTTCCCGAATACACCGCTTCTGGCCGCAATCGTCAAAGTGGCGGGTATTATGGATGAGGAAGTATTTCTGAGAGAGATGAAAGCCTCTTTTGAACATAAGTTTGCAAGTAAGCCGGAAGTAATTGACGGCAATATGAAGGCTCTTGAAATGGCGTTAAAGGAGGTACGGTAATGGCAACAGATATCAGTAAATTAGGCGTAAAGACAAAATGGCAGGATCTGACGGAGGGAATGATCGTTGCAGGGGCAGGAACCTCCAGAGATTTTAAGACCGGAGAATGGTCTACCAATAAACCGGTATTTATTGAGGATAAATGTAAGCAGTGTCTTCTTTGTGTTCCGGTATGTCCGGACAGTTCTATTCCGGTAAAAGATATGAAGAGAGGCGCATTTGACTATGATCACTGTAAAGGATGCGGCATCTGTGTAAAAGCATGCCCATTTGGCGCAATTACGATGGAAGGGGTGAAGTAAGATGGCAAAGAGAGACAGATTATCAGGTAATGAAGCGGTGGCAGTAGCGCTCAGACAGATTAACCCGGATGTATTTCCGGCATTTCCGATTACGCCATCTACAGAGATTCCACAGTACTTTGCTTCTTTTGTGGCAAATGGTCAGGTAGATACGGAGTTTATCACAGTGGAAAGTGAACATAGTTCCATGAGTGCGGCAATCGGAGCAGAAGCAGCAGGAGCAAGAAGTCTTACAGCTACTTCTTCCTGTGGTCTTGCGTATATGTGGGAAGAATTGTATATTGCAGCATCCAACAGACTCCCTGTGGCACTTGCACTGGTAAACCGTGCACTTTCCGGTCCGATTAACATTAACTGTGATCATTCAGACAGTATGGGAGCAAGGGATTCCGGATGGATTCAGATTTATGCAGAGAACAATCAGGAAGCATATGATAACATGGTCCAGGCATATCGGATCGCAGAACATCAGGATGTCAGACTTCCGATCATGATCTGCCAGGATGGTTTTATTACCAGTCATGCGGTAGAGAATATTGAACTTCTGGAAGATGAAGAGGTTAAAAATTTTGTTGGAGAATATGAACCGGAGAATTATCTGTTGAATCCGGAGTGTCCGATGGCGGTGGGTCCTTATTCCATTACCGATTATTATATGGAAGCAAAGCGTAATCAGGCAGAAGGAATGAAACATGTAAACGGGGTCGTTCTGGATGTAGCAAAAGAATTTGCTGCGCTTTCCGGAAGAGAATACGGATTGTTTGAAGAGTATTGCATGGAAGACGCTCAGAGAGCTGTAGTGATCATCGGATCTGCATCAGGAACCACGAAAGACGCTATAGATAAGCTTCGTGCACAGGGAGAAAAAGTCGGAATGATCAAGATTCGTCTGTTCCGGCCGTTCCCGGCTTCCGAGATTGCAGAAGCATTGAAAGGTGTAAAAGCAGTTGCGATCATGGATCGTGCGGAGAGCTATACCAATCAGGGCGGTCCGCTTGGAGCTGATGTGATGGCGGCATTGTTCAGAGCGAGATCTGAAGCGCTGGCAGTGAACTATATTTATGGACTTGGTGGTCGTGACGTGCGCGTAGAAGATATGGAAGCCGTATATGAAACCCTGAAACAGATCATCGAAGACGGCGATGCAGGAGAGACCTATCGTTATATGGGAATCAGAGAATAGGGGGCGAAGAAGATGAGTTATAATTTTAAAGAAACGATGAATAAAACGGAGCGTCTTGCTCCCGGGCACAGAATGTGTGCCGGATGCGGCGGTACGATTGCTGTAAGAAATGTACTCAGAGGACTCCACGAGGGAGATAAGGCTGTAATCGGCAATGCAACCGGCTGCCTGGAAGTCTCAACATTTACATATCCTTATACCGCGTGGGAAGACAGCTATATTCACAATGCATTTGAAAATGCAGGAGCAACATTAAGCGGAGTGGAAGGTGCGTATAAAGTATTAAAAAGAAAAGGAAAACTGGACGAGACATATAAGTTTATTACATTCGGCGGCGACGGCGGTACTTATGATATTGGTCTGCAGTCTCTGTCAGGAGCTATGGAACGGAATCAGGATATGGTATATGTGTGCTATGACAATGGTGCGTATATGAATACCGGAATTCAGAGATCTTCAGCGACTCCAATGTATGCGGATACAACGACGACTCCGGTTGGAACTGAAAGTAATGGAAAGCCACAGAACAGGAAAGATCTGGCAGCAGTAATTGCCGCGCATGATATTCCATATGTCGCACAGACTACATTTGTGCAGAACTTTAAAGATCTGCATATCAAATCTGAAAAAGCGATCTATACACCGGGAGCTGCATTTTTGAATATCATGGCTCCATGTCCGAGAGGGTGGAGATACAATACTCCGGATATTATGGAAATCTGTAAGCTGGGAGTTGAAACCTGTTACTGGCCGCTGTTTGAAGTAGTAGAAGGAAAATGGATCCTGAACTATGAGCCGAAGAAAAAACTTCCGATTGAAGACTTCTTAAGACCACAGGGCAGATTCAAACATCTGTTTAAAAAGGGAAATGAATATCTTCTGGAAGCATTCCAGAAAGAAGTGGACAGAAGATGGGAAGAACTTCAATTCAGATGTTCCAGAAATGCATAAAACAAACGTTGTAATTTCGTGAAAAAAATACTATAATTTTCTTATATTTTATTGAAGACAAACATAGAAAAGCAGAGGTATAGATTATGAAGAAAAGAGTAGTAGTTGCATTAGGACACCGTGCACTTGGCACAACACTTCCGGAACAGAAAGAAGCGGTAAAGAATACATCAAGAGTTATCGCGGACCTGATTGAAAAAGGTTATCAGGTGGCGATCACGCACAGCAATGCACCACAGGTGGGAATGATTCATACTGCTATGAATGAATTCGGAAAGGAACATGAAAATTATACAGCCGCTCCGATGTCAGTTTGCTCTGCTATGAGTCAGGGATATATCGGTTATGACCTTCAGAATGGAATCCGTGAAGAACTGATGAACAGAGGTATTTACAGAACGGTCAGTACGATTCTGACGCAGGTGATCGTTGACCCATATGATGAAGCGTTTTATACACCGACAAAGGTACTGGGACGTTATATGAATGTGGAAGAGGCGAATGCAGAACGGAAAAAGGGCAATTATGTGGTGGAAGAGCCTGGAAAGGGTTATCGCCGTATTGTATCTGCGCCGAATCCGGTCAGTATTGTTGAGATCGATGCAATCCGGGCACTTCTGGATGCAGATCAGATCGTTGTTGCCTGCGGAGGCGGAGGAATTCCGGTTCTGGAGCAGGATCATCATCTGAAGGGAGCCGGAGCTGTCATTGAAAAAGATCTGACTGCCGGAAAGATGGCAGAAGAGATAAATGCAGATATGCTGATCATTCTGACCAGTGTTGAGAAGGTAAAAATCAATATGGGAAGACCGGAGGAAGAAGAACTCGGGGAGATCAGTGTGGAGCAGGCTAAGGAATATATGGAAGAAGGTCACTTTGGCAAGTATAACATGTATCCGAAGTTCAAAGCTTCGGTCGAGTTTATTGAAAAGAGAGAAGGAAGAAGCGCATTGATTACTTCTTTTGATAAACTGAACGAAGCGTTAAAAGGAAAGACCGGCACAATCATAAAATAGAGATTATGATTAAAAACCGGAAAGCGGGACATACTATCTGAAAAAGACAAGGAGGAATGTCCCGTGAAAGCAAAAGTGAATGATGGATGTATTTCCTGTGGCGCATGTGTCGCAACCTGTCCGGAAGTATTTCGGTTCAATGATGACGGACTGGCGGAAGCGTATGCAGATGTATTGCCTGAGGATGAGAATACAGCACAGGAAGCAAGAGATGCATGCCCTGTGGCAGTCATTGATATTGAAGATTAGGTAAGAAGTATCCGGAAGGTGAATTCTGGATACTTTTTTCATATATTATTATAAAAGCAGGTCTTGAACAGGGGGAATATGTATGCGTCTGTCAGAGCTGGAAGATAAGGAAGTTATCAATGCATGTGACTGTAAAAGGCTGGGATTTGTAGTGGATCTGATCATAGATGAATGCAAAGGAAATATAGAAGCATTGATCATACCGAAGAGCGGAAAGTTATGCGGTTTGTTTGGTGAGGGAGCAGAATATGTCATTCCATTCCAGTGCATTAAGAAGATCGGGCCGGATATTATACTTGTAGAGATACACGAAGAAAAGAGAAAAGAAAAGTAATTTGACTTATAAGAGTATTGCAGATATACTGTATTTATCTAGAGAAATAAGAACATAGACAGAAAGGAACGATCAAGATGAAGTGCCCATATTGCAGCCATCCGGATACAAGAGTTATCGATTCCCGACCGGCGGAAGATGGAAATTCTATCCGCAGAAGACGTTCGTGTGACGTTTGTGGAAAGAGGTTTACTACCTATGAAAAGGTTGAAACAATTCCGCTTACTATAATAAAAAAAGATAATACCAGAGAACAGTACGAGCGAAGAAAGATAGAAAATGGCGTCCTCAGGGCATGTTATAAGCGTCCGGTGGCGACGTCAGATATTCAGAAGACGATTGATCGTATAGAGACGAAAATCTTCAGCCTGGAAGAAAAAGAAGTTCCCAGCAATGTGATCGGAGAGATTGTGATGGAGGAACTGAAAGGACTGGATGAAGTGGCTTATGTAAGGTTTGCATCTGTATACAGAGAATTCAAAGATGTGAATACTTTTATGGATGAGTTGAAAAAAATATTAAAATGAGATACAAAACAGATTAGGTGATGATATGAGAACGTATAAGTTAACCATTTCTTATGATGGAAGCAGATATCAGGGATGGCAGAGACAGGCGACTACCGACAATACCATTCAGTTTATTCTTGAACGGAGTATTGGCAAGCTGGTTGGCTATCGTGTACATGTTGACGGTTCGGGGCGCACCGATGCCGGTGTTCATGCCCGGGGTCAGGTGGCCAGCGTAAAGCTGTCAAAGCTGTATGATACAAAAGAACTGAAAGATTCACTGAACAGGTATCTTCCGGAAGATATTCGTATTATTAAAGTGGAGCTTGCAAAGAATGGTTTCCATGCCCGGAAAAGCGCAAAAGGGAAGAAATATGAATATTATATTGACTGTCGGGAAAAGCCGGATGTGTTCTCAAGAAGATATTGTTATCATTATCCGGAAAAGCTGGATATTGAGGCGATGAGAGATGCAACAAAGTATCTGATCGGCCCGAAGAATTTTACCAGTTTTACCGATGACAAGGACTGCAAGGATCCGATTCGGAAGATTACGAATATCAAGATTGTAAGCAGTGGAGAGAAAGTGCGGATCACCTATTATGGTACTGGATTTTTATACCATATGGTGCGGATATTGACAGGTACTCTTCTGGAGATCGGAACCGGAAAAAGAGATGCATCAAAGCTTCCGGTTGTGATAGCTGCTGAAGATCGGAGTCTGGCGGGATTCCTGGCTCCGGCAAGAGGCCTTTTTCTTAGAAAAGTCTATTATTAAAATATAGCATGCGATGAAAGTGGATGTCGCGTTTTATCATATGAGGGAGGACAGAAGATGAAATTTATTTCATGGAATGTGAATGGAATTCGTGCATGTGTGCAGAAAGGATTTCTGGATGTGTTCAGAGATCTAGATGCAGACGTGTTCTGTATACAGGAATCTAAGATGCAGGCAGGTCAGTTGGAATTAGAACTTCCCGGATACTGTCAGTATTGGAATTATGCGGAGAAAAAAGGATATTCCGGCACGGCAATTTTTACAAAGGTGGAACCATTGTCAGTAGCTTATGGAATCGGAGTGGAAGAGCATGACAAAGAAGGTCGTGTGATCACTCTGGAATTTGCGGATTATTATTTTGTGACGGTATATACTCCGAACTCACAGAATGAGCTGGCAAGGCTTTCTTACAGGATGCAGTGGGAGGATGAATTCCTGAGTTATTTGAAAAAGCTGGAAGAAAAGAAGCCAGTGATATTCTGTGGGGATCTGAACGTCGCACATAAAGAAATTGACCTTAAGAATCCAAAGACTAACCGGAAAAATGCCGGATTTACGGATGAGGAACGTGAAAAATTCACGGCACTACTTGAAGCTGGATTCATTGATACATTCCGGTATTTTTATCCGGATGTAACAGGAATCTATTCCTGGTGGTCCTACAGATTCAGTGCAAGAGCCAAGAATGCAGGGTGGCGTATTGATTACTTCTGCGTCTCGGAATGCCTGAAAGACCGCCTGAAAGACGCGAAGATTCTGACGGATGTTATGGGATCAGATCATTGCCCTGTAGAGCTGGATATCGATTAGAGATATCCGCCGTCTACTCCGATGATCTGACCAGTCATATATGCGGGTGCGTTGGCAATATCCCAGATAATCTGTGCGATTTCATCCGGAGTTCCATATCTTCCGGCGGGAATTTCTTCTTCCAGAGCCTCCCGCTCTCGGGCGGACAGCTGACGGTTCATATCTGTGTCAATGACTCCGCAGGCAATGGCGTTTACCTGGATATTGCTTGGAGCAAGCTCTTTGGCAAGTGCCCGTGTGAACCCGTTTACTCCGGATTTGGCAGCAGAGTAGGCGACTTCGCAGGAGGCTCCGGAAGTTCCCCACATGGAGGAGATATTGATGATTTTTCCGGATTTCTGCGATACCATCGGAAGGATGGCTTCCCGACAGCAGTAAAAAACGGAAGACAGATTCGTATGAATGACATGCTCCCATTCTTCGATGCTCATATCGGTCAAAAGCCCGATGTAGGAAATACCGGCGTTGTTTACAAGGACATCCAGATGGTCACATTGCTGATAAATCTGTGTATAGATCTGTGCGACATTCTCAGGATTCCCTACATCACCGGGAACCAGTGTGCATGGCACCTGAAAACGAGTTTCTATGGTTTCTTTTACATTTTCTAAAGCCTCCAGGGACGAGGCACAATTCAAAAAAGTATGATATCCTTTTGAAGCAAATAATATTGCGGCGCTTTTTCCGATTCCGCGGGATGCACCTGTAATAAAAACAGTTTTACGATTCATATCTGACTCCTGATTTTATATATTTTAATTTTGTTTTTCGGAGTTTTATTATATAATGAAAGTAATATTCATGTCCAGACGATATGGAAGATAAAAATGAAAGAAGGCATCCAATGTTATCAGGATTTAGTGTGAAGAAACCTTATACAGTAGTTGTGGGAGTTGTATTGATTATCATATTAGGTGTTGTGTCATTTACACATATGACGGTTGATCTTCTGCCAAGCATAAACCTTCCGTACGCACTCGTTATTACAGGATATGTGGGTGCAAGTCCGGAAGAAGTGGAAGAGATTGTTACCAAGCCGGTTGAACAGACAATGGCGACTGTCAGCAATATTAAAACGGTGCAGTCGATATCCAGCGATAATTCTTCGACGGTGATCCTGGAATTTGATCAGACAGCGAACATGGACTCGGTTACGATAGAGATGAGGGAGAGTCTGGATCAGATTAAGGGGTATTGGCCGGAAGAGGTATCGGATCCTATTATCATGAAGCTGAATCCGGATATGATGCCGGTTCTGATTGCGGCAGTCAGTGCCAGGAGCGATGATGCGGCAGAAACGAGTAAGGTGATTGAAGAAAAGGTTCTTCCGGAGATTGAAAGTGTAGAGGGCGTAGCCTCTGTGACAACGTCCGGGAGTATAGAAGAAACAGTTGAAGTTACGTTAAATGAGGAGAATATCAATCAGCTGAGTGATGAGATCCGGGCTGAACTGGAGCGCAGGATCAATGAAGCAAAAGAAGCCCTGGATGAGGCAAGACAGCAGGTCGAGAACGGAAAAGCAGCACTGGATCTTGGAAAGGAACAGGCTGCATCCGGACTTGCATCGGCAGAATCCCAGCTGTCGGTGAAAAGCGAGGAGCTGAAACAGGCTCAGCTGGAGATTAACGAGAAGATGGCTGAACTGAATCTTGCAGAATCCCAGGTCAGTCAGCAGCTTATGATTATACAGCTTGAACTTACATCACTGAAGTCTGTACAGGAACAGTATCAGAACCTGAAGCAAATGCTGGAACAGGATCTGACGGAGGAACAAAAAGCACAGATTCAGGAACAGATGGAACAGCTTCGGGTATCACTGGAAGAGCGGGGAATTACTTTTGAGACGCTGGAGGAATCGATACAGAAAGTAGAAGCTCAGGAACAACAGCTGCAGGATGCGCTTTCGCAGATTGTGGATGGGAAGGAACAACTGTCTGCAATGCAGAAACAGGTGAATGACGGGGCATTGTCTCTTGCGGAGGCGAGAGGACAGCTTGCCTCTGCTCAATTTACAGCGGCTGTGGGAATTGGAGAAGGAACGGCACAGATCGCGACGGGAGAAGCGGCACTTCAGATGCAGGAAGCGCAGCTTGAGTCATCACAGGGAGAGGCACTTGCAGGGGCTGACGTTGCGGGAATTTTGAATGCGGATACCATAAAAACGATTCTTGCGGCTAATAACTTTCGAATGCCGGCCGGATATGTTTCAGAGGACGGGCTGAATTATCTTGTGCGGGTAGGAGACAAATTCAGGGATATAGATGAATTAAAGAATCTTACCATTCTTGATATGGAAGGAATTGATCCGATCCGGTTGTCTGATGTTGCAAGTGTAGAACTTGTGGATAATTCAGATGAAACATATGCGAAGATAAATGGCGAACCGGGAGTCATGCTGGTGATCCAGAAACAGACCGGTTATTCAACCGGAGATGTCAGTGACAGAGTACTGGATAGATTTGAGAGGATCAAAGAAGAAAATGAGGAAATACAGACAGTTACACTGATGGATCAGGGAGTCTATATTGACATGGTGGTTCATTCTGTTTTGGAAAATCTGGTGTTTGGTGCCATTCTGGCAATTTTGATTCTTCTGGTATTTTTAAAGAGTATCCGTATGACTCTGGTGATTGCATGTTCTATTCCAATCAGTATTACGACAGCTCTGGTTGCCATGTATTTTTCAGGGGTGACACTGAACGTTATATCATTGTCCGGCCTTGCGCTTGGGGTCGGAATGCTGGTGGATAATTCGATTGTTGTGATTGAAAATATCTACCGAATGCGTAATGAAGAGGGGAAAACTGCCAAAGAGGCAGCGGTTCAGGGTGCAAAGCAGGTGAGTGGTGCAATTCTGGCCTCTACACTGACGACGATCTGTGTATTTCTTCCAATTGTATTTACGGAGGGGATTACAAGGCAGCTGTTTGTGGATATGGGACTTACAATTGCATATTCGCTGTTGGCAAGTCTTCTGGTGGCACTGACGGTGGTACCGATGATGTCAGCCGGAATGCTGCGTAAAACGAATGCAAAGGAATCCATGGTGTTTACCCGTATCCGGAATGTATATGGACGTATTCTAACCATATTATTAAACAAAAAGATTCTGGTTCTGATCGGAGCTCTCGCTTTATTTGCAGGCAGCATTGCTCTTGCATATTCAAATGGAACAGAATTTATTCCGACAATGGAAAGCACACAGATCAGTATGTCGCTCGAAACAGAAAAAGGAACCAGTCTGGAAGATACTGCAAAAGTGGCTGATCAGGTGATGGAAAGAGTTGGGAAGATAGAAGATATAGAAGATATTGGCGGACTTGTGTCTTCCTCAGATATGATGGGGACGCAGACGGAGAGTAATAAGATCGAGATCTATGCAACGACCAGAGAAAATCCGTCCATGTCGAATGAGGAATTGAAAAATGAGATTGAAAAAGTAACCAAAGATATCAGTGGTGAACTGACAGTGAATATGTCCAATATGGACATGAGTTCCCTGGGAGCCTCGGGAATCAACATCCAGATCAGAGGAAAGGATCTGGATCAGCTCCAGAAAATAGCAGGAGACGTCAAACGTCTTGTAGAAGATGTCAAAGGGACAAAAAATGTATCTGACGGAACAGAAGAAAATACAGAGGAACTTCGGGTGATTGTCGACAAAGACAAAGCGGCTTCACAAGGGCTCACCGTTGCTCAGGTATATCAGAGTCTGTACGGAAGGCTTGCGGCATCACGTGTGGCGACAGTACTGTCGACAGATACGGATGATTATGATGTGTATGTTTTGGATGAAGCAGATGAAAAATTGTCCAGAGAAGATATTCGGAATATGACTGTTACCGTAGAAAAGCAGGATGGAAGTAAGGAGGAAGTAAAACTTGCAGATATAGCATCTTTTGAAGATGCATCCGGTCTGAAGGCGATCAGTCGGAAGAACCAGAGCCGCTATATGTCTGTGACTGCAGAAATTGCGGATGGTGATAATATTGGAATTGTCAGCAATCGCGTCAAAAAGGAATTAAAAGCATACGAAGTCCCGGAAGGATATGAGGTAGAGATGACGGGAGAGGATGCGACCATTAATGAAGCGATGACGGAACTCTTTAAGATGCTTGGTCTGGCAATTGTGTTCATGTATCTGATTATGGTTGCGCAGTTTCAGTCTCTGCGTTCTCCGTTCATTGTTATGTTTACAGTACCACTTGCGTTTACGGGAGGACTTCTGGCACTGTGGCTGTCCGGAATGTCCGTCAGTGTCATTGCGATGATCGGATTCGTAATGTTGTCCGGTATCATCGTAAATAATGGGATTGTTTTTATTGATTATACAAATCAGCTTCAGGAACAGGGGCTGGAGAGAAGAGAAGCACTGGAAGAAGCGGGAAAAGCAAGACTGCGTCCGATTGTCATGACTGCTCTGACAACAATCCTTGGTCTGTCTACTATGTCTGCAGGCTTTGGAATGGGGGCAGATATGGTGCAGCCGATGGCTGTTGTTACGATCGGAGGGTTGATCTATGGAACAGTGCTTACGCTGATCGTAGTACCATGTATATATGATATGTTCCATAAAAAAGAAAAAGCAAGGTTGCGTGAGGAGATAGAAGAATAAGGAGAGGTACCATCATGATCAACAAAGCGATTGAATTTGCCACAAAAGCACACGAGGGACAGGTAAGGAAAGGAACCAAACGGCCGTATATCGTACATCCGATAGAAGTCGGGGATATCGTATCGACAATGACAAGAGATGAAGAGGTCATCAGTGCGGCAGTACTGCATGATACGATAGAAGACTGTGAAGGAATTACGAAGGAACTTCTGGCAAGGGAATTTTCAGAACGGGTAGCGGATATTGTTGTACAGGAGAGTGAGGATAAGTCCAGGACGTGGATGGAACGGAAGTCCGCAACAATTACGCATATCCGAACTGCTCCCAGGGAAGTACAGATGGTCGCTCTGGCAGATAAACTGTCCAATATGAGAGATATTAATCGAGATTATCCGGTGGTTGGAGAAGAACTGTGGAATCGCTTTCGTATGAAAAATAAAGAGATAATCGGATGGTATTATAAAGGAATGCAGGAATCTTTGAAAGAGGCTTTTGCCGGTGTGGAGGCGTACGAAGAGTATTGCCGTCTGGTACGTAAGAACTTCGGATAAGTCAGGAGTGCGAATATGATTATAAGTGCAAGCAGGAGAACGGATATCCCGGCTATCTATCCGGAATGGTTTGTGAACCGGCTCAGAGCCGGGGAGGTTATGGTGCCCAATCCGTACAATCGAAAAAAAGTAAAAAGAATTGTGCTGTCGCCGGATACGGTGGACTGTATTGCATTCTGGACAAAAAATCCGGAACCGATGCTGCCGTTTTTAAAAGAGATAGATGATATGGGATATCAGTACTATTTTCAGATGACAATTACAGATTACGAAGAAGAGATGGAGACAAACCTTCCTTCCATGGCGGAATCTATGGCAACGTTTCTTCTTGTCAGTGAGATGCTGGGAAAAGAAAGAATGGACTGGAGATTTGATCCCATTCTTCTGACAGAAAAATATACGATTTCCTATCACCTTGAGAAGTTTGAGATGATGTGTGAATGGCTTCATGAGGCGACGACAAGGTGCATATTCAGTTTTTATGATTCATATAAAGGAAGTTGTTTCCTGGAACCGGAAAGAGAAGACATGGAAGAACTTGCAAAAGGGTTGTCAAAGATTGCAAAAAAACATCACCTTCCGTTATATACATGTGCAGAAAAAATCGATTTGAGCAGGTACGGTATCTGTCACGGTGCCTGTATTGACAAGGACAGAATCCGCAGTCTGATTGGATATAAGTTGGATCTTAAGAAGGATTCCGGACAACGCAGAGAATGCGGATGCGCAGAAAGCATTGATATCGGAATGTATGATACCTGTACACACGGATGCAGGTATTGTTATGCGACCGGAAGCCTTGAGAGTGCAAAAAAGAAATTCGATCAGCATGATCCGGAATCTCCGATTCTGAGTGGACATCTGAGAGGTGATGAGGTGATTACAGATCAGGATCTGGAATCCAGCAGAGATAATCAGATTTCATTGTTTGATTTGCCGGAAATGTACACGGATTTTTAGTAAAAACAGAGAAAATGTATCGGAGTGGAAATGATGGTTGTTAAATACTTGACAACTGTGCGTGATTTTGGTATTTTTAGACTATAGTACGAACGTTAGTCTAAAACAAATTTGAGAGGTGAAAATATGAGTCTGATCACTAGTATACAGAAGTACTCGATCCATGATGGAGATGGAATCAGAACTACAGTATTTTTTAAGGGGTGCCTGTTAAAATGTGTATGGTGCCATAATCCGGAGACTCAAAATTATAAAAAGCAACCGTCCTATGACAGGGAAAGGTGTGTTGGCTGTCTGAGCTGTGAGAAGGCCTGTCCGCAGAAAGCAATCCATGAAGAGAATGGAAAAGTGGTTACTGATCTGAAATTGTGTGATGCATGCGGAACCTGTACAGATTATTGTAATCTGAATCTTCGGGAAATAATTGGAAAAGAATATACCGTGGATGAACTGGTGAAAGAGCTGCGTAAAGATGAAATGTTCTATGAGGAATCCGGCGGTGGTGTTACATTATCCGGCGGGGAAGTTATGACAGCCGATATGGATTATGTGGAAGAGTTGTGTAAAAAGCTGGTTCATCATGGAATTACAGTAACGATCGATACCTGCGGTCAGGCGCCTTATGAGAATTTTGAACGTCTGCTTCCGTATGTAAATACGTTTTTATATGATATCAAGACGATGGATAATGAGATACATAAAAAGTATATTGGAGCAGGAAATGAACTGATCCTGTCCAATCTGGAAAAGATCAGTGCGGCCGGAGCCAGAATATATATCCGGATTCCTACGATTCGGGAAGTAAACGGAACGGACAAAGCAATGAACGACATCATTGCCTATCTGAAAGAGAAAAACATTCAGGTTGCACAGGTAAATCTTTTGCCGTATCACAATACCGGATCCGGTAAATATGTAAAGATCGGCAAAGTTTATGAAGGAACAGAACTTCATGCACCATCAAAAGAAGAGATGAATCATTTTGTGGAACTTTTTAAATCAGCTGGATTCCATAATATAAAAATAGGAGGTTAAAGACATGGAAAAAAGAGGAATGAACGAACGTATTCAGGCATTGCGTGAAAAGAGCGTGAATACACAGCCGCACATTGACCTGGAACGTGCAAAGAGTGAGACGGAAACTTACAAAAAATATGAAGGAGAGATGTCAATTCCGGAACTTCGTGCACAGGTTCTGTATGACTATTTTTCCACCAAGACACTTTACATTGGAGAAGGTGAACTGATCGTTGGAGAGAAAGGAGATTCTCCGCAGGCATCTCCTACATTCCCGGAACTTTGCTGTCACACTGTTGAAGACATGCATGTTATGAATGATCGTGAACTGATTAATTTTAAAGTAAAAGAAGAGGATTATGATTATCAGGAAAAGGTAATTATTCCATATTGGGATCATCGTTCTACCCGTCATAAGATTCTGGCAAATATGACAGATGAATGGAAAGCTTGTTACGGAGCAGGTATTTTTACCGAGTTTATGGAGCAGAGAGGACCGGGTCATACGGTTGGTTCTTTCAAAATTTATGAAAAAGGATTTCTGGATTATAAAGAAGATATTCAGAAGTCTCTGGATGCTTTGGATTTTTACAATGACAAGGAAGCATTTGACAAGAGAAATCAGCTTCGTGGTATGGCAAAAGCCTGCGATGCGATCATGGTTCTTGGAGAGCGTTACGCAGCATATGCAAGAGAATTAGCTGAAAAAGAAGCTGATCCAAAGAGAAAAGAAGAACTTCTTCAGATTGCGGCTAACTGTGATGTTGTACCTGCACATAAGCCGGAGACATACTGGCAGGCAATTCAGATGTACTGGTTCGTACATCTGGGAGTAACCAGTGAGCTGAATCCATGGGATGCATACAGCCCGGGACGTCTGGATCAGCATCTGAATCCATTCTATGAAAAAGATGTGGAAGCCGGAATTCTGGATGATGAAAAGGCACTGGAACTTCTGGAATGCCTGTGGGTAAAATTCAACAATCAGCCTGCACCACCGAAGGTAGGAATTACATTAAAAGAAAGTAGTACATATACAGATTTTGCAAACCTGAATACAGGTGGAATTACTCCAAACGGTGAAAATGGTGTCAATAATGTCAGCTATCTGATCCTTGACTGTATGGATGAGATGAAACTTCTTCAGCCAAGTTCAAATGTACAGATCAGCAGAAAGACACCACAGAAATTCCTGAAACGTGCATGTGAAGTGTCTCGTAAGGGATGGGGACAGCCGGCATTCTATAACACAGAAGCGATCATTCAGGAGCTGATGAATGCAGGAAAGTCACTGGAAGATGCAAGACGCGGCGGAACGAGCGGATGTGTAGAGACAGGTGCATTTGGTAATGAGGCATATATCCTGACAGGATATTTCAACATTCCAAAGATTTTTGAATTAACGCTGAATAATGGTTATGATAAGATGACTGATCAGCAGCTTGGTCTGAAGCTTGGTTATGCAACAGATTTCAAGACATATGAAGAACTGTATGATGCGTTCAAGAAGCAGATGAAATACTTTATCGATATCAAGATCCAGGGAAGCAATGTGATCGAAAAGATCTTTGCTGAGTATATGCCTGTACCGTTCCTTTCTATTATTACCAATGACTGTATTTCCAAAGGAAAGGATTATAACAGCGGCGGAGCAAGATATAATACAAAATATCTGCAGGGCGTAGGAATCGGAACAATTACAGACTGTCTGGCAGCAGTAAAATACAATGTATATGATAAAAAGACATTTACAATGGAAGAACTGATGCAGGCTCTGGATGATAACTTTGAAGGACATGACAGAATTCTGAATCTGGTCAGAAACAAAACACCAAAATATGGTAATGATGATGACTATGCAGATGATATCATGAGAGATGTATTTGAATATTACAGAAGTCAGGTGACAGGACGTCCGAATATGCTGGGAGGTATGTATCGAATCAATATGCTTCCAACTACCTGTCATGTATATTTCGGTGATGTTATGATGGCAAGTCCAAATGGACGTTTGGCACATAAGCCGGTATCTGAGGGTATCTCTCCGGAAAAGGGTGCAGATGTAAACGGACCGACAGCAGTTGTAAAATCCTGTGCAAAGATGGATCATCTTCAGACAGGCGGTACACTTCTGAATCAGAAGTTTACTCCAAGCGTAGTAGCAGGTGAGGAAGGTCTGGATCAGATGGCAAACCTGGTACGTACTTACTTCAATATGGATGGACATCATATTCAGTTCAACGTAATTGACAGAGAAACATTGATTCAGGCACAGAAGCATCCGGAGGATTACAAAGATCTGATCGTGCGTGTGGCTGGATACAGTGATCATTTCCGCAATCTGAGCAAAGCTCTTCAGGACGAGATCATTGAAAGAACAGAACAGTCATTTAATTAATCGTAGGTTCCTGTAAAATGTCATTTATACACAGACTGTTACAAAATGTAGCAGTCTGTGTATTTTTTGTATAATAAAAATTGCTTTTTTCTCTTTTTGCGATTACAATGGTGTAAGTGACGATTCTCAAATACAGAAAGCAGTGAGAGAAAGATGGCAGAAGTGAGAAGAAGAATGAGATTTCATGGAAGAGTACAGGGTGTCGGCTTTCGGTATACGGCAAAATATCTGGCACAATCTCTTCGTTTGACCGGATGGGTAAAAAATGAATATGACGGTACGGTTCTTATGGAGATTCAGGGAAGGGAAATGCTGATACATGAATTGATGAAAGGGCTGAACCGCAGTAATTTTATTCAGATTGACTGGATTGATACAGAAGATATTCCTGTAGAACAGGAAAGTAGTTTTTATGTACGATGACATTGGCATGAGAGGGGAAAACATGGAAAAGAGAAGTGTAAAAAGCAAAATTGTATCAGCTGCATGGCAGTTGTTTTATGAAAAAGGATATAATGGAACGACGGTTGATGATATCATCGAATTGTCAGGAACTTCAAAAGGTTCTTTCTATTATTATTTCAGTACGAAGGACGAGCTTTTGAATACATTGTCCATGATATTGGATGATTATTATGAAGAACTGGAGCGGGAGCTGGACCCACAGATGAACAGTTTTTCAAAGCTGCTTTATCTAAATGATAAGGCGCATTCCATGATGGAGGAAAAAATCAGTATTGATCTGATCACATCGCTTTATTCCACGCAGTTAGTGGCACAGGGGAACAGACATCTGCTCGACCAGAACAGAAATTATTACAAGCTGATCACAAAAGTTGTGGAAGAAGGACAGAAAAGAGGACAGATCCGGTCTGATGTTTCGGTCAGTGAGATTACAAAGTATTATGCAATGTGCGAACGTGCTCTGGTGACGGACTGGTGTCTGAATAAAGGAGAATATTCTCTGGGCGAGTACAGCAGAGAGTGTATGCCGATGATGATGGAGCATTTTAAAGAGGAGAACATTATATAAAAGGGGCATTGTTCCATAGATGAGTAATCATCTGTGGAGCAATGCCCCTTTTTTGAGAGAAAGTATTAATGCCTTATTAACGCTGTGTCATGTCCTATTCTAAAATGATCCTTCTGAAGAATGGCATAAGCTTTTTCATAATTCCCCTTGCGCATATAGGTCACCATTTTTTTCAGATTTTCATTGGTTACCGGAATATGCATACCGTTCTTAATGGAATACTGGCCGATCCGGATTAATTCTGACAGATTATTTTCATAGATTCGGTTAATCCGTTCATTTTCAAATATACTGATAATCTCCATATGCATGGCAGTATCCGCCACTTCCCAGTCATACAGATCACCGGCCGCGGCACACATTCTTACGACTTTTTCTTCGATTCGATAAGAGTATTCCTCATGACGACCGGAAGTAAAGATCAGTCGGAAAGCGGCTCCTTCCAGTAATTCACGCAGTTGATAGATCTCATTGATATCTGTATCCGTAATCTCTTTTACAGTCATGGATTTGTAATAATCTGAGACGATTAGTCCTTCGGACTGCAGCATCTGGATAGCAGTGCGCACGGGACTTCGACTCATGCCAAGCTCACGTGTCAGCATGGATTCTGTCAGAACCATTCCGGGAGGATAAGTCAGATTCAGAATATTCTGTTTGATTTTTTCATAAGCCTGATCGGCAAGAGATGTGTTTTTTTCAGCCATAAATATTACCCCTTTTATTTGAATCCTGTGTCGAAATTCTCGAACGCGATAACTGGAATGAAAGTATACGTTTTTATATATTGTATACAAATTATAACGCTTTTTCGGGAAAAAATCAAGAATAAAAGGTTGACTTTTATGACGGAAGATGGTATATTCATCTTAAAGGAAGTTGTATACAAATTAAATAACTGTATACAAATACATACGTTGAAAGGATGGGGAAATATGAAATTAGGATTTATTGGTACAGGTAACATGGCATCTGCCATCATGGGTGGAATTATTAAGAATCAGGTTATTCCGGCAGAGGAGATCATCGGTGCAGATCTGTTTGCACCAGGAAGAGAAAGAGTAAAAGAACAGTTTGGAATCAATGTAACAGACAGTAATAAAGAAGTAGTGGAAAAAGCAGAAGTAATTGTATTGTCTGTAAAGCCTCAGTTCTATGCGAGTGTAATCGCAGAGATTAAAGATGATATCAGAGAGAATCAGATTATCATTACAATTGCTCCTGGAAAGACGCTTGCATGGCTGGGAGAACAGTTTGGAAAAGCTGTAAAGATCGTTCGTACCATGCCAAATACACCGGCTATGGTAGGTGAAGGCATGACAGCTGCATGCCCAAATGAATATATGAAAGAAGACGAGATCACATATGTTAAGACACTGCTGGAAAGTTTCAGCCGTGTAGAGATCATTCCGGAACGTCTGATGGATGTAGTTGTATCTGTAAGTGGAAGTTCACCGGCATATGTGTTTATGATGATTGAAGCTATGGCTGATGCAGCAGTATCAGGAGGAATGCCAAGACCGCAGGCTTATCAGTTTGCTGCACAGGCAGTGCTTGGTAGTGCAAAGATGGTACTGGATACAGGAAAGCATCCGGGAGAACTGAAAGATATGGTATGTTCACCGGCGGGAACGACAATTGAAGCAGTTCGTACACTGGAAGAACTGGGATTCAGAAGTGCGATCATTGAAGCTATGAAAGTATGTGAAGAGATTTCCAAAAATATGTAGAGTGTTGAATCTGAGGGCAGATGCTGATGAAAAAGGCATCTGCCCTTGCTTCTTTTCGGGAATGTGTGATAGAATCTCTCTCATAGGTTATGGTGTGTACTCCTTCGTACGAAGCACTTCAAAATAAAAAGACTGGTGAAGATATATGAAGAAAGAATTGGATTATTTTACAATAGATGAAGCATTTGGCGGCAATCAGGAATGGTTCACCAATGTAGTTATGAATATCGGGGGCTGCGGTGCAGCGACTGCCTGTGACAGCTGTATTTATTTTGCCAGGTATAAAGGCATGAAGGAATGGTATCCTTTTGATGAGGAACATCTTACAAAAGAAGAATATAAAGCGTTCAGTCAGATCATGAAGCCATATATCCGGCCGCGTGTCGGAGGTGTGAAAAAACTGGAATGGTATATCGATGGTCTGAACAGGTACATTCGGGATGTGAATGAACAAAAGGGTGTCAATACGCAGATTACAATGGAAGCATTTTCAGGAAATCACACTTGTAAAGATGCGGGAGATAAGATTCGCAGCCAGATTGATTCCGGCTATCCAGTACCGTATCTGATGCTGAAGCACAAAGATACACAGAAATTTCAGGATTTTATCTGGCACTGGTTTTTAGTAGTCGGATATGAAGAACTGAAAAATGATATGCAGATTACGGTTGCCACGTATGGTGAAGCTACTGAATTTTCCCTGAAAGAATTATGGGATACGGGATATGAAGAAAAGGGAGGAATGATTCTGTATTCAGGTCTGGAGAAAACAGAATTGAAAATATGAGAAAGAAATAGTCTTTACGGATGGGAAAATATCCGTTACAATTAAGAAAGTGTACAATGAAATTATGAAAGAAAAGAGGAAACATAGAATGGAAAACCCAATTATAACAATTGAAATGGAAAATGGAGACGTGATAAAAGCAGAGCTTTACCCGGAGATTGCACCGAACACAGTGAATAATTTTATCTCTCTTGTAAAAAAAGGGTATTATGACGGATTGATCTTTCACCGTGTGATAAGAGGATTCATGATTCAGGGCGGATGCCCGGACGGAACCGGTATGGGTGGTCCTGGATATAATATTAAGGGTGAGTTCCTGCAGAATGGTTTTGCAAATGCACTTGCACATACAGAAGGAGTTCTCTCTATGGCACGTGCAATGCATCCGGATTCTGCCGGATCCCAGTTTTTTATTATGCATAAGAATGCTCCTCATCTGGATGGTGCATACGCTGCATTTGGTAAAGTTGTGGAAGGTATGGATGTAGTGAATAAGATTGCAGAAACGGATACAGATTACAGTGACCGACCGCTTACAGAGCAGAAGATGAAAAAGGTGACAGTAGATACGATGGGAATTGATTATCCGGAGCCGGAGAGAGCATAACAGAATCATTATAAAACTTATGAATCAGAGTAATTCTGGCAATGATGTGCTGCGCCTTATGGGGCAGCACATTTCAAATAGCAGGAAAGCAGACAGTGGAGGTGTGAGCCGATGGATATGGTTCAGACAGAAAAACTGATATATGAATATGAAAAACGGGATGAGGACGGCAATGTGATCGGAACATCCAGAGCAGTTGACGGGGTAGATCTTGATGTAAAAGAAGGGCAGTTCATTGCTATTCTCGGACATAATGGATCCGGGAAGTCTACATTTGCGAAACACATCAATGCGATTCTCGTTCCTACGGAGGGGAGTATGTGGGTGGATGGAAAGAACACCAGTGATCCGGGAGAAATATGGAACGTAAGACAGACTGCCGGAATGGTATTCCAGAATCCGGATAATCAGATTATCGGCACTGTCGTAGAAGAAGATGTCGGTTTTGGTCCGGAGAATCTTGGAGTGCCTACAGATGAGATCTGGCAGCGTGTGGAAGAAAGTCTGAAAGCAGTAGGGATGATTGAGTATCGGCATCATTCTCCGAATAAACTGTCCGGAGGTCAGAAGCAGCGTGTAGCGATCGCAGGTGTTGTAGCGATGGAGCCAAAGTGTATTGTGCTGGATGAACCGACAGCCATGCTGGATCCGGTAGGACGAAAAGAGGTTCTGAAGACAGTTCAGAAGCTGAGAAAACAGAAACATGTTACAGTGATCCTTATTACACATTATATGGAAGAAGTTGTGGATGCGGACAGGATATTTGTTATGGATCACGGACGAATTGTTATGGAAGGAACACCAAAAGAGGTGTTCTCCAGAGTTGAGGAATTGAAAAGTCTCAGACTGGATGTGCCGCAGGTGACGATCCTGGCCGATGAACTTAGAAAGAAAGGGCTTAATATACCGGCTGGTATATTAAGAAAAGAAGAGTTGGTGGATATATTATGTCAATTAGAATAGAACATCTGAATTATGTATACAGTGCGGGAACCGCATATGAAAAACATGCTTTAAAGGATATCTGCCTGGAAATACCTCATGGAGAGTTTGTTGGAATCATTGGTCATACAGGGTCGGGAAAATCAACATTGATACAACATTTGAACGGGCTGATGAAAGCAACAAGTGGGGCCTTGTATTATAATGATGAAAATATCTATGCAGATGGATATAATATGAAAGAGCTGCGCAATCAGGTGGGACTGGTCTTTCAGTATCCTGAGCATCAGCTGTTTGAGGTAGATGTAATGTCAGACGTATGCTTCGGGCCGAAAAATCAGGGCCTGAGTAAGCAGGAATGTGAAAAGCGGGCGCTGGAGGCACTTAAGCTGGTAGGACTGAAAGAGAAATATTACAAATCTTCTCCTTTTGAACTGTCGGGAGGTCAGAAGAGAAGGGTGGCAATTGCCGGTGTCCTGGCGATGCGGCCGAAAGTTCTGGTTCTGGATGAACCAACGGCAGGACTTGATCCGAAGGGAAGAGACGATATTCTGGAACAGATTGCTTATCTGCATAAAGAGAGTGATATGACGGTCATTCTTGTATCGCACAGTATGGAAGATATTGCACGATATGCGGATCGTATTATTGTAATGAATAAAGGAAGTGTCATGTATAATGACAGGCCGAAGAATGTATTTGCACATTATCAGGAACTGGAGCAAGTCGGGCTTGCGGCACCGCAGGTCACCTATATCATGCATGCGCTTAAGGAGAAGGGATTCCCGGTGGAAGTCAATGTGACTACAGTAGAAGAAGCCGCAGGAGAGATCCTTCGGGTATTGGAGAAGAAGAATGATTAGAGATATAACGATTGGACAATATTATCCGGCAAAAAGTATACTACACAGATTGGATCCAAGAGTCAAACTGATGGGAACGCTGTTGTATCTGGTGTCTTTGTTTCTGTTCAGCAGCATTTCCGGCTATCTGATTACGACGTTATTTCTGGCAATTGTCATATATCTGTCAAAGGTTCCGCTGAGCTATATTGTAAAAGGTTTGAGGCCGATCATTATGCTGCTGATGATTACGGTTATTTTTAATCTGTTTCTTACCAGAAGCGGGGATGTACTGTTTCATGCGTGGATATTTACGATTACAGAAGGCGGTCTTCGCACAGCTGTCTATATGGCGATACGCCTGATTTATCTGATTATAGGGTCTTCGCTTATGACATTTACAACGACGCCAAACGAGTTGACAGATGGCATTGAAGCACTTTTGTATCCATTGAATAAGGTTCATGTCCCGGTGCATGAGATTGCTATGGTAATGTCAATCGCACTCAGGTTTATTCCGATTCTGCTGGAAGAGACAGATAAGATTATGAAGGCTCAGATTGCACGTGGAGCAGATCTGGAAAGCGGGAATATGATTCAGAAGGCGAAAAGTATGATCCCGATTCTGGTGCCGCTGTTTGTATCGGCGTTTCGAAGAGCCAATGACCTTGCTATGGCAATGGAAGCGAGATGTTACCGTGGTGGAGAAGGCAGGACAAAGATGAAACCTCTTCGTTATGAGAAGTGTGATTATGTGGCATATCTTATTGTGATCGTATATGTGGTCGCTGTTGTATTGATTGGAAGATATGTACCTCTCCATATAGGAATGTTGTGATATGAAAAGAATCAGGTTAGTTGTTGCCTATGACGGAACGAATTATTGTGGCTGGCAGGTGCAGCCGAATGGAGTCACAATTGAAGAAAAATTGAATAATTCGATTACTGAATTGACGGGGGAAATTATTCATGTTACAGGTGCGAGTCGTACGGATTCAGGGGTACATGCACTTGGGAATGTGGCGGTATTTGATACGGAATCATCCATTCCGCCGGAAAGGTTCGCCTATGCGCTGAATCAGAGACTTCCGGGGGATATTGTGGTGGTTTCTTCTGATGAGGTTTCATCCCTCTGGCATCCCAGACATCAGGATCATATTATAAAAACTTATGAATATCATATTTATAATGAAAAGGTACCGAATCCTCTGAAAAGCAGATACAGCGCGTATGTATCGTTTCCTCTGGATATCGAACTGATGAAGCAGGGGGCATCTTATCTCGTGGGGGAACATGATTTTTCCAGTTTCTGCAATGTAAGGACGAATGCGGTAGATACTGTCCGCACGATATATGATATTGAGATCTGGAAGGCAGGGCCGGAGATTACAATTCGCGTGACCGGAAATGGTTTTTTATATAATATGGTCAGAATTATAGCGGGAACTTTGATCCGTGTGGGAAGAAAATTTTACACTCCGGAGAAGATAAGAGACATTATGGAAGCAAAAAAACATACTTCGGAGGGAGTTACGGCACCTCCGGAGGGGCTTGTCCTTGTGAAAATCCAGTATGAAGAATAGAAAAATAATTGGCAAAATGACATCTTCATTTTTGTGATAATTGCAAAAAATTCTTCATATCAAAAAAGAAAAAACAAAAAAACTTCAAAAAAGCTCTATACAAAGCCAATTTTTATGTTAATATATAAAATACATTAATTCACAGGGAGGATTGAATTATGGAAATGTTTTTGAAAATTGTTCCGTTCCTGGGTATTTTGGGCCTTTTGTTTGCAGCATACCTTGCAGCAAGGGTAAATAAGCAGGAACCAGGAACAGACAGAATGAAGGAGATTGCATCTGCAATCAGTGATGGAGCACAGGCGTTCCTGACAGCAGAATATAAAATTCTTATCATATTCGTTGCGGTACTCTTTGTGCTCATTGGTGTCGGTATCGGAAACTGGATTACAGCAATTTGCTTTGTTGTTGGAGCATTGTTTTCTACACTGGCAGGCTTCTGCGGAATGAAGGTTGCTACGAAGGCAAATGTCAGAACAGCAAATGCAGCGAAAGAAAAGGGAATGAATAAAGCTCTTTCCATTGCATTTTCCGGTGGAGCAGTTATGGGTATGTGCGTGGCTGGATTTGGTGTCTTTGGTGTGAGCGTTATCTACCTCATTACGAGAAATGTAGATATCATTACCGGATTCAGTCTTGGAGCATCTTCTATTGCATTGTTTGCCCGTGTTGGCGGTGGTATCTATACGAAAGCTGCAGACGTAGGAGCGGATCTGGTAGGTAAGGTTGAAGCTGGTATCCCTGAGGATGATCCGCGTAACCCGGCGGTTATTGCTGACAATGTAGGTGATAACGTAGGTGATGTTGCAGGAATGGGTGCCGATCTGTTTGAATCTTATGTGGGAGCTTTGATTTCGGCTTTGACTTTGGGAATTGTATATTTCCAGGAGGAAGGAGCTGTATTCCCGTTGCTTATCGCCGGACTGGGTCTGGTTGCGTCTATTCTGGGAACTTTCTTTGTAAAGGGTGACGAGAAGTCCAACCCACATAAAGCATTGAAGATGGGATCTTACGTAGCGAGTGCTCTGGTGCTGATTATTTCTGTTGTGTTAAGCAGATATTTCTTTGGGGATTTCAGAGCAGCAATCGCGATTGTTGCAGGACTGGTTGTTGGTCTTCTGATCGGTATTATCACAGAGGTATATACATCCGGTGATTATAAGTCTGTAAAAGAAATCGCCGAGCAGTCTGAGACCGGATCTGCTACAACGATTATCAGTGGTCTTGCCGTTGGAATGAAGTCTACAGCTATCCCAATTCTGTTAATCTGTGTAGGTATCTTTATTGCATATCAGTCATGCGGACTTTACGGAATCGCTCTTGCGGCAGTTGGAATGCTGTCTACGACTGCAATTACGGTTGCAGTAGATGCATACGGACCGATTGCTGATAATGCAGGTGGTATTGCTGAAATGTCCGGGCTGGAGCATGAAGTTCGTCAGATCACAGATAAACTGGATGCGGTTGGAAATACAACAGCTGCCATGGGTAAAGGTTTTGCAATTGGATCAGCGGCATTGACGGCTCTTGCATTGTTTGTGTCTTATGCAGAAGCTGTTAAGCTTGAGACAATTGATATTCTTGACAGCCGTGTTATCATCGGACTTCTGATCGGTGGTATGCTTCCGTTCCTGTTCTCTGCCATGACGATGTCATCTGTATCAAAAGCAGCATATCAGATGATTGAGGAAGTAAGACGTCAGTTCAGAACAATGCCGGGAATCATGCAGGGAACGGAGAAGCCGGATTATAAATCATGCGTTGCCATTTCTACAACAGCAGCACTGAAGGAGATGCTGGTACCGGGTATTATGGCAGTAGTTGCTCCGTTAGCTGTTGGAATTCTGTTAGGACCTGCTTCTCTTGGAGGACTTCTGGCAGGAGCACTTGTTACAGGTGTTATGATGGCTATCTTCATGTCTAATGCAGGTGGTGCATGGGACAATGCGAAGAAATATATCGAAGATGGAAACCATGGTGGAAAAGGAAGCGAAGCACACAAAGCAGCTGTAGTTGGAGATACAGTTGGAGATCCGTTTAAGGATACATCAGGTCCATCTATTAATATTCTGATCAAGCTGATGACAATTGTGTCACTCGTATTTGCACCATTATTCCTGTCTATTGGCGGACTGCTGTAACAGGAATACCATATCTTTGGATTACAGACAGTATTGTCGGATATATCCGACAATACTGTTTTTATGTGGCAGGAGAATTCACAATCTGTTTTGTATTCTTTGTTACGGAGAAAAAGGATAGGACTGGAAAGGAAAAGAAGATTGTGATAAGATATGTGACGATGGGATTATTGAAGATATAGTATAGAAAAGAGGCAATGAATATGACGAAAGTGGATATTATATCCGGATTTTTAGGCGCAGGGAAAACGACATTCATAAAAAAGCTGATTCAGGATGTATTTTCGGGAGAAAAACTGGTGCTGATTGAGAATGAATTTGGAGAGATCGGCATAGATGGAGGTTTTCTGAAGGATGCAGGCATTGAAATTACAGAGATGAATTCAGGATGTATCTGTTGTACGCTGGTTGGAGATTTCAATGTTGCACTTCAGAAAGTTCTGGAAGAATACCGGCCGGATCGAGTGATTATTGAACCGTCTGGTGTAGGTAAGCTGTCAGACGTTGCAAAAGCGATTGAAAATGTAAAGAAAGATGCGGACATTGAGATTGATGGAAGAATTACCGTGGTTGATGGTAAAAAAGCAAAGCTTTATATGAAAAATTTTGGCGAATTTTTTGAAAATCAGGTTGAGCATGCATCAACAGTTGTAATCAGTCGTACACAGATGATGAGCGATGAAAAGATTGAAGAGTGTGTTCATATGCTTCGGGAAAAAAATGCAGAAGCGACCATTATCTCAACACCATGGGAAGAACTGGGAAAAGATGCAATTTTGCATGCGTTGAACAAAGGGGTTGATCTTGAGAGTCTGCTGGAAGAGTCTGATGATCATGAACATCATCACCACCATGATCACGACCATGACCATGAAGAGTGCTGCGACCATGAACATCATCACCACCATGACCACGATCATGACCATGAAGAATGCTGCTGCCATGAGCATCACCACCATGATCACGATCATGACCATGAAGAATGCTGCGGTCATGAGCATCATCACCACCATGCAGATGAAGTGTTTACAAGCTGGGGAAAGGAAACGGCGCATAAGTATACAGAAGAAGAGCTGGATTTTCTGTTGAAAGTGCTGGCAGAGACGGATGCATACGGAACGATACTTCGATCAAAGGGTATTATTCAGATGACAGACGGAGTCTGGAAACAGTTTGATCTTGTGCCTCAGGAATATGAGGTAAGAGAAGGACAGGCAGACTATACAGGAAGAGTGTGTGTGATCGGAACAGATCTGAAAGAAGAAGATCTTTTGAAATTGTTCCATATTCAGTAGGAAAGTAAAGAGGGTGATATTATGGTAACGCCTGTATTTGTGGTAACCGGATTTTTAGACAGTGGAAAAACCACGATGATAAAAGAAACATTGATGGAGCAGGAATGGATCGAACCGGGACTTACTCTTTTATTAATGTGTGAGGAAGGGGAAGAAGAATATACACAGGAATATCTGGATGAAAAAGAAATGGTATTACTGAAAATAGACGATATTAGCCAGCTGAACACAGTGTTTTTTAAAAATTGTGAGAAGAATTATCATCCGGCCCAGATTGTAATTGAATATAACGGAATGTGGAAGCTGGAAGATCTGCTGACGATCAAATATCCCCGGAATTTTGAGCTTCAGGGTGTATATTCAACGGTAGATGGAACAACTTTGGATATGTATCTGACCAATATGAGAAATATGCTGATGGAACAGCTCGCAGAATCAGAACTGATTGTTGTTAACAGATGTGCGGAAGGAGTGGATCGTTCCGGATTCCGACGTGCACTTAAGGTTCAGAATCCAATGGCCCAGTTAATATTTGAGGGCATTGACGGCAAGATTATTGAACCTTCGGAGGAAGATCTGCCATATGACGTCAAAGGAGATAAAATTGTAATTGAGGATATGGATTTTGGAATCTGGTATGTAGATGCATATGATCATCCGGAATTATATCTTCATAAAGAGATCGAGTTTAAAGCACAGACATTTCGCCCACGTGGAATGAAGGATGATATGTTTGTTCCTGTTCGTCAGATCATGACCTGCTGTGCGGCAGATGTCCGATATTATGGGTATCCATGTAAAGCGGGAAAAAAGATACAGATTTCGAAGCGAGCATGGGTTCGTGTCAGAGCGAGATTTGAATATGAATCTCTTGCTGCATTCGGAAGCAAGCAGCCGGTATTATATCTGATTGATATGGAACCGGCAGAAAAGCCATCAGAAGAAGTAGTATATCTTGGGTAGATATGATGTGTTTTTAAATAAAAAGGAACTTTTCTCGAATATAGATATATAAATCTGTATTCAGGAAAAGTTCCTTTTGTAATAAAAAATGATCTGTTTTATTTGATGAATCCGAAGCAGTTCAGAATAACGATAAGTGTGAGAATCGGAACAGCAACTGTCATGACTATCTTGTCATACATGCTTAATTTTCCGTCACGTCCATCTTTTGTCAGTTCTTTTTCATATCCTTTGAATCCCCACACTTTATAGCAATAGAACGCAGTCAGCAGGCATCCTAATGGAAGCAGCACATAACCGGAGAAACAATCAACCAAGTCATAAATATTGTAATAGGAGATACCTGTGCCATAGGACCACCATGGGAGTTTGAGTCCGCTCAAAAGTCCCATGCCCTGACTCAGTGAACAGAAAATTCCGCCTATGAAGATCAGACCGGCAGTGATCCAGGTTGCCTTGCGGTGATTAATGTGGAACTTTTCTTCTACACATTTCACCGGAATTTCCAGAATTGTAAAGAAAGTAGAAAGAACGGCAAATATGATTGCTGTATAGAAGAAAAGACCAAGTATGTTACCGCCAGGTAGTTTTGAAAAGATCTCTGTCATGGCAAGGAAGATCAGGGAAGGACCTGCTGCCATCTCGGAGCCGGATCCGACAACTGTAGGGATGACTACAAAACCTGCAGTCAGTGCAACAGCCGTATCACAGACTGTAACCATCATAGAATCTTTCCGAATATTTGCGCTGTCTTTTACACTTGCACCTAATGTAACAAAGATTGCCCATCCGATACCGACAGAGAACATTACCTGCATACATGCGTCAGCAAATGTTTTCCAGGTGAATTTGGAAAAATCAGGAATCAGATAGAACTTTAATCCATCAATTGCTCCGTCAAATGCAAATAAAGCCCAGAATCCGCAGATGAGGAGAAGGACAAACAGTAAAGGCATGATTATCTTTGTTACTTTCTCGACAAGTTCAGTAATACCCTTTGACAACAGCAGAACAATGATGATCATCAATGTTCCGGCATAGATCAGAGGTTCGATCGGATCAAAAATAAAGTTCATATAGTAAGCGGCCTTATCAGAACCAAAATGTCCTCCAAGGAGATACGTTATAGCGTATTTCAAAACATAACCGCTGACAATGATATAGTACATATCAATCATGAAAGTACAAAGCACATTTACAAATCCAATAAATTTGAATTTTGGATTTACAACTCCGTATACAACGATGAAGGCACCGCCGCCTCCGCCGTAAGCGAGGTAAGGGGATTTTCATATGTTTCCTAGTCCGATGGCGGCACCTGCTGCCACCATAATGTAGCCAAATCGTGAACCAAAATTGGCTGAAGCCTTTTTCGCGTTACTACTCATAACATCACTCCATTCTCTGTTTTTGGATATAGAGAATTAAAAAAGGATGCGCTCACAAGCTTTGTGAGAGCATCCTCGCTTAATTCAACTTTTTATATGACAACAGATAGTTAGAAAATTGTCAAGGTATTCTGAATATTCAGGGTGCAAAGTGATAAATATTCAGAATGCGGAATGATTTCGGGATAGAATAACTATCTGAGGATGAATAAAGCAGACAAAAATGTCGGATAAAGAAAGGCTGGAAATCAGAAAAAGAGCGACAGATAAAAGGATGGATGTACCGAAAAAGGAACAAAATAACGACAAGAATGGCTAGACTTTTGGAAATGCAGGGACTATAATAATTATACACGTCAAAATATATGATTTGTATTATTATTAAGGAGGAACAACAAAAATGGCAAGAAAAATGAAGACCATGGATGGTAATCAGGCAGCAGCTCATGCATCATATGCTTATACTGAAGTTGCAGCTATTTACCCTATCACCCCATCATCCGTTATGCCGGAACATGTAGATGAGTGGGCTACCGAAGGCAGAAAGAACATATTTGGACAAACTGTCCAGGTAACAGAGATGCAGTCAGAAGCAGGTGCAGCAGGTGCAGTACACGGTTCCCTGGCAGCAGGTGCTCTGACAACAACCTTTACAGCATCTCAGGGATTATTGTTGATGATTCCTAACTTATATAAAGTAGCAGGTGAACAGCTTCCGGGAGTATTCAACGTATCAGCTCGTGCACTTGCAAGCCATGCATTGTCAATTTTCGGAGATCATTCGGATGTATATGCATGTCGTCAGACAGGTGCTGCTATGCTCTGTGAATCCAGTGTGCAGGAAGTTATGGACCTGACACCGGTTGCTCACTGTGCAGCATTAAAAGGAAAACTTCCATTTATCAATTTCTTTGACGGATTCCGTACATCTCACGAGATTCAGAAGATTGAAACATGGGATTATGAAGATCTGAAAGATCTGGTAGATATGGATGCAATTGATGAATTCAGAAACCACGCTCTGAATCCAAATCATCCATGCCAGAGAGGTTCCGCTCAGAATCCGGACATCTTCTTCCAGGCAAGAGAAGCATGTAACCCATATTACGATGCTATGCCGGCTATCGTTCAGGAATACATGGACAAAGTAAATGCTAAGATCGGAACAGATTATAAGCTGTTCAACTATTATGGAGCACCGGACGCTGAGAAAGTAATCGTTGCTATGGGTTCTGTATGTGATACAATCGAAGAGACTATTGATTACCTGACAGCAGCAGGAGAAAAAGTTGGTGTTGTTAAAGTTCGTCTTTACAGACCGTTCTGTGCACAGGCACTGATCGATGTAATTCCGGATACTGTAAAATACATCAATGTACTTGACAGAACAAAAGAACCAGGAGCTCAGGGAGAGCCATTATATCTGGACGTTGTTTCTGCACTGAAAGGATCTAAGTTTGACGCTGTTCCGGTTAACTGTGGACGTTACGGATTAGGTTCCAAAGATACAACACCTGCACAGATCGTTGCAGTATTCAACAATGTTGATAAGGAAAGATTTACGATCGGTATTGAAGATGATGTAACAAATCTTTCACTGGAAGTTGGCGCACCTCTCGTTACTACACCGGAAGGAACAATCAACTGTAAGTTCTGGGGTCTTGGAGCAGACGGTACTGTTGGTGCAAACAAGAACTCTATCAAGATTATTGGTGACAATACAGATATGTATGCACAGGCTTACTTCGATTATGACTCTAAGAAGTCTGGTGGTGTTACAATGTCTCACCTGCGTTTCGGTAAGAAGCCAATCAAGTCTACTTACCTGATTCACAAAGCAAACTTTGTAGCATGTCACAATCCTTCTTATGTAAATAAATATAATATGGTTCAGGAATTGGTTGACGGCGGTACATTCCTTCTGAACTGCCCATGGGACATGGAAGGTCTGGAGAAACATTTACCTGGACAGGTTAAGGCATTTATCGCTGACCACAACATCAAATTCTATACAATTGACGGTATCAAGATTGGTAAAGAGATCGGACTTGGCGGACGTATCAATACAGTGCTTCAGTCTGCATTCTTCAAACTTGCTGCTATCATTCCGGAAGAAGAAGCAATTGATCTGATGAAGAAAGCTGCAAAGGCTACTTACGGAAGAAAAGGTGACAAGATCGTACAGATGAACTACGACGCAATCGATGCTGGTGCAAAACAGGTGGTTGAAGTAGAAGTACCGGAATCCTGGAAGTCCTGCACAGACGAAGGTTTATTTGCACCGGAAGTTAAGGGTGGAAAAGATGATGTCGTAGCATTTGTTAAGAATATTCAGGCAAAGGTTAATGCACAGGAAGGTAACTCACTTCCGGTATCTGCATTCAATGATTATGTAGATGGTTCTACACCGTCTGGTACTGCAGCATACGAGAAACGTGGTATCGCAGTAGATATCCCGGTATGGAAATCTGAGAACTGTATCCAGTGTAACCGTTGTGCATATGTATGTCCGCACGCAGTTATCCGTCCGGTAGCATTGACAGAAGAAGAGCTTGCTAAGGCTCCGGAAGGAACACAGGCAATTCCTATGATCGGTATGCCGGGACTGAAGTTTACAATGACTGTATCAGCTCTTGACTGTACAGGATGTGGTTCTTGTGCAAATGTCTGCCCGGGCAAGAAGGGTGAGAAAGCTCTTGTTATGGAAAATCTGGAAGCTAATGCAGCATCTCAGGATGTCTTTGATTTCGGAAGAGAGATCGAGGTAAAACCGGAAGTTGTTGCGAAGTTCAAACCAGAAACTGTTAAGGGAAGTCAGTTCAAACAGCCATTGTTAGAGTTCTCAGGAGCATGTGCCGGCTGTGGTGAAACACCTTACGCTAAATTAATTACACAGTTATTCGGTGACAGAATGTACATTGCAAATGCAACAGGATGTTCTTCTATCTGGGGTAACTCTTCACCGTCTACACCATATACCGTAAACGGAAAGGGACAGGGTCCTGCATGGGCAAACTCCTTATTCGAAGATAATGCTGAGTTTGGTTATGGTATGTTACTTGCTCAGAAAGCAATCAGAAAGAGATTAAAAGAGCAGGTAGAGACTGTTGCAGCATCTGATGCAGCTCCGGCAGAAGTAAAAGCAGCATGCCAGGAATATCTGGATACATTCAACTGTGGTGTTATGAATGGAGATGCTACAGATAAATTAGTTGCAGCATTAGAAGGATGCGATTGTGATACATGCAGAGATATCGTTAAGAATAAAGACTTCCTCGCTAAGAAATCCCAGTGGATCTTCGGTGGTGACGGATGGGCTTATGATATCGGATTCGGTGGTGTTGACCACGTATTAGCAAGTGGTGAAGATATTAACATCATGGTATTCGATACAGAGGTTTACTCTAACACAGGTGGACAGTCTTCTAAGGCTACTAAGACTGGTGCAACAGCTCAGTTTGCAGCAGGCGGAAAAGAGACGAAGAAGAAAGACCTTGCAGGTATTGCAATGAGCTATGGTTATGTATACGTAGCACAGATTGCTATGGGTGCTGACTTCAATCAGACTGTTAAAGCAATTGCAGAGGCAGAGGCTTATCCGGGACCATCACTTATCATTGCTTATGCTCCATGTATTAACCATGGTATCAAGAAAGGTA
Organism: Dorea sp. YH-dor226; assembly: GCF_039832105.1. Classification (NCBI taxonomy): domain Bacteria; kingdom Bacillati; phylum Bacillota; class Clostridia; order Lachnospirales; family Lachnospiraceae; genus Dorea; species Dorea sp. YH-dor226. The sequence goes on along the minus strand of NZ_JBDOHS010000002.1, from coordinate 227,676 downwards.
TGAGCAAAGCTCAGACTGAAGAAGCATTGGCAGTAGAATGTGGATACTGGAACAACTTCAGATTCAATCCTGCAGCAGAAGGCGGCAAGTTTACACTTGACAGCAAAGAGCCTAAACAGGAAGATTACCAGGCATTCCTTGACGGAGAAGTTCGTTATAATGCACTGAAGAGAGCTAATCCGGAAAAAGCAGCTAAGCTGTTTGCTAGAAACGAAGCAGAAGCAATGGAAAGATATGCATATCTGAAGAAGCTGGTAACTCTGTACGGAGAAGAATAAGAATCAGTTTTAGGAAAATAAAAGGGCGGTTGCGAAAGCAGCCGCTCTTTTTTTTCGTGCGTAATTATTCCTTGCCATCTTACATCTATATGAGTATACTTGTTGTTATATGATGTGAAAAGAGAGGGTAATACATGAAAAGAGAGAATTTTGGCTCACGTCTGGGATTTATTCTTGTTTCTGCAGGATGTGCAATTGGAATTGGAAATGTATGGAAGTTCCCATATATGTGTGGAGAGTTCGGAGGAGCGGCATTTATATTGATTTATTTGCTTTTTTTAATAGTTTTGGGGATTCCCGTTCTGGTCTGTGAATTTGCAGTAGGTCGCGCAAGTCGTCACAGTGTTGCTGCGGCATTTGAAACACTGGAACCGGAGGGCACCCATTGGCATATTACGAAATGGATTGGCATTATAGGAAGTTATCTTCTTATGATGTTTTATACAACGGTTGGCGGATGGATGATGTATTATTGTTTTCGCAGTGTCAGAGGTGACTTTGTCGGAGCGGATGCAGGTCAGGTGGCGAAAGCTTTTTCGGAAATGCTGGATAATCTTCCAACCATGGCTTTTTGGACCACTCTTATCTGTGTAATTGGCTTTGTGGTTTGTCTGTTTGGAATTCAAAAAGGGATAGAACGTGTTTCGAAGGGGATGATGTCAGCTCTTCTGGTGATTATGGTTGTGCTGGCAGTTCACTCTGTTTTTATGGATGGTGCAGTAGAAGGAATCCGCTTTTACCTGGTGCCGGACTTTTCAAGAATGTTGGAAATCGGCATTGGCAATGTGGTATTTGGAGCAATGAGTCAGGCGTTTTTTACGCTTTCTATTGGTATTGGAGCAATGCTGATCTTTGGAAGTTATATGGATGATTCCAGAAGTCTGACTGGCGAGGCAATCAGTATTACGGCACTAGACACATTTGTTGCATTGATGGCAGGGTTTATTATTATTCCTGCGTGTTTTTCGTTTGGAATAGAGCCGGGAGCAGGACCGAGTCTGATATTTATCACTATTCCGAATATTTTTGCGCAGATACCAGGAGGCCGGATCTGGGGAGCTTTATTTTTCCTGTTTTTGACATTTGCGGCTTTTTCAACGATTGTCGCAGTGTTTGAGAATATTATTTCGTTTGATATGGATCTGTTTCAGTGGTCCAGAAAAAAGAGTACATTTGTGAGTGCGATTCTGATTATTTTGCTTAGTATGCCATGTGTACTGGGCTTCAATGTATTAGCCGGATTTGAGCCACTGGGAAACGGTTCGAATATCATGGATCTGGAAGATTTTATAGTATCCAATAATCTTCTTCCTTTGGGAAGCCTGGGGTATGTATTATTCTGTACCGGAAAAAATGGCTGGGGATGGGAACCGTTTCTGAAAGAGGTCAATACCGGAAAGGGAATCCGATTTCCAGCGTTGATGAGAGGGTATACTGCATATATATTGCCACTGATTATTATTGTGATATATTTGAAGGGGTATTATGATAAGTTTGCCGGTATGGGAAAAATGACAATGAGTATCTGGATGGCAATCGCCGTATTTCTTTTGGGATTTGTGCTGTGTTGTGCATGGTTATCGGGGAAAAGAAAATCTGATAAGTAGAAAGGACTGGTGTAATAGTTGCGAGATTATTACACCAGTTTTTATGATATTTTTTCTTCGATTTGGTCAACTCGTTGTTCCAGATGTGATATTCGACGTTCCAGAAGAGGAATCGTATCAGCATCGAGTTTTATAGTTCTCATTGTTGCTTCCAGACGATCCAGGCGTTCTTCAATACGAGCAAAGTGAAGATTAGTTTTTTCCTGTACCAGATCTACTTCTTTCAGGATTGTGTTTAAAAGATATTGATTATTTGCTTCAAAACGTTCGTCCAGGAAATCCTTGAGCCGAAAATCCTGTTCGGCAAATTTCTGATCAAATCTGGCGTCCTGCTCGGCAAACTTTTGATCGAATCTGGCGTCCTGCCCGGCAAACTTCTGATCGAATCTGATTTCCTGCTCGGCAAACTTCTGATCGAACCTGGCCTCTTGCTCAGCAAACTTCTGATCGAGTAGAACGGTAAGGGATTGTAATAGTTCGTTGTTGGTCATTGTATCACCTCCTGCTATTATTGATTGTGTAAAAAAATTATATCAGGAAGTATACAGTGTTTCAACTGTAAAATTAAATTCTAAACATTCTGTCAATTCTGAGCTTATTCAAGATTTTCATAACTCCATTGCTTTATGTAATCTAAAAATTTGAGTGTAGCAGGAGATCTTGGAAATGTGATCAAAGGGGAACTGGCAGGACGTGAAAACGACGATGAGATCATTGTATTCGAGACGGCTGGAGTGGCAACACAGGATCTGGTGGCTGCAAGAGAGATTTATGATAAAGCAGTGGAAGCAGGCGTAGGAATTCAGTGGGGTTAATAGCTGTACAGCAATAGCAGGTTATGTTATTATGTTCTTATATTTTGTCTGAGCTGTGTCTTTCATTGAAGGAGAGCAGGAATATCATGTTTGGGAATGATGAAAAAGGAGTATAAGAGATAAGATGACAATACTAATTGAAAAAATATATGCATTATTGTGGGGAGATATTGTATCGATTCCACTTCCGGGAGGCGAAAGTCTGGGACTTTCGCTTCTGGTTATTTTACTGATACCGACAGGGATTTATTTTACGGTTCGTACCAGATGTCTTCCGATTCGACTGTTCCCGGATATGGTCAGGTCTCTGACAGGGAAAAAGCAGCAGAACAGTGCCCTCTCATCGCTGCAGACGTTGATTGTGTCGACGGCTACAAGGGTTGGAATGGGAAATCTGGTTGGAGTTGTTGCAGCAATATCCGCCGGAGGGGCAGGTGCAGTCTTCTGGATGTGGCTGACAGCACTTCTGGGATCATCGACGGCATTTGTTGAGGCGACGCTTGCACAGCTGCATAAAGAAGAAGATCCGTTATATGGAGGTTACCATGGAGGACCGGCTTATTATATTCATCATTATGCAGAACAGAAGAAGGGAAAAAAGCTGAAACATTCTGTGCTTGCAGTTTTATTTGCGGTGTCCGGTCTGATCTGTTGGTGCGGAATCAGTCAGGTGATCAGCAATTCTGTTACTTCTGCGTTCGCCAATGCATTTCAGATTCCACCGATTTATACGACAGTTCTTCTGGTGATTCTGGCAGCAATTATTGTATTGCGAAAAGATGCTACGGTGAAAGTACTGGATATTATGGTTCCGGTTATGGCGGGATGTTATTTTCTGATTACGCTGTTTATTATTGTGACGAATTTTTCACATCTTCCGGTTGTATTCGAAAGAATATTTTCAGAGGCTTTCGGAATCCGACAGGCGGTGGCAGGGGGATTCGGAGCGGTGATCATGAACGGAGTGAAGCGTGGATTGTTTTCCAATGAAGCGGGCTCCGGATCAGCGCCCTGTGCGGCAGCAGCGGCTCAGAGTGATCATCCGGTGGAAATTGGCCTGGTTCAGGCACTTGGAGTTTTTATCGATACAATTGTGATCTGCAGCTGTACAGCAATGATCATGCTTCTGGTTCCGGAAAATGTGACAGATGGACTTGCAGGAATGGATCTTTTGCAGGCAGCCCTACAGTACCATCTTGGGAATTTTGGAGTTATTTTTATTGCAATTACATTAGGATTATTCAGTTTTTCCACATTTATAGGGATTTTGTTTTATGCCAGATCAAATGTTGCTTATCTGTTTGGCAACAAATGGAGTTTCCAGACAGCTTATAAAATTCTTGCGCTGATTATGCTATTTGTCGGAGGACTTGCAGCTTATACAGTTGTATGGGATCTGGGAGATGTAGGAATCGGGCTTATGACAATTTTTAATCTGATTGCCCTGTATGCAATGTCCGGACAGGCGCTTCAGGCCCTGAAAGATTATGAATCGAGTAAAAAAATATAGAGGAAACGGAAAAGGGACTGCCGTAAAAGACAGATGTTGTTTTTTACGGCAGTCCCTTCTTCCGGGGATTCAAACGTATTGTAAAGAAGAATCTTTTATTGATGAACTTCATATGCTGTACGTCGGATATCAGGGATCGAAATCAGTGCAGGATAGAGTATGCAGGCAATGATCAGACCACCGACTCCCTGGATGATATTGGCAGGGATACTTGCCGCAGCGCCTGAAACACCGTACATAAAGGATTCGCACAGGAAATATCCGCCGGCAACCAGAATGATATCTGTTACGCCGCCAAGAATCACTGCAGTATAACGGCTTTTTGATGTTTTACCGATCCTCTGGTAGATGACTCCTGCAATCAGAGCAATCAGACCCTTGATCACAAGTGTGATAGGTACATAGATAAAATATCCGCCGATCAGATCAGCAAGGGCCGATCCGATTCCGCCTGCAACCATCCCCCATACAGGTCCAAGGATCACACCGGACAAGATGACAACTGCGTCACCTGGATGAATATATCCGTTGGTTCCTGGGGTCGGGATCCGTATAGACATGGTTGCAACACAGGCAAGTGCTGCAAACAGTGCAGTCATTATAATTTTCTTTAAGTTCGTATTCATGGTTCATTCCTCTTTTCTGTTAAGTAATTCTGTAATTGAGGATACTTTACAATAATTCTGGAATGAGATAAAGGGCCAATTATGTGGAAAATGACCAGTCCAGTTTTTGGGAAAAGATATTGTTATGGAGATAAATGATTTTTACGATACTGACTGGGAGAACAGCCCATGTATCTTTTGAATATCTGTCCATAGTAAGCAGGGGTGGAAAACCCGACCGTATCAGCGATTTTTGTGATACTATCTCCACTCATCAGCAGTGGAAGACTGTTCTGGATCCGAAGCGAAAGCAGATAATCGAATATCGTCATTTTCATGTGTTTTTTAAAGAACCTGCAGCATTCGCTTTTGCAGATATTTACATGGTCCGCAATATCGTCCAGACAGAGATCTTCCATGGAATGCTCCTGAACGTAAGACATAATACTGCGGAGACGGTCCAGGTGTTTTGAATCAGGAGAGACATCAGAAGGGATGGAGGAGTAATAGTGATAAAGATTCTGCCAGACAGAAGTAAGAAGCATGTGAATCCGGAGTTCATAATCCACCGGAGGATTCAGCGATAATTGATAAATGGTCTGAATCTGTTCAAGGACATTCTGCTGCCAGGGTGTCTTTGGATCCAGTTTCAGGGAAGCCCAGGACGCATTGGAAGTGATAAAATCCATATATTTTGTCTGAATCAGACTGTTTTCATAGCCATAGATAAAGCGGGGATGGAAAGTGACAGAGATGTAGTTGCAGTCCTGACTGTCCAGCATATATCCTGAGTGCAGGGCATTGCAGTTACAGAACAGTCCTTCACCGGCGGAAAGTATATATTTTTTGTCATTTACACAGTATTCCATCTGTCCGGATATGAACCAGGTCAGTTCAATCTCCGGATGCCAGTGCCACATAAAAGAACCCTGCTCATAAAACTGAATCGCTTCGGGACTGATATGGACAGGAAATGAATAATTCCCATGCTGTTTGTTTTCTTTCTGGTTTTTTTCTATGTTGATCTGCATAATATCCTCCCAATATGATAATCTCAATATTCTTATAAATCTGTCCAATATATTTATTGCTGTATGATTATGTTCTCATTATAATCATAAATTAGATGATATGTATATGCAAGGGAAATTCATTGAATGGAGGATAAAAAAGTGAAAGATCAGTTGATTCAGAAATTTGTGGAACTGTATGGAAACGGCGGTGAGATATCTGCTTATTTTGCACCGGGAAGAGTGAATCTGATTGGAGAACACACAGATTATAATGGCGGACATGTATTTCCGTGTGCACTGACACTTGGAACTTATGGAATCGTAAGAAAAAGGGAAGACCGAAAGCTGAGATTTTATTCTGTGAATTTTGAAAAAGCCGGGATCATTGCATCGAGTCTGGATGAACTGGTGCCGGAAAAAAAGGCGGGATGGACCAATTATCCTAAGGGAGTGATGTGGGCATTTGAAAAAAGAGGATATCACATACCTGCAGGAATGGATATTCTGATCTGTGGAAATATTCCGAATGGATCGGGACTGTCATCATCTGCATCTCTGGAAGTCCTTACAGGAATCATTCTGAGAGATACATTTGGGTTTGATGAAGTTTCCATGGTAGATATTGCCCTGATCGGTCAGGACTCTGAGAATAATTTTAACGGATGTAATTGTGGAATCATGGATCAGTTTGCAAGCGCTATGGGTAAGAAAGATCATGCAATCTTCCTGGATACCAATACCCTGCATTATGAATATGCTCCGGTTATCCTGAATGATGCAAAGATTGTAATTGCCAACAGCAAAGTAAAGCACAGTCTGGTGAATTCTGCGTATAACGACAGACGAAATGAATGTGAGACTGCCCTGAAGGAACTGAAGGAAGTAACAGAGATTCAGACACTTGGAGATCTTACAGAAGAGGAGTTTGAGACTTATAAACAGGCAATTAAGGATCCGGTAAGAAGAAAACGTGCAAAGCATGCAGTGTATGAGAATCAGAGAACACTGCGGGCGGTAGAAGCGCTTAAGAATCAGGACATAGAGCTGTTTGGACAGCTCATGAATGCATCACATACATCACTCAGAGATGATTATGAAGTTTCCTGTAAGGAGATTGATATTCTGGTTGATCTTGCGCAGGCAATGCCGCATGTATTGGGCTCCAGAATTACGGGCGGTGGATTCGGCGGATGCACCGTCAGCATTGTAAAGAATGATACGGTAGAAAGGTTCGTAGATGAGATAGGAAAAGCCTATGAAGAAAAAGTCGGACACAAAGCAGAATTTTATGTCGTAGATATCGGCGATGGAGCAAAAGCAATCTAAAACATCGAAGAAAAGGGAGATCGAAACAATGTTATATGAAAATATTAAAAAACTGGTAACCTATGGAATCCAGACCGGACTGACTCCGGAATGCGAACGCATATACACGACGAACCTTCTGCTCGAATTATTTGGGGAAGAAGATTATGAAGATGTTGATATCGATGAAACACAGATTGATCTTGAACCAGTACTCGCTGCACTGTTGGATGAAGCAGTGGAGAGAGGAATCATCGAGAACAGTATTGGATACCGTGATCTTTTTGACACAAAGATCATGAACTGTCTGGTGCCAAGACCTGCGCAGGTGCAGGAAACATTTGCAAAAAAATATGAAATTTCTCCGGAAGAAGCAACGAATTATTTTTATAAGTTGAGTCAGGACAGCGATTATATCCGCCGTTACCGAGTGAAAAAAGACATGAAATGGAAAGTAGATTCGGATTACGGCAAAATTGATATCACGATCAATCTCTCAAAACCGGAAAAAGATCCGAAAGCAATCGCTGCTGCAAGAAATGCAAAAGCAAGCAGCTATCCAAAATGTCTTCTGTGTATGGAAAATGAAGGATATGCGGGCAGACTGAATCATCCGGCAAGAGAAAATCACCGCATTATTCCGATTACGATCAATGACAGCAAATGGGGATTTCAGTATTCACCTTATGTATATTACAATGAGCATTGTATCGTGTTTAACGGGCAGCATGTTCCTATGAAGATTGAAGAAGCAACATTTGTGAAGCTCTTTGATTTTGTGAAAATGTTTCCGCACTATTTTCTGGGATCCAATGCCGATCTTCCGATTGTCGGTGGATCTATCTTAAGCCATGATCATTTTCAGGGAGGACATTATACCTTTGCGATGGCTGAGGCCTCGATGGAAAAGCAGGTGACGATTCCCGGATATGAAGATGTGGAAGCCGGAATTGTAAAATGGCCATTGTCTGTTTTGCGCATCAGAAGTAAAGATGAAAAACGACTGATCAGTCTGGCGGACCATGTACTGAATACATGGAGGGGATACACGGATGAAGATGCATATATCTTCGCGGAGACAGACGGGGAACCACACAACACGATTACTCCGATTGCAAGGAAAAAGGGAGAGATGTATGAGCTGGATCTGACCCTTCGCAATAATATCACAACAGAAGAACATCCTCTGGGGGTTTATCATCCACATGCACAGTACCATAATATCAAAAAGGAAAATATCGGTCTGATCGAGGTTATGGGACTTGCAGTGCTGCCGGCAAGATTGAAAGAAGAACTGGAAATTCTGGCAGAGTATCTGGTAGGAAAGAAGGATATCAGAAGTAATGAAAAGATTGAAAAACATGCAGAGTGGGCAGAAGCATTTCTTCCGAAATATCCGAAGATCACAGAAGAAAATGTTATGGATATATTGAAAGAAGAAGTTGGAATTACATTCGTACATGTATTGGAGGATGCCGGAGTATATAAGTGCACACCGGAGGGAAGAGAAGCGTTTATGCGATTTATAAACACCTTATAATCAAAGGATATATCAAAACAGAGAAGGATGTATCGGCAAAAAGCCGGCATCCTTTTTTCTTTTAAAAAATCGCTATAGTTTCACCATATATTGTTAAATGAGTATTACAACAGGAAGAATGACATCCGTCACGGTGAATTTTGAGGATATTGATAATGTGGAGATTGAAGCAAAAGGTCTTGAAGTTACATATAATTCGATGCAGTATTATTGAGTGTTTTTATCATCTTTACCCTTCCGCTTCTGATTCTGGTGATTGGTCTCATTTACTGAAAAAAGGATATAAACTTATAGGCTTTATCGATAACAAGCGGTAGTTATTGAAAATAGCTATTGGAAGGAATGGAAGGAAAATGATATGATAAGCATCAGAAATTCAGAAAATTGGTGCGAGAAAATGAAGAATAAAAAATTGTGGATTTTTATTGGAATTCTGCTGATTGTAATTGTTCTGAACAGGGTCTTCGGATGGTCTTCCTATCTGGGCGATATGGACAATCTTGAATTTCTGGAAAGAATAGTAGAGCAGAATCTGGCTATGGCGGCAATCATATATATTGTGCTGACGATTGTTGGATGCGTGGTGCTGGCACTTCCGGGAATTACTTTTGCAGTTATTGCAGGGGTATTATTCGGACCGGTATGGGGAACTGTTTTTTGCTCGGCGGCAACGACGATCGGAGCGATTCTGGCCTTTTTCATGGGGAGATTTTTTCTGAAAGACAGTATCAGACCACTGGCAATGAAGAATCGTTATCTGAAAAAATGGCTGTTTGATGAATCCGGGAAAAATGAGATATTTGTATTAATGATCACCAGGCTTGTCCCGGTTTTTCCTTATAATCTTCAAAACTTTGCTTATGGAGTCACCGATATCGATGCAGGAACCTATGCGTTGTTTTCAATGTTATTTATGCTTCCGGGAACGGCAATGTACACGATCGGTGCAGCAGGACTGGCGGATTCGGAAAACAGAGTTCTCTATATCGGGATTGCTCTTTTTATGGCAGCTGCGGTAATCGGAATCGGATTTTATTTGAAAAAACATTATATAAAAGAAGGAAAGACAGAGAATGACGGTACGGAAAAAGAAGCATAATCAGGCGGTGATTGTATTTACGAGAATCCCTCTTCCGGGACAGACCAAGACAAGAATGATGCCGTATCTTGATGCAGAGCAGTGTGCGAGACTGCATACGAATTTTCTGAAAGATATTGCAGTCGCATGCAGACGATCTGCGGCTGATGTATTTGTCTATTATACACCGGAAAGACCGGCGGGAATTCTGGAAGAGATCTTTGAATATGCAAAAGGATTCGAAGTGCAGAAGGGAGACGACCTTGGACAACGGATGTATGTGGCGATTCGGGACATACTTGAAAAGGGGTATGAAAAGTGTGTGCTGATCGGTACGGACATTCCGGAGATTCAGGCAAAATATCTGAAAGAGGCTTTTGCGGCACTGGATCATTATGATGTGGTATTCGGACCGACTGCGGACGGAGGATATTATCTGACGGGAATGAAAAAACCTCTCGCGGAAACTTTTGAAAAACAAAGCTACGGACATGGAAGTGTTCTGGAAAATACGATTGCAAGTCTTGAAAGCAAGGGGATTACGGCGGGGTTAATTACAGAGCTGGAGGATATGGATACCAGGGAAGATCTTACTGCATATCGGAATCGTATGAGAACAGAACGAAATCTACAGTATACTTATACAGGAAAGTATCTGATGCGAACCGGCAGGATATCCATAATTATTCCGGTATACAATGAAGAAAAAACAGTGGGAAGGCTAAAAGAACAATTGCGAGGGCTTAAAAATCACTGTGAGATTCTGTTTGTAGACGGAGGAAGTACAGATCGGACTCTTGAGAAGCTGGGTACAGAATACAGAGTCATTCATGCACCGAAAGGAAGAGCCAATCAGATGAATGCCGGAGCAAAAGCAAGTAGCGGGGACATCCTGTTTTTTTTACATTGTGACAGTGAACTGCCGCTGCATCCACTGGAAGAGATCCGACAAGTCATGAAAGATCACAGAGTCGGGTGTTTTGGGGTGGCATTCCAGTCACATAACTTTTTTATGTTTACCTGCAGGCTTGCTTCTAACTGGAGGGCAAAACATAGGAAGATCATGTTTGGGGATCAGGGGATTTTTATTGACAGAGATCTGTTCTTTGAAGTTGGAATGTTTCCGGATATGCCAATCATGGAAGATTATCAGTTTTCATTGAGTTTAAAAAAGAGAAAAGAGAAAACAGGGATTACAAAGCACCGGATCTACTCATCAGATCGGAGATTTGAGGGAGGAAGTTTCAAAAAATTAGCTGTTATGGCAAAAATGCACTGGCTTCGCCTGCAGTACAGGAAGCATGTGTCAGCGGAAAAAATTGCACGGCAGTATCCGGATATCAGATAGATAGAGAAAGAAGGAAAGAACGGATGGACAGAATAAAGGGTTTATATGAATATGTCAGAGGGAAAAGATATCGTGAGGCGCTGGGCCTTCCGGACCAGGTATGTGAGGAGTACCGGCTTCTTGCACAGGGCGAATATAACATCAATTACCTGTTTGTGCATCCGGTCACAGGTCAAAGGCTTCTGCTCCGGGTTAATTGTGGAAGCCAGATGCATCTGGAAGACCAGATCGAGTATGAAGGCTATGCGTTAAGGCTTCTGGAAAAGACCGGAAGGACACCAAAAGTTTTATATGTGGATGGAGAAAAAGAAATACTGGATTACGGGATACTGGTTATGGAATATCTTCCGGGACACAGTCTGGATTATCGAACTGAGCTGGAACGGGCAGCAGGGTGTCTGGCAGACATTCACAGTATGAAACTTGATGGAGACAATCGTCTGCTACGTCCGAAGGATCCTCTGCGCGCAATTCTGGAAGAGTGTGAAGAAATGGTCAGAGTCTATATGGAATCAGCGCTTGCGGATGAAGAAAAAAAATCGACTCTGCGGCAGTTGCTGGAATATGGATGGGAAAAAATAGAAAGAGTAGATTGCCGGCCTGTTTATCGCTGCTGTATTAATACAGAGCTGAATTCTACAAATTTTCTGATAAATGCTGAGGGAGAAAGAGATTACCTGATAGACTGGGAAAAACCTTTGTATGGAGATCCGGCACAGGATCTCGGGCATTTTATTGCACCAACAACAACGTTCTGGAAGACGGATGTGATCTTGACGGTTCCTGAGATGGAACGATTTCTGGATGGATATATTGAAAAGGTGAATGGGAGATATCCAACGGAGGGATTGAAGGAAAGAGCGCTTTTGTATGCGCAGATCAATTGTCTGCGCGGAGTTACATGGTGTGCAATGGCATGGGTACAGTACCAGCAGCCGGATAAGCTTATTGTTAATGAATCAACGAGACAGAAACTGGATCAGTATCTGGAAGACGAGTTCCTTTCGATGATACAGGAGTTTATTACCCATAGATAATATCTATAACACACATAGATGCAAACAATTAGACTGACAGGGGATACGATGATAGAATAGAATGAACAAATTGATTAAACTGGGAGGTAAAATGATGAGAAGAATGAAGAAATATGCTGCACTGTTTCTTGCGATGGTTATGATAGCCGGCATTGCGGGCTGTGAATCCAAGAAAGAAGAAGCTCCTAAGGAAGAAGTGGAAGAAACAACAGAAACAGAAGAGCAGGAAGAAGAAACGGATGAAGAGGAAGTTGCAGATGAGTTTACCGGAGAGTATGTTGTTAACACTGATTATGTAATCGAACATATGAACAGTGAAGATGTGATTCTCGTAGATGCCCGTGGAGAAGAGGCAGCTGCAGAAGAAACGGTAGAAGGTGCGATCGCAACAACATGGCAGTATCTTGCAACCTGTGAAGACGGTGCTCCCGGCGATGCAAACTGGGGATGTATCCTGGATACAGAACGCCTCGGTCAGAGACTGGGTGAACTTGGTCTGGATAAAGAGAAAGAGATTATCTTATTTGCAGCTGCAGATGAAGGCTGGGGAGATGATGGCCGTATTGCATGGGAACTTCTCGCTGCCGGTTATGAAGATGTAAAGATCGTGAATGGTGGATTTCAGGGCCTGAAAGCAGCCGGTGCCAAGATGCAGCAGGGGGCTTCACAGCCACAGCCATGTGAGATTACAGTTGATGCAATTGATGAAACACATGTCATCAATACAGATGAACTTCAGGAAAATTATGACAGTTATAAAGTAGTGGATGTTCGTGCAGACGAAGAATATAACGGAGAGATTCTGTACGGAGAAGCGAATGGAGGACATCTTCCGGGAGCGGTTCACATCCGTTTTACAGATCTGTTTCAGGAGGATTCTACATTAAAGACGAATGCTGAACTTACACAGATGTTTGAAGATGCGGGACTGTCTCAGGACGATCAGATTGTAACCTATTGCACAGGAGGAATCCGTTCTGCGTATATGCAGCTTGTCATGGAAATGTGTGGTTTTGAGCAGGTGAAGAATTATGATGAATCCTTCTACAGATGGGCAGCAGTCGGAGAACTTGAATAACGGCGGGATCAGATGGAGATAAGAAATGGAAGAGAATACGAATAAAAAGTCATGGACGGGGAAAATTATTGTAATTGTATTAATTGTAGCTGCGATTGGTGCATATTATTTTATCCCGTCTGTCAATCGGACGATGAATAATATTGTAAAAATGTTCGCAAGCGGAGATTTTACGGTGGTAAGAGAATTTGTTGCATCTTATGGCGTGTATGCAGTTCTGGTATCATTTGCATTGATGATCTTACAGTCAATAGCGGCACCGCTTCCGGCTTTTTTGATTACTTTTGCCAATGCAAGTCTGTTCGGATGGTGGAAAGGAGCAATCCTGTCCTGGTCAAGTGCCATGGCAGGGGCCGCAGTCTGTTTCTTTATTGCAAGAATCCTGGGACGTGATGTGGTGGAAAAGCTTACCAGTAAGGCTGGGCTGGAACAGATTGATGAGTTCTTTGACAAACACGGTCAGCTCAGCATATTAATAGCAAGGCTTCTTCCCTTTATTTCCTTTGATATTGTAAGTTATGCGGCAGGCCTTACATCGATGTCGTTCGGGAGCTTTTTCCTTGCGACGGGAATCGGTCAGCTTCCGGCAACAATCGTATACTCCTATGTGGGAGGAATGCTGACAGGTGGAGCGAAGATGCTGGTATCGGCATTGTTCATCCTGTTTGCACTTGCAGCTCTGATCGTTCTTCTGAAACAGGTTTATTCAGAGCGGCAGAAGAAAAAAGCGAAATAATACTTACGGGGAGAAGATACGTATGAAAAGAAGAATAATATCTGTTGTTTTAGCTGCATTGATGACGTTGTCGCTTGCAGCGTGTGGAAGCAAAAGCGAGGATGCTTCCGGAAATGATGACAGCAATAGTGAAAAATCGATAGAAGAAATGAGTTTCGATGAATTGAAAGAAGCTGCAAAGGGATCTACGGTGACCTTTTATGGCTGGGGTGGAGATGAAAAGCTGAATGAATGGCTGGATGATGTATTTGCACCTCAGATGAAAGAAAAGTATGATATTACGATGGAAAGAGTACCGATGGACATTGATCAGATCTTAAGTCAGTTGTCTGGTGAAATACAGGCCGGTGAGGAAGACGGAAGCATCGATATGATCTGGATCAACGGAGAAAATTTCCAGTCTGCGAAGGAAAATAATATGCTTTATGGACCGTTTACAGACAGGCTTCCGAATTTTAATGATTATATTGATACTGAGTCTGAAGATGTTACGCTGGATTTTGCGTATCCGATCGAGGGCTATGAAGCGCCTTACGGGAAGGCCCAGATGGTTCTGGTTGGAGATACTGCTGTGACATCTGAATTTCCAAAGAGTGCGGAAGAACTTCTGGAATTCGTAAAAAAATATCCGGGCAAAGTTACCTATCCGGCCCTTCCGGATTTTACGGGGAGTGTGTTTGTTCGAAGCATTATCTATGAAATCTGTGGCTATGAACAGTTCCTTAACATGGAAGCTGACAAAGAGACCGTGAAAGAAGCAGTGGAACCGGCTATGGAATACCTGAGACAACTGAATCCTTATCTGTGGAATGAAGGAAAGACTTTCCCGGATTCGTCCACGACTCTTGATAATATGTTTGCAGATGGAGAAGTGATATTAAATGTAACGTATGATGCCTTTGCGACAGCTGTGAAGATTGAGGAAGGCACTTACACGGAAACAACTCAGACATTCCAGTTTGATAAAGGTACGATTGGCAATACGAACTTTATGGCAATTGCGGCAAATTCTCAGAATAAAGCCGGAGCAATGGTTGCCATCAATGAAATGATGTCACCGGAGATTCAGGCGGACAGATACAACACACTGAAAGTACTGCCGGTTGTTGATTATGATAAGCTTTCGGACGAACAGAAAGAAGAATTTGATAAAGTAGACCTGGGAAAAGGCACGATTCCGCAGGATGAGCTTCTGGCGAAACGTCTTCCGGAAATGCCGGCCGAACTGGTTCCGATCATTGAAGAAATCTGGGAAGAAGAGGTCGTTGGCAAATAATGCGAAAGAGACTGACACCATATCTGTTGTTAGTTCCGCAAATAATACTTACATTATTGTTTTTTATAGGATTATGTACTGGAATCATCCAAAGTCTGGGGGTGATTCCAGCATTTGATTTAACGGAACCAACACTGCAGTATTATAAAGAAGTATTGACCAGACCGGATATGTTAACATCCGTTTTTTTCAGTTTATATATTGCATTCACCTCGGCATTGCTGGCAACAGTGGCGGGGGTTTTTCTGTGTATGCTTCTGGTAATGAGTGATAAGGCGAAAGGTCTGATGATGAGGATCGTTCAATTGCCGATTACAGTGCCCCATGTTGTTGTGGCTTTGTTTGTAATCAATATTCTGTCACAGAATGGATTTCTGGCAAGATGTGCATATGCACTTGGTATGATCCGGGATCAGAAGGATTTTCCTGTGTTTATCTATGATACGCATGGAATGGGAATTATCCTGGCATATCTGTGGAAGGAGATTCCTTTTATTGTGTATTTTACGATTGCGTTGATGGCCAATATCAATAATAATCTTGGAGAAGCAGCCGTGAATCTTGGCGCGGGAAGATGGACTGCGTTTCGGAAAGTTACACTTCCCCTGTGCAGAAATACAATTCTGAGCGGATTCCTGATCATATTTGTATTTGCCCTGGGGGCCTATGAACTGCCTCTGCTCCTGGGAGCAACGTCGCCAAAAGCGCTTCCGATTCTGGCATATATACAATATATTCATCCTGACCTCAGGCACCGTCCGTATGCGATGGCTCTGAATGGAATCATTATTATGATATCCCTGCTCTGTGCAGTGGCTTATTTTATATTGATGAAGAAAAATATAAAGGGGCTGTCTGATAAAAAATGAAAACAAGAAATAATAGGATGATAAAAATTATATTGATGTTTTTTGCACTGCTGATTGTTGTTCCTGTGGTATGGATGATCATCTGGGCATTTACAGAGCGATGGGCATGGCCGGACATTCTTCCGCAGGTATTTTCATTCCGTGCAGTAGAGGGAATACTCAGAAAATCCACCCGGCTGGGGCAGATGATGCTTTCGAGTGTATTCATCTCACTGGCGGTGGCGGCATTGGCAGTTGTTATAGGAACAATGACTGCAAGGGCACTGGTGCTGTATCAATTTAAGGGGAGGGACGTTTTGTATTTCTGTTCCATCCTGCCATTTATGGTTCCGGTGACGGTATTTGCCATGGGAATTCAGGTTACGTTTATTAAACTTGGATGGAATAATACGGTTTGGGGAGTTATATGTGCACATCTGGTCTGTTCTCTTCCGTATGCGGTCCGGCTTCTGATGGATGGGACGGAGGCGTTGGGAGATGGACTGGAAGAACAGGCAAGAGTGCTTGGAGCTTCTGAAGGTCAGGCGTTTTTCAGAGTTACTCTTCCGCTTCTGGTGCCGGTTCTTCTGTCAGCATTCAGCATGGCTTATATCGTATCTTTCAGCCAGTATTTTCTGACGCTGCTGATTGGTGGCGGGCAGGTAAAAACTTTTACAATCGTAATGGTTCCGTATCTGCAGGGAGGAGACAGAAATATTGCATGTGTTTACAGTGTGATTTTTCTTGGGATTACTCTGGTGTTGTTTGGAATATTTGAATGGACTGCGGGAAAAGTCAGCAAAAATAACAGTACAGAATTTTATTCATAGAACAGTTAGGAGAAAGCATGAGCCTTAAAATAGAGAATTTGAGTATAAAACTGCAGAAAGAGGAGATTCTTCATGACGTCAGTCTGGAGATCAAAGAAGGAGAATTTGTCTCACTCCTTGGTGCATCTGGCTGTGGAAAAACTACATTGCTGAAAAGTATTGCAGGACTGCTGGAGACAGAAGACGGGTCGATCAGTATAGACGGGCAGAAGATGGATCATGTGGCACCGGAAAAACGGGGGACGGTCATCGTATTTCAGGATCTGAGATTATTTCCGCATATGACAGTAGAAAAAAACATATCCTTTGCCCTGCAATTGAAGAAAGTGCCGAAAAAAGAACAAAAAAAACGTGTGGAAAAGCTTCTTGAAGATGTTCAGCTGTCCGGTTACGGAGATCGACGTATGAAGGAGATGTCGGGAGGGCAGCTTCAAAGAGTGGCTCTTGCAAGAGCTTTGGCGGCAGAGCCAAAAGTACTGCTTCTGGATGAACCATTTTCCGGATTGGATGAGAAACTGAGAATGGAGATGGGAGCTCTGGTAAAAAGGCTGCATCAGGAATGGAAGCTTACAACGATTCTGGTGACACACGATAAGAGAGAAGCACTTCAGATGTCAGACAGGATCGCACTTATGAGTGGGGGGAGAATCCTGCAATATGCATCTCCGGAAGAGATTTTCTATCATCCGAAGACAAAAGCGGTTGCGGAATATTTCGGAAAAACGAATTATCTTCGGGGAAATGCTGTGCAAGGGATATTCCGGTGTGGACTTGGCAGCTGGAAGACAGATATGCCGGATGGAACATATGATGCCATGATACGTCCTTTCAGTATTCGGTTGGTCGATGCGGGAGAATGTGGTACGATTGAAAAAATAGAATTTATGGGTGAGACGGCTGAGATCAGTATCAAGACTTCAGAGAGTCTGGTGATCTGTTCGGTATCCGGGAATGAAAGACGTGTAAGAAATCTGAAGATCGGGGATCATGCAGGAATTGCCGTGAACGAGAAAGAGGTGGTTTATTTTCAATGAAACATATTGTATATGATTGTGATAATACGTTTGGTGTAAGGAATTGTGATGTGGATGACGGGCTTGCACTGCTGTATCTGCTTGGATGTAAGGATGCGATCGTTCATGGGATTACATCGACATTTGGAAACAGTAATATTGAGACGGTTCATCAGACGATTCAAAAGATGTTAAAGGAAATCGGAAGGGAAGATATTACTTTGAAAAGAGGCGGAAACTGTGCGGGTGCTTATCAGAGCGAGGCTGCGGATTATCTTGCCGATATGGCGCGTAAGTACCAAGGAGAGCTGTCGATTCTGGCGACGGGTTCTCTGACGAATATAAGAGGTGCTTATCTTCAGGATTCGAAGTTTTTTGAAAATGTAAAAGAGATCGTGCTGATGGGTGGGATTACGGAGCCGCTGATTTTTGAAAAAAAGGTGATGAATGAGCTCAATTTTTCCTGTGACCCGCTTGCGTCTCTTACGGTTCTGGAAAAGGGCAGACGTGTTTCTGTTATCACAGGGAACAATTGTCTGAAAGTGCTCTTTACGAAAGAAGAATATAAAAAAGAACTGTTTACAAGTGACAGAGATATTGCGAAATATATTCGGGAACGCACAGATTACTGGTTTGGCTATAACCAGGAGGATTATGGAATCCAGGGATTTTATAACTGGGATGTTACGGCTGCAGTCTATCTGATGCATCCGGAGCTGTTTGCTGATGTGAAAGACAGATATGATTTTTCGGGGGAGGATCTGAAGACGGGATATCTGCGTGCGTCCGGGAACGGGAGACAGGAATGTAATCTTCCTGTGATTCTGGAAGAACAGGCCTTTAAAAGGAATATATATGATACCTGGATGAATGTGGAGATGCCAAAGAGATCAAATATGGATTCTACGGTGTGAAAAAATGGTTTAAATATAAAAAAATGAAAATTTTCCCTTGCAAACAAAAAACACATGTGCTAACATATATTAAAAATTTCAATTTATCAAAGTAAAGCGATGAAAGAGACTCTGTTCTTTGGAACTTGACAGGAATGAGGCGTCACCGACTGAGAGCGCCACTTGAGGAATAAGAACAATAGGGAACACTCCGGAGCAGACTGATTGAACTTAAGTAGGTCAGTACGTTGGCGCACGTTACGCGCAAGAGAGGAACCCGATGCTGGGTTCAATGCGGGTGGTACCGCGGATAGCGAAGATGATATCCGTCCCGGAATACGTATGTATTCCGGGACGGTTCTTTTTTTGCCAGCTATTCGTCCCGGGAAGAAAAGGAGGAAAACAGCATGGATTATTTAACAGGCGTTCAGCCAAAAGAAACACTGGAAATCAGCGAATTGATGGAACAGACAGTACAGGGATCAATAGTTAAGGTAAACGGTGCGGTTCATACGATCCGCGATATGGGTACCGTGGCATTTGTGATCCTGAGAAAAAGAGAAGGACTTCTTCAGTGTGTATATGAAGAAGGAACTGCAGATTTTGATCTGAAAGAGATTCAGGAAGCGGCAACGATAGAGGTAGAAGGTGTTCTGGAGGCAAATGAGAAAGCACCAAACGGAATTGAAGTCCGTATGGAAAAACTGAGGATATTAAGTGAGCCGGCAGATGAGATGATGCCGCTTGCAATATCCAAATGGAAGTTAAATACGTCTCTTGAGGCAAAATTGAATTATCGCTCTATTTCTCTTAGAAATATCAGAGAACGTGCAAAGTTCAGAATACAGGAAGGACTTACCAGAGCATTCCGGGATTTTCTGTACAGCCAGGGATTTACGGAGATCCATACACCGAAGATCGGTGCAAAAGGAGCTGAGGGCGGAGCGAATATTTTTAAACTGGAATATTTTCACAGACCGGCAGTACTGGCACAGAGCCCACAGTTTTATAAACAGATGATGGTAGGCGTATTTGACAGAGTGTTCGAGACTGCGCCGGTATTCCGTGCTGAAAAACATAACACAAAACGCCATCTGAATGAATACACCAGCCTTGATTTCGAGATGGGATATATTGATGGTTTTGAAGATATCATGGCGATGGAAACAGGATTTCTGCAGTATGCGATGGAGCTTCTGGATAAGGAGTATGCAAAAGAGTTAAAGATCCTCGGAGTGACACTTCCGAAGGTGGATCAGATTCCGGCAGTTCCGTTTAAAGAGATTAAAGAACTGGTAGCTGAAAAGTATGGTCATAAAATGAGAAACCCATTTGACCTGGAGCCGGAAGAAGAAGTACTGATCGGACGTTATGCAAAAGAAGAGTGGGACAGTGACTTTGTATTTGTGACACATTATCCGTCCAAAAAGCGTCCGTTTTATGCAATGGATGATCCGGAGGATACCAGATATACGTTAAGTTTTGATCTGTTGTTCCGGGGGCTTGAGATTACAACCGGCGGACAGCGTATTCATGACTATAAGATGCTGACAGAGAAGATTGCGGCAAGGGGCATGTCAGAAGAGGGCATGGAGCAGTATCTGGCGACCTTCAAACATGGGATGCCGCCTCACGGAGGTCTGGGAATCGGTCTGGAACGTCTGACAATGCAGCTGATCGGGGAAGATAATGTAAGAGAGACAACATTGTTCCCAAGAGACCTGAGCAGATTGGAGCCTTAGTAGAGAGAGAAGGAAATCAGGAGGAAAAAAGAATGGCAAATAAAATATCAGATGAGACCATTGAATATGTAGGTATTCTTGCAAAACTGGAACTGTCCGGTCAGGAAAAAGAGGATGCCAAGGCTGACATGGAAAAGATGCTGGATTATATTGATACACTAAATGAACTGGATACGGAGGGGATTGAACCAATGTCCCATGTATTTCCGGTCCACAATGTATTTCGGGAGGATGTAGTGGCGAATGGAGATGGAAGTGCAGACACCCTTGCCAATGCACCACTTCAGAAAGACCAGAGCTTTAAAGTACCGAAGACGATTGGATAGGAGGAAATGGCAGTATGGATATCACAAGCTTAACGGCGGTAGAGCTGGGGAAAAAGATCAAAGCAAAAGAAATATCTGTAGTGGATGCCGTGAAAGCCTCCATTGCACAGATAGAAAAAGTAGAAAAAGATGTGCACAGCTTTGTGACGATCGATAAAGAAGGAGCGTTGAAGCGTGCAGAAGAAGTGCAGAAACAGATTGATGCCGGAATTCTTACCGGTCCGCTTGCAGGTGTTCCGGTTGCGATCAAGGACAATATGTGTACCAGAGATATGCTGACGACCTGCAGTTCCAGAATACTGGAAAACTTCAGACCGACATTCACTTCAGAAGCGGTGCTGAATCTGGAAAAGGCAGGCGCTGTCATCATTGGCAAGACGAATATGGATGAATTTGCCATGGGAAGTACCACGGAGACATCTTACTATGGTGCAACGAAGAACCCATGGAATCTGAATCATGTTCCGGGTGGATCTTCCGGTGGTTCCTGCGCAGCGGTTGCAGCAGAAGAATGCCCGTACGCACTGGGATCTGATACAGGTGGTTCCATTCGTCAGCCAAGCTCCTTCTGTGGAGTTGTCGGCATTAAGCCGACGTACGGAACGGTATCCCGTTATGGTCTGGTCGCTTATGGATCTTCTCTGGATCAGATCGGACCGATTGCGAAAGATGTTACAGACTGCGCAACGATTCTGGAGGCGATTGCATCTTATGATCTAAAAGACAGTACATCCATTGCGCGGGAAACTTATGGATTTACAAGTGCACTGAAAAGTGACGTGAAGGGGATGCGGATCGGAATTCCGAGAAGCTACTTTGGTGATGGCCTGGATGCAGAAGTAAGAGAGTCTATCCTGAATGCAGTAAAGGTGCTGGAAGGAAAAGGAGCAATCGTAGAAGAATTTGATCTGAATCTGGTGAAATATGCGATTCCTGCGTATTATGTCATCGCATCTGCAGAAGCAAGCTCTAATCTTGCACGATTTGACGGTGTCAAGTACGGATATCGTACGGAAGAATATGAAGGACTTCATAATATGTATAAAAAGACACGTTCCGAAGGTTTCGGACCGGAAGTAAAGAGAAGAATTATGCTCGGATCATTCGTTCTGAGCTCCGGATACTATGATGCATATTATCTGAAGGCACTTCGGACGAAGGCACTGATCAAGCAGGAATTTGATCGGGCATTTGAAAAATATGATGTGATCATTGCTCCGGCAGCACCGACAACAGCTCCTGAGATTGGAAAGAGCTTAAGTGATCCGATTAAAATGTATCTGGGAGATATTTATACGATATCCGTGAACCTTGCGGGCCTTCCGGGAATCACGATCCCGGTCGGGAAGGATACGAAGGGACTGCCGGTTGGTATGCAGATCATCGGAAACTGTTTTGAGGAAAATAAGATTATCCGCGCAGCATATACATTTGAACAGACAAAGACATATGAAAGACCAGAGATCGCAAAGGAGGCAAGATAATCATGGCAAAGCAATATGAAACCGTTATCGGACTGGAAGTCCATGTGGAACTTGCAACTAAGACGAAAATATTCTGTTCCTGCAGTACGGAATTCGGAGGTGCGCCAAATACACACACCTGTCCGGTATGTACCGGTATGCCCGGATCTCTTCCCGTGTTAAACAAACAGGTAGTAGAATATGCAATGGCGATAGGTCTGGCAACGAATTGTGATATTACAAAGGTATGTAAATTTGACAGAAAAAATTATTTCTATCCGGACAATCCGCAGAATTACCAGATTTCACAGCTGTATCTGCCGATTGCCAGAAATGGATATGTAGAGATTGAAGTCGGAGATACCAGAAAGAAGGTTCGCATCCATGAAATGCATATGGAAGAGGATGCGGGCAAACTGATTCATGATGAATGGGATGATACTTCTCTGGTTGACTACAACCGAAGCGGTGTACCATTGGTTGAGATCGTGTCAGAACCGGATATGCGCTCCGCGGATGAGGTAATCGCATATCTGGAAAAACTACGCACGATTATCCAGTATCTTGGCGCTTCCGACTGTAAGCTTCAGGAAGGATCGATGCGAGCAGATGTAAACCTGTCCGTCAGAGAAGCAGGAACAAAAGAATTCGGGACCCGTACAGAGATGAAGAACCTGAACTCTTTCAAGGCGATTGCAAGAGCCATCGAAGGAGAGCGCGAACGCCAGATTGAGCTGATTGAGGCCGGAAAAGCGGTTATTCAGGAGACCAGAAGATGGGATGATAACAAAGAATCATCACATGCGATGCGTTCCAAGGAGGACGCACAGGATTATCGCTATTTCCCGGAACCGGATCTTGTACCGATCGTGATCAGTGATGAATGGATTGAAAAGATCAGATCCCGGCAGCCGGAATTCCGTGATGAGAAGCTTCAGCGTTACAAAAAGGAATTTGATATTCCGCAATACGATGCAGAGATTATCACGGAATCAAAACATATGGCGGATATTTTTGAGAAAACGACTGCCATCTGTGGAAAGCCCAAAAAGGTATCCAACTGGCTCATGGTGGAGACGATGCGTCTCTTAAAAGAACAGGGAATGGAGCCGGAAGATATCAGATTTTCGCCGGAGAATCTTGCAAAGCTGATTGAACTTACAGAAGCAGGAACGGTCAACAGTTCCGTAGCAAAAGAGGTGTTTGAGCAGATTTTTGCAAAAGATGTAGATCCGGATCAGTATGTGGAAGAACACGGGTTGAAAACAGTGAATGATGAAGGTGCACTGGAGGCTGTTCTGGAGAAAGTAATTGCAGATAATCCACAGGCAGTTGCAGATTACAGAGGAGGAAAAGAAAAGGCACTTGGCGCACTGGTGGGTCAGACGATGAAGGCCATGAAAGGAAAGGCAAATCCAGGAATGGTAAATCAAAAATTAAAAGAAATGTTAAAATAAGAAGAGCATTTCGCAGAGTGTACGCAGACTTCTGGACATATGGTTACAATCTGTGCTACAATTTGGGATGCAAAAACATTTTGGGAAATAAAAATAAAACAAGACAATAGAAAAGGAGATGTCATATGGGAGGTTTTTTTGGTGTAGCATCAAAGGAAGACTGTGTACTTGAACTTTTTTATGGTGTGGATTATCATTCTCATCTAGGAACAAGGCGCGGAGGAATGGCAACATATGGAGAAGGGGGATTCAATCGAGCAATCCATAATATTGAAAATACTCCGTTTCGTACTAAGTTTGATCGGGATGTAGGGGAAATGAAGGGAAATCTTGGAATCGGATGTATCTCTGATTTTGAGCCTCAGCCGCTGTTGATCCGTTCAAAACTTGGAAGTTTTGCAATTACAACTGTTGGAAAGGTCAATAATTACGATGAACTGCTGAAGCAGTTGTATGACAGCGCACATTCTCATTTTCAGGAGATGACGAATGGGCAGATTAACATTACAGAGCTGATTGCTGCTTTGATCTGTGAAAAAGATTCCATTCTGGAAGGTATCAAATATGTACAGGAACTGGTGGACGGCTCTATGACACTATTGATTCTGACGCAGGAGGGAATCTATGCTGCCAGAGACCGTTACGGAAGAACACCGCTTGTGATCGGCCGTAAGGATCATGCATACTGTGTTTCTTTTGAAAGTCATGCATATATTAATCTTGGATATGTTGATTACAAGGAACTGGGACCGGCAGAGATTGTATTTGTTACTCCGGAAGGTGTTGAGACGCTGAGTGCTCCGAAGGAAGAGATGAAGATCTGCTCTTTCCTGTGGGTATACTATGGATATCCGACTTCTTCCTATGAGGGAGTCAATGTGGAAGAGATGCGTTATCGATGCGGAAGTATGCTGGCAAAAAGAGATGGAGATTCTGTTCATCCGGATATTGTTGCAGGTGTTCCGGATTCCGGAATTGCACATGCGATCGGATATGCCAATGAATCGGGTATCCCGTATGCAAGACCGTTTATCAAATATACGCCTACATGGCCGCGTTCTTTTATGCCGACCAATCAGAATCAGAGGAATCTGATTGCGCGTATGAAACTGATTCCGGTACATGCATTGATTGAGGATAAGAAACTCCTGTTGATTGATGATTCTATCGTACGTGGAACACAGCTTCGCGAGACGACAGAATTCCTGTATCAGAGCGGAGCCAAGGAAGTACATGTTCGTCCTGCATGCCCACCGATCATGTATGGATGTAAGTACCTGAACTTTTCACGTTCCAAGTCAGAGATGGAGCTGATCGCCAGACAGATGATCAGAAAACGCGAAGGAGACGATGTATCAAAGGAAGTGCTTGAGGAATATGCAAATCCGTGCAGCTGTAAATATGCGCAGATGATAGAGGATATCCGCAAACAGCAGAATTTCACGACGCTGCGATACCACAGACTGGATGATCTGCTTGCTTCTATCGGCATTGAACCTTGTAAAGTATGTACATATTGCTTCAACGGCAAAGAATGATAAAATCAGACCACGAATCTATAAGAGCCCGGGAGATGGACAGAATGCTGTCTGTCTCCCGGGCTCTTATAGATTCGGGCCAGATTCCTTTCCACAGTTTACGATACTTGAAACAGAAGGGATAGCGCAGGCGGAACTTTAGAATAATTTAATTATTAAGTTTCCTTATTCGTCTGTTATACGTGTTATAATATAAAGAAATAATGGCGGGATGTATATACGAAAGGAGCAAATATGAGTGGATTTGTTACCCTGGAGGGTGTGAAAAAGATATATCGGATGGGCGAAGTTGAGATTATGGCTGCGGCAGGTATTGATTTTGAGATTCAAAAGGGAGAGTTTGCTGTGGTAGTAGGGCCAAGTGGTGCCGGTAAGACTACGGTGCTGAATATTCTGGGCGGCATGGATACCGCATCAGAAGGAAAAGTGATCGTAGACGGAGAAGATATTGCCGGGTATTCGCAGAAGCAGTTAACGGCCTATCGGAGAGATGATATTGGTTTTGTGTTCCAGTTCTATAATCTGATTCCCAATCTGACCGCGCTGGAGAATGTAGAACTGGCGCTTCAGATCTGTAAAAATCCGATGGATGCTGCACAGGTCATGGAAGAGGTTGGACTGGGAGATCGACTGGACAATTTTCCGGCACAGCTGTCAGGCGGAGAGCAGCAGAGAGTATCGATTGCAAGAGCACTTGCGAAAAATCCGAAACTTCTTCTCTGTGATGAGCCGACAGGAGCGCTGGATTATAATACCGGAAAATCAATCTTAAAGCTTTTGCAGGATACCTGCAGAGAAAAAGGAATGACGGTCATTCTGATCACACATAATTCGGCAATTGCACCGATGGCAGATAGAGTGATCAAGATTAAAAATGGAAAAGTATCCAGGATTATCCGAAATGAACATCCGGTATCTGTTGAGACAATAGAATGGTAGGAACGAAAGATGAAGAAAAAAGTAACGCGTAAAGATTTTTATATGGAGATCAGGAGAAGTCCGGGGCGCTTTCTGTCCATTCTTTTTATTGTTGCGCTGGGAGTGGCATTTTTTTCCGGAATCCGGGCGGCAGAACCATCCATGAGGATTACCGGAGATGCGTATTTTGACGGCGACAGCCTGATGGATATCAAAGCACTCAGTACTTATGGGGTAACAGAGGATGACGTAAAGGCAATAGAAGAGGTAGAAGGAGTTGCAGATGCCGAGGGGGCCTACAGTGCGGATTTTCTGTACAATGTAGAAGATGAGCAGACGGTACTGCATGTCATGTCTTTACAGGAACAGATGAATGAAGTCACGGTCAGTGAAGGAAGACTCCCTGAGAAAGTGGGAGAATGTCTGGCGGATGATGAATCGGATTATCAGATCGGAGATGTGATCACACTGGAGAGCGGGACAGATGATCCGGTGTCAGATACTTTAAAAACAGAAAAACTTAAGGTGGTCGGAAGAGGAAACAGCCCCTGCTACATATCTTACGGACGAGGAAGTACAACGATCGGTACCGGTAATATAGATGCGTTTCTTATCGTTCCGGAGAGCACCTTTGATCTGGATGTGTATACAGAAGTATACGTCCGGGTGGAAGGAGCGGAAAAGCTGCTTGCTTTTTCGGACGAATATGAAGACTGCGTGGAAGAGGTAATGGATCATATAGAAGCCATTACGGATGAAAGAGCATCTGTACGCAGGCAGGAGATTGTGGATGAGGCAAATGAAAAGCTTGCAGATGCCAGAAAAGAACTGGAAGATGGAAAGCAGGAAGCTGAAAAAGAGTTAAATGATGCAGCGCAGGAACTTGCAGATGCTAAGAAGCAGCTGGATGATGCAAAGCAGAAGATCAGTGACGGCAGGCAACAGATTGCAGATGCAAAATCTACTCTGGCAGAAAAACAACAGGAACTGGATGCGGCAAAAGCGCTGTATCAGTCCGGAGTGCAGCAGCTTGCAGAAGGACGTATGGCATACGAATCAGGACTGGCACAGTTTGAAGCGGGAAAGGCACAGGCGGAGGCACAGATCAAAGAAGGTGAAGTGGGACTTGAGCTGATGCGTCAGAGTCTGGATGCTTCTTGGATAGAATATGAGCAGCTTCTTGCCATGATTCCTGAAAGTCCGCAGGAGGGAACACCGGAATACGAAAAATGGAAAGAGGACAATCAGGAACTGCTGATGCAGGCAGAACAGATGAAAGCAGCTCTGGATGCACAGGAGCAGATCTATCAGGAGCAGACGGCGAATCTGGAGGCAGCAAAACAGCAGCTTCTGGAGACACAGAAGATGCTTGATAGTACAAAGGCGCAGTTGGATGCGAGTGAAGCAGAGCTTATGCAGGCTGATCAGAAGCTGCAAGACGGGCAGGCTCAGATTCAGTCCGGATGGAAGGAAATACAGGACAGCGAAAAGGAACTGGCAGACGGAGAAGCTGAGATTGCGAAGAATGAAGCGAAGCTTGCAGATGCCAGAACAGAATATGAAGAGGGAAAGGCAGAAGCGGAAGCTGAGATTGCAGACGGAGAAGCCGAGATTGCAGATGCAGAAGAAGAAATTGCCAAAATTGAATCTCCGAAATGGTATGTATATGACAGAAGTACCTTGACAGAGTATAACGGACTTGGAGAAAATGCAGAACGAATCGGAGCGATAGGAAGAGTATTTCCGGTCATCTTCTTCCTGGTGGCAGCGCTGATCAGCCTGACCAGTATGACCCGTATGGTGGAAGAGCAGAGAATCTCTATCGGAACAATGAAGGCTCTTGGATATGGTAAATTTACGATTGCTGCGAAATATCTGGGATACGCACTTCTTGCAACGGTTGGTGGAAGTGTCTTTGGCGTATTGGTGGGTGAAAAGATTCTGCCATATATTATCATATATGCATATGGGATTCTATACCGGCATATTCCGAAGATTCTGGTGCCGTATGACTGGACATATGCAGCAATGGCATCGGTAGCGGCAATCGCATGCACAACAATCGCAACACTTCTGGCGTGTTATCGGGAGCTGGGGGCTCAGCCGGCCGTACTGATGCGTCCGCCGGCGCCCAAAAAAGGAAAACGCGTTTTCCTTGAGCATATTTCATTTGTCTGGAAACATCTGAACTTTACATGGAAGTCGACGGTTCGTAATCTGATGCGTTATAAAAAACGGTTCTTTATGACGATTTTTGGAATCAGTGGATGTATGGCACTGATGCTGGTTGGATTTGGACTGCGTGATTCGGTATATGAGATTGCAGATCTCCAGTATGCAGAAATTCAGGTGTACGATGGAAGTATCTACCTGCAGGAAGACCTGACGGAGGAAGACAGAGAACATCTGATACAGTACCTCGAAGAAGATGATGATCTGGCCCGGTTCATGGAAGCGGATATGAAGAAAATCACGCTTGCCAATGGGAAGAAAGAAAGAGATACTTATCAGTGTATCTTAAGTTCTTCTGAGAATGCAGATGATTATGTTCATTTTCGGGATCGAAAAACAAAAGAGGTGTATCATCTGTCAGACGACGGAGTGATTATCAGTGAAAAAACGGCAAAACTTCTGGATGCCAAAGTGGGCGATACCATTTGTATCAGGGATAAAGAGAATGGAAATAAGGAGGTAAGGATCGATCATATCTGCGAGAACTACATGGGACATTACATGTACATGACTCCGAAGTATTACGAGAAAGTGTACGGGGAGAAACCGGAGTATAACAGCGTATTCTTTGCAGTAGACGACTCTTACTCCAAGGAAGACCTGGAAGATGCAGGACAGGATATACTTGCACAGGAGGAAGTCTTAAGTGTCGGCTATATGCATGACATTGAAAAACAGCTGGATGATATGCTCGGAAGTCTGAATCTGGTAATCGTAGTACTGATTATATCTGCCGGAATGCTGGCATTTGTTGTACTCTATAATCTGAATACGATCAATATTGCAGAAAGAAAGAGAGAACTGGCAACCTTACGGGTGCTTGGCTTTTATAATCCGGAAGTTGCAGGTTATGTGTATCGTGAAAATATCCTGCTGACACTGATCGGTGCGCTGGTCGGTGTAGGACTGGGCAGGGTCCTGCATCTGTTCATCATTCAGACTGTGGAAGTGGATGCGGCAATGTTTGGAAGGAATATTAATTTCCCGAGTTACATATACAGTCTGTTGTTTACGATAGCATTTTCCATGATCGTAAACGGAATTATGTATTTTAAAATCAAGAAAATCGATATGGTGGAATCACTAAAAAGTATCGAATAAAAGGAAATGCGATTTAATAAAAAGTTTATAAATTTCACAGAATTGTTAGCACTCTTTTTGAAAGAGTGCTAATTTCCTATTGACTTTTATTTTTTTCGGTATTATCATATCTTTTGAACAAAACGAAGACTTTAATGTAAATAAAAAATATAATAAACAGGAGTGGTAAAAATGGAAGCAAAAAAAGGTAGTTTGTCAATCAGCAGTGAGAACATATTTCCGATCATAAAGAAATG
Source organism: Dorea sp. YH-dor226 (assembly GCF_039832105.1). Classification (NCBI taxonomy): domain Bacteria; kingdom Bacillati; phylum Bacillota; class Clostridia; order Lachnospirales; family Lachnospiraceae; genus Dorea; species Dorea sp. YH-dor226. Next base: position 197,853 of record NZ_JBDOHS010000002.1, on the reverse strand, counting down.
GGTGTATTCTGATCACGATATTTTCGCCCGTGAGATGGTATCGAACGGATGTGATGCGATCACGAAGTTAAAGAAGCTGGATATGATGGGAGAATTTCAGCTTCCGGATGGTTATAAGCCAGCCATCCGGATTGAAGTGAATCCGGAAGAAAAGACGTTGAAATTTACGGATAACGGACTTGGTATGACAGCAGATGAAGTAGAAGAGTATATTACACAGATTGCTTTTTCAGGTGCGACACAGTTTCTTGAAAAATATAAAGACAAGACAACAGAAGATGATATGATCGGTCATTTTGGTCTGGGATTCTATTCCGCGTTCATGGTTGCGGATGAAGTTCACATCGATACTCTTTCTTATAAAGAAGGCGCAACGCCGGTACACTGGGTAAGCAATGGCGGTACCGAATATGAGATGGAAGATGGCGATAAGGACACGGTAGGCTCCACTATGACATTGTACCTGAACGAGGACAGCCTGGAATTTGCAAATGAGTATCGGATGAGAGAAGTAATTGATAAATACTGTTCTTTCATGCCGGTAGAGATCTTCCTTAGCAAAGCGAATGCAGAGCCTGAGTATGAGACGATTGATGAAGCAGAGCTGAAAGAAGATGATGTGGTCGTTGAGCATATTCATGAAGAAGCAAAGATGGAAGAAAAAGAAAATGAAAACGGCGAGAAGGAAATGGTAGAAGTTGAGCCTGCCAAAGAGAAGGTTAAGATCGAAAAACGTCCGGTTTCATTGAGTGATATACATCCGCTGTGGACAAAGCATCCAAATGAATGCTCGGATGAAGATTATAAGGAATTCTATAGAAAGGTATTTATGGATTATAAGGAGCCATTGTTCTGGATCCATCTGAACATGGATTATCCGTTTAACTTAAAGGGTATTCTGTATTTCCCGAGAATCAATACCGAATACGATTCCATAGAAGGAACGATCAAGCTGTATAATAATCAGGTATTTATTGCCGATAATATTAAGGAAGTCATTCCGGAGTACCTGATGGTATTAAAAGGAGTCATTGACTGTCCGGATCTTCCGCTGAACGTATCCAGAAGTGCGCTTCAGAATGATGGATTTGTAAATAAGATCTCCGAGTATATTTCCAAAAAGGTTGCAGATAAACTTGCCGGAATGTGCAAGACAAAGAGAGAAGAATATGAAAAATACTGGGACAGCATCAGTCCGTTCATCAAATTCGGCTGCCTGAAAGATGAAAAATTCTGTGACAAGATGAAAGATGCAATATTGTTTAAGAATCTGGATCACAAATATCTGACTCTGAAGGACTGCATTGAAGAAAACGGCGGGGAAGTTGTAGAACCGAATGAAAATAAAGATGAAGAAAATACAGATGAGAACAATGTAGAAGAGATTAAAACAACCATTTATTATGTAACTGATGAGGTTCAGCAGAGCCAGTATATCAATATGTTCAGGAACCAGGGACAGGATGCGGTTATTCTGGGACACAATATCGATTCTCCGTTTATCACTCAGCTGGAACAGCGCAATCCAAAGATCCGTTTCCAGAGGATTGACGCCGATGTTACCGAGCATGTAAAAGAGGAAGTGGCAGAGGAAGAGAAGGAAGAGTTTAAGAAAACATCAGACAGCCTGATTGAGATCTTCCGCAAAGAACTTGGCAATGAAAAACTGGATGTTAAGATTGAGAAATTAAAAGATAATAACGTTGCTTCTATGATGACGTTGTCTGAGCAAAATCGCCGTATGCAGGAAATGATGAAAATGTACGGCATGAGCGACATGGATATGGGTGGAGAAAGTACACTGATCCTGAATGCGAACCATCCGCTGGTAAAATATGTAGCAGAGCATAAGGAAGGAGAAAATACAGGACTGATCTGCAAGCAGCTGTATGACCTTGCAATGCTGGCGCATAAACCGCTGAATCCGGGTGAAATGACGGCATTTGTAAACAGAAGCAATGAGATTATGATGCTTCTTGCAAAATAATAATTGAAATAAAAAATGAGTAACTGTACAGATACAGTTGCTCATTTTTTTATGGATTGCAGTGAATATCAGAAATCTGTGCGCATAAAGCGAAGTAGTTCTTCGACATAAGAATCCCATTCCCGTTCCAGGGTTTTGTCCAGTGTAAACGTATGCATGGAGGTTCCGGTAATACATTGAAGGGTATTCCCGTCATAATGAAAGTTCAGATACAGTCCCTGGATATCTTCCGGACGATATCCGGTGAGTCCCTTTTGAAGAAGAAATTCCGGAACTGAAGATGGTGGAAGAGCCAGAACAATTTTAAAGTTCAGAGGGGTACGTTTGCCGCGAATGATACTCAGACAAAATTCTCGTACATGTTTCCAGAGTGAGTAGGTATTTTCCGGAGGATCATCAAAAAAGTCCTTCTGCAGAAATCCATCGATTGAGAATCTGTTAAAGGTGGTGATATTGCCTTCAATAAACAGAAATGAGTCAAAGGTTTCCCGAAGCAGCAGATGAGCCATGCAGTTTTTTGCGGATAACGTATATACATTCATATGGATAACTCCTTTTCTGATAGATAAATCATTGGACAGTAGTAATAGTATAACATATATTTGACTTTTATAGGGGAAAACAGTAAAATAAACTTATATGTGCAAATGAGGAGATATTGAGATTAAGTGAACGATAAAATGAAAAAAAAGATAGAAAAACTGGAAGAAAAGGATAATGTGCTTCGAATTGCTGTGACCCTGGTTATCGCACTTCTGGCAATCGGAATTATTGTTGTGGCTGTAAAGCTTATGAATCCGAAAGTGGATACGGACCAGGGGATGGCATTCCTGAAAAAAATGGATAAGAAAGATGTGGCGACAGTAGAAAAGAAGGTGCAGGCCCTGGAAGATGAGGAGCGGGCGGCAGATGAGGAATGGGCCAATCGTCCGGTGAAAGAAAAGTTTGCAGGTGCGTTCATCATCGGGGATTCCATTACACAGGGGCTGTATGAATATGGAGTTCTGGATCAGGCTAATGTCATGGCAGATCGAGGAACGGAAGTGTCAAAAAATAACAGCAATAAGATTGAGGAACATATAGAAAAAGCAAAAGAGCTGAATCCGCAGGTGCTGTTTCTGGCATATGGAATGAATGATGTGGAAGCAGTGCGCGGAGATGCAGATGCATTTCAGGATAACTATTGTCCGATCATTGAGGATCTGAAAAAATCGCTGCCGGATACGAAGATCTATATTAACAGCATCCTTCCGGCGGCGCAGTCCGCAATTGACAGGAATGAATGGTATGGAAATATTCCGGAATTTAATCAGAAACTGAAAGAATTGTGTGAAAAGGAGAGAGTAACATTTATCGATAATACAGATCTTGTGAAAAGTGAGTATTATGCGGATGACGGAATACACATGGCACCGGCTTTTTATACGGCCTGGGTGAATCGTATGGCGGAGGTCGCAGAATTATAATGAAAAGAAGAAAAATAGATCTGATCAACATATTAAAATATGGAATGGTTCTCGTATTTGTTGTCTATATTATATTTCTTGTGTCAAGGCAGGGCGGTAATGATGTGACGGTAAAGACGATCAGCGAGAATATCCTGAAAGTGGCGAAAACGGAAGGAATGACGAAAGGAACAACGCAGGACCTGAAGAAATATTACGGTTTGAATTCCAATGATTTTGACGGTGTTATGCTTTATATTCCGGACGATGTCATGAGTGTAAATGAAATTCTTGTGGTAAAGCTGAAGGATCGGTCACAGGCGGAAGAAGTGGAAAAAGCGGTAGAAAACCGAAGAAAGACACAGAAAAACAGTTTTGAAGGCTATGGTGTACAACAGACGAAGCTGATTAATTCTTCTGTGATGGTGAGCAGAGGATATTATGTTCTGTTTACAATTTCGGAAGATGCAGATGCAATCTATGAAGCGTTTAAGAAAAGTATATAAAGAGGAATCTAAAAGAGATGTTATTTAGCAGTATTGTATTTTTATTTACATTTTTGCCGATTATTTTAATATTATATTACATTGCGCCGGGACGAATCAAAAACCTGGTGCTGCTGCTGGGGAGCCTTTTGTTTTATGCATGGGGAGAACCGGTCTATATATTTCTGATGATTTTCTCTATTATTTTCAATTATGTCAGTGGATTGGATATTGCAAGAAATCTGAGGAACAAACATGCGAAAAAGAGGAGCCTTATATTTAATATTGCGGTGAATCTGTGCGTGCTGGGATTTTTTAAATATGAGGGCTTTGTATTGGATTCGCTGAATGCGGTGTTTCCCTTCCATATTTCTTATCAGGAATTACCGCTTCCGATCGGAATCTCATTTTATACATTTCAGATATTGTCATACATTATAGATGTTTACAGAGAAAATGTAAAGGTACAGAAGAACTTTATGGATTTTGCATTGTATGTAACAATGTTTCCGCAGTTGATTGCCGGACCGATCGTAAAATATGCAGAGATAGAGAAACAGCTGCATGTCCGCAGGACGTCGTGGAATAAGTTCGGAGACGGCGCAATGTTCTTCATCCGGGGACTTTCCAAAAAGGTATTGCTTGCCAATACCGTGGGGATGGTGTTTACGGAAGTGACAACACTTCCTGCGGGGCAGATTTCTGTCCTGAGCGCATGGCTTGGATGTGCGGCATACACGTTCCAGATCTATTTTGACTTCAGTGGTTATTCGGATATGGCTGTCGGTCTGGGTAAGATGTTCGGATTTGAATTTGAGAAAAACTTTGATTATCCTTATATTTCTGCAAGTATTACAGAATTCTGGCGCAGATGGCATATCTCACTGAGTACCTGGTTCAAAGAGTATCTGTACATTCCGCTGGGCGGCAACCGTGTGTCGGTCGGAAAACATATCAGAAATCTGCTGATTGTATGGTTCCTGACAGGATTATGGCATGGGGCTGCATGGAATTTTGTGGCATGGGGATTATATTATGGAGTGATACTGATCATTGAAAAATATCTGCTGGCACCGGTTCTTGAGAAACTTCCGAGGTTTTTTGGTCATCTTTACAGTCTGTTGCTTGTAATGATCGGATGGGTTTTATTCTTCAGTCCGTCGTTTGGAAGTGCGGCAGGATACATAGGGATGATGTTCGGAGCAGGAGCACATGGAATCGTTGACCGGGAGAGTCTTTATCTCCTCACGACGAATCTGGTCCTGTGGGTGATACTGATCATTGGTTCCACACCTGTGGTACATAAAAAATATGAAGCTGTTGTCTGCAGAAAAGGGCAGGAGAAGGTAATTGTGAACTGTATGATATATGCGGTTCTGTTTATTCTGTGTGTTGCGTATCTGGTGACGGAAACATATAACCCATTTCTGTATTTCAGATTTTAGGAGATCTTATGAGCGAGTCAAAAAAAGCGAAAAGAAAACTGCATAGAAGGAAGCTGGCCGCCTTACTTTTTTTAATTATGCTGGGAATTATCTGTCTGTTCAATCTTGTTTCCGGGGATAAGGAATACTCGGAAAAGGAAAATCGTATGCTGCAGCAGAGGCCTCAATTTACTTTGGCGGGAATTGAAAGTGGACGTCTGATGGAACAGTATGAAAGTTATCTGTCTGATCAGTTTGTGGGAAGAAATTTTTGGGTGTCTTTGAAAACTCGTATAGATCTTCTGGCGGGGAAAAGAGAGTCCAATGGTGTTTTTAAAGGAAAGAATCACTATCTGCTGGAGGATATTGCATCGCCGGATCAGGAACAGATGGCGCAAAATATTGAGGCGATAGAGTCGTTTGAAAATAAATACCAGGATATTCCAATGTATATGATGCTGGTTCCGAATGCGGCAAATATAGAATCGGGAAAACTTCCCGGATTTGCGGTCACAGAAGATCAGAATCAGATATTCCGGAATATTCAAAAGGAACTGGGAGATTATATTAACTGGGTGGATGTGACAAAAACTCTGAAAAAGCATAAGTCAGAAGATATTTATTATCATACCGATCATCACTGGACGACGCTTGGAGCTTTTTATGCTTTTCAGGAACTTGCTTCTTCCATGAAGCTGGATACTTCAAAGGTATCTGAATGGAAATCTTATGCAGTTACCAGTGAGTTTAACGGTACGTTGTCTGCGACAAGCGGATATGAGACCGGATATGAAGAGCCCATCTATATCTATGCTCCTGAGAATATCGAGGATGCTCCGGAGGTAGTTGTTAATTATGTGAATGAGAAGAAAAAAACGGCTACATTGTATGATTCTTCCAAGCTGGAAGAAAAGGATAAGTACGCGATGTTTCTGGGCGGTAATTATCCGATGATTGATATTCGTACAACGGCAGATACAACGGACCGGCTTCTTCTGATCAAGGATTCATATGCAAACTGTCTGGTCCCGTTTCTTGTGCCGTATTACAGAGAGATCATCATTATCGATCCGAGGTACTATTATGGGGACATTACAGAGGTAATGGAAAGTAATAAGATAACGAGTGTTCTGTTCTTATATAATGGAAATACGTTTGTAGAAGATAATAGTATCAACGGGGTGCTTGAAAATGATGCGACTGAATAAATATATCAGTGATGCCGGCGTATGTTCCAGAAGAGAAGCAGATCGGCTGATCGAAAGTGGAAGAGTGACTGTAGACGGCAGGAAAGCAGTTCAGGGAATGAAGGTTGGCCCGGAGCAGGAAGTCAGGATCGGAAAAAAGAAGATTGTATGCAGGGAAGAAAAGACAGTCCTGGCGGTGTATAAGCCTGCCGGGATTGTTTGCACAGAAGACAAAAGGGAGAAAAGGAATATCATCCGTTTCCTGAATTATCCGGTCAGGGTTACTTATGCAGGCAGGCTTGATAAAGATTCCGAGGGACTTCTGATCATGACGAATGACGGGGATCTGATTAATGGAATGATGCGGGCGAGGTATTGCCACGAAAAAGAATATAAAGTAACCGTAGACAGACCTGTTACCGATTCTTTTCTGGAAAATATGCGAAAAGGTGTCAGGATTACCGACAGAGAAAAACATCTGGATGCGATTACCAGACCATGTGATGTAGAAAAAGTAGGAACCTATACATTTTCCATCGTTCTTACACAGGGACTGAATCGCCAGATCCGGAGAATGTGTGAGGCACTGGGATATAAAGTGACCAGGTTAAAGAGAACCAGGATCATGAATGTAGAACTGGGAGCAATGAAACCGGGAGAACGCAGAGAATTAACGAAACAGGAGTTGATAGAATTATATGAGCGATTGGAAAAAGGCCAGAATGCAGGAACTGGTAGAATTACTGAATAGGGCAGGTCGGGCATACTATCAGGATGCAGAAGAAATCATGAGTAATTATGAGTATGACCGGTTGTATGATGAACTTCAGGAGTTGGAAAGGGAGCTGGGGATCACACTTTCCAACAGTCCAACGGTCAATGTGGGATATGAGGTGCTCAGTGAGCTTCCGAAGGAACGCCATGAGAGGCCTATGTTGTCTCTGGATAAAACCAAGGATGTAGAAGATCTGAAAAAGTTTGTAGGGGATCAGAAAGCTTTGATGTCATGGAAGATGGATGGACTGACGATCGTTCTGACTTACCGTGAAGGGAAGCTTTATAAAGCAGTTACAAGAGGAAACGGAGAAGTCGGAGAAGTAATTACCAACAATGCAAGAGTATTCAGAAATATCCCTCTTCAGATTGCATACCAGGGAGAATTGATCCTGCGGGGAGAAGCGGTGATCGGATATCGTGACTTTGAGAAGATCAATGAAGAGATTGAAGATGTAGATGCAAAATATAAAAATCCAAGAAACCTGTGCAGCGGTTCTGTGCGTCAGCTGAATAATGAGATTACGGCCAGACGAAATGTAAAGTTTTATGCATTTACGCTGGTGCAGGCAGAAGATGTAGATTTTCACAATTCCAGAGAGTGTCAGATGAACTGGTTAAAGGAGCAGGGATTTGAGATCGTGGAATTTCATATGGTGACAAAAGACACAGTAGAGCAGGAAGTTATTAATTTTTCAAAAAAAATTGAAAAAAATGATTTTCCATCGGATGGACTTGTGTTAGTATATGATGATATAGCGTATGGACAGTCTCTGGGCAGGACTTCAAAATTTCCACGGGATTCTTATGCTTTTAAATGGGCAGATGAAGTTCGTCAGACGAAGCTTCTGGAGATCGAGTGGAGTCCGTCAAGAACAGGACTGATCAATCCGGTCGCTATATTTGAACCGGTGGAACTGGAAGGAACAACGGTGAGCCGCGCCAGTGTGCATAATATCAGTATTATGGAAGAACTGGAACTGGGAATTGGAGATACCATAGAAGTTTATAAGGCTAATATGATTATTCCGCAGATTGCTCAGAACCTGACAAGAAGCGGTGTGAAGGATATTCCGGAAAAATGTCCGGTCTGTCAGGGCCAGACACAGATTCGCAAAGTCAGCAATGCAAAGTCTCTGTATTGCCTCAATCCGGAATGTCAGGCAAAGCATGTCAAGTCATTTGCCTTGTTTGTGAGCAGAGATGCGCTTAATATAGAAGGACTGTCAGAGGCAACCCTGGAGAAGTTCATTTCAAGAGGATATATCCGGACATTTGCAGATATCTTCCACCTGGATCAGTATCAGGAAGAGATTCAGAAGATGGAAGGATTCGGGGAAAAATCATATAAAAATCTGATGGACAGTATCGAAAAGGCAAGGACAACAACGCTGCCAAGAGTCATCTATGCATTGGGAATTGCCAATATCGGACTTGCAAATGCAAAAGTCATCTGTCGGGAATTCCGGTATGATGTGGAAGCAATGCTGCGTGCAGATGAAGAAGAGTTAAGCCAAATTGCGGGAATTGGCGGAGTGATCGCAAAAGCGTATGTTGATTATTTTGCAGATGAAGTACATGTGGAACGTTTTCGCAGACTTCTTGCAGAACTTGTGATCCCGGATGAGGAAAAAGAAACAAAGCAGCAGATCTTTGCTGGAGTAAATTTTGTAATTACCGGAAGCGTTACGCATTTTGCCAATCGGGGTGAAGTCAAAGAGCTGATAGAGAGTCTGGGAGGAAAGGTTACAGGTTCGGTAACTTCAAAGACGAATTATCTGATCAATAATGACGTAACGTCAACATCATCTAAGAATAAAAAGGCCAATGAACTGGGAATTCCCATCATATCGGAAGAAACATTTCTTTCCATGGTGAATCGTGAGGGAAAATTACAATAGAAAGAAGGAGAAAAAATGTCTGAACACGATAACAGAGACGATCAGGAAATCGAAAAAGTGAAAGATGCTGAAGTTCAAGTGGAAGACAAGAAACAGAATAATGACGATGATTATGAAAAAGTTTGTTTTATCTGTCATCGACCGGAAAGTGTTGCCGGAAAGATGATCGATCTTCCTAATCATATCTCTGTGTGCAGTGACTGTATGCAGAAAAGTTTTGATATCATGTCTAACGGACAGATGGATTTCAGCCAGTTGATGAACATACCTGGAATACAGGTGTTTAATATGGCAGATATGGAACAGAACATTCCGAAGCCCCAGAAGATTAAGAAGAAAAAAGAAGGAGAAGAGAGAAAGCCGCTGGTGGATATCAGGCATCTTCCGGCTCCGCATAAGATCAAAGCGAAACTGGATGAATACGTTGTTGGACAGGAATATGCCAAAAAGGCAATCTCTGTTGCAGTATATAATCACTATAAGCGTGTTGCGACAGATACGATGGATGATATAGAGATTGAAAAATCCAATATGCTGATGATAGGACCTACAGGTTCCGGTAAGACATATCTTGTTAAGACGCTTGCAAGGCTTCTGGATGTGCCGCTTGCAATCACCGATGCGACTTCTCTTACAGAAGCCGGATATATTGGTGATGACATTGAAAGTGTAGTGTCCAAGCTTCTTGCGGCTGCGGACAATGATGTAGAAAAAGCAGAACAGGGAATCATCTTTATCGATGAGATTGATAAGATCGCTAAAAAGAAAAACTCCAGTCAGAGAGATGTCAGCGGTGAATCTGTACAGCAGGGAATGCTGAAGCTTCTGGAAGGAAGTGACGTAGAGGTTCCGGTCGGAGCCAACAGCAAAAATGCGATGGTTCCTCTGACTACCGTAAATACCAGAAACATTTTGTTTATCTGTGGAGGTGCATTCCCGGATCTGGAGGGTATCATCAAGGAACGTCTTACGAAGCAGTCGATGATCGGTTTTGGAGCAGATCTGAAGGACAAGTATGATAAAGATAAGAATATTCTGCAGAAAGTTACAACAGAGGATCTTCGTAATTTTGGAATGATTCCGGAATTTCTGGGACGACTTCCGATCGTATTTACCCTGCAGGGAATGAATGAGGAGATGCTGATCAAGATCCTGAAGGAGCCTAAGAACGCGATATTAAAGCAATATCAGAAGCTTTTGGCTCTGGATGAGGTGAAGCTGGAATTTGACGACGGTGCACTGGAGGCGATCGCAAAGAAAGCCATGAAGAAAGATACCGGTGCAAGAGCGCTTCGTGCGATCATAGAGGAATTCATGCTGGATATTATGTATGAGATCCCGAAGGATGACAGTATCGGTGAGGTGATTATCACCAGAGAATACATAGAAGGAACCGGGGGGCCGGTGATCCTGCTGCGTGGGCAGGAAGTACCAAGGCTTTCGTAGTATTTTGGTAACAGTTCAGTTACTGGCGGTTCGATGATGAACCGTGGGGCTGGGCTGTTATCGTTTGTCTGGAGAGAGAAAACAGGAGGGTAAAACATGGAAGAGATTACATCAGTGATCATCTGGCTCTGCATTCCATTTGCAGGGCTTTTGCTCAGTATTGCGGTAATGCCGCTGGTAATCCCAAAGTTGTGGGAAAAGTACCAGCCATTGATCGTGGCAGCCTGGTCGATTTTATTTATCGTGCCGTTTGCTGTGAAGTATGGAATTCCTTTGGCTGCTGAGACAGTACTGGAGTGTGTAGTAAATGACTATCTGACATTTATCGTACTATTATTTGGCCTGTTCTGCGTTGCAGGTAATATTACGCTGGAAGGAGAGTTCGCCGGTTCTCCGAGGATCAATACAGGATTACTGGCAATCGGAACATTGCTTTCAAGCGTGATCGGAACAACCGGAGCAAGTATGCTTCTGGTACGTCCATTTATTAAGATGAATTCCTGGCGCAGAAGAAAACGACATATTATGATATTTTTTATCTTTTTAATATCCAATATGGGAGGCTGTCTGACTCCGATCGGAGATCCGCCGCTTCTGATGGGATTCATGAGAGGGATTCCTTTTTTCTGGAGTATGCATCTATTTAAGATACTGGTATTCAATATGGTAATCTTATTGTTTGTGTTCTATCATCTGGATATGCGTGCGTATCGGAAGGATATTGCACGTGGTCTGAAGCCGGATATCAGCAGACCGGGAACCAATTTCCACATTGACGGACTGCATAATCTGATCTTTGTGGCAATGATCGTGGGAGCTGTGATATTAAGCGGTGTGCTTCCTGGAATGGAAGCGTTTCAAAATGCCGACGGAACCGTAAAAGGGATTCATATATTGGGAGAAGTAACACTGGGATATCCATCGCTGATCGAGATTTTTATCATATTACTGGCAGCATTCCTGTCATTTCGGACGACCAATGCGAATATCCGTGTGAGAAACCATTTTACCTGGGGAGCGATTCAGGAGGTTGCAGTTCTTTTTATAGGTATCTTTATCACAATGCAGCCTGCATTGATGCTTCTGAAAGCAAAAGGGGCGGATCTTGGAATTACTGAGCCTTATCAGATGTTCTGGACTACGGGAGCGTTGTCGAGCTTCCTGGATAATACGCCGACATATCTGGTATTTTTAACGACTGCCGGAGCATTGGGTTACAAGAGTGGAATGTCAACAGTTGTGGGAACTGTTCCTGTGCATCTGCTGACAGCAATCTCATGCGGGGCAGTATTTATGGGTGCGAATACGTATATCGGAAATGCACCGAACTTCATGGTAAAGTCGATATCGGATGAAAACGGTATCCGTATGCCTTCGTTTTTTGGATATATATTGTGGTCAATGGTTTGTCTGGTTCCGGTATTTGTTCTGGACACACTGATATTCTTTCGATAAGGAGGCGGGGAAATGCAGGAAAATGGTAAAAAATGTCTGGAACTTGCAGAGCGTATCTATGATCTGGACATTGAAGTATATGAATGTGTCGGATCTTCGCTTGGACGTACATTTACGCAGGACAGAAGAACATGTGTGGAAAATCTGGCGGGCCTTATGAGCACCAGACCGCAGGGACATCTGCTGCGAAGCGAACTTGCGATGATCAGTAATATGGCAAGGACGATCCGCAACCCACAGGAAAAGTCGCGTATCATGAAAAAATATGATGATATTCTGAAGGAAGTGGAGAGTCTTCCGACCAGTTTTGGACAGGTTGAGATTGTTGATCAGAAACGTGCGAAATTAAATACAGCAAACTTAAGACAGAAGTTTTCGAAAGATGACCATCTGATCATCTGTATCGGACGTACACAGGGCAGTGCGGGGAATGATATCGGGTTCGCGCTGGCGGATGCACTGCGTATCAATTATTATGATGTAGAGATATTTGCAGAAGTACTCAGGCGTCTGGAGGCAGAGAAAGATTCGGTGAAGGATATCTCCGATTATGGGACGGGAATCATACAGAACAAGTATCAGAGAGGTTTTAATACCGCAAAAAGTCTGAAGGACAGGATCCGGGAATTTGACCGGTATCATGGTCTTACCAGAGAAGATGCAATATTTTTTAATCAGAGTGATCTGTTGTGTAAAATGGCAAAAGAAGAAGATTTTATTGTAATGGGAAGATGTGCGGATGTAATTCTTGCCAATAATCGTATTCCACATATCAGTATCTTTATTACAGCACCATTTGAGCAAAGAGTACATCGTATTATGGAAGTCAATAACATTGACTATAAAAAAGCCTGGAAGCTGTTAAAGAGACAGGATCGTATGCATGCGAAGTATTATCATCATTTTACGGGGCTTAAGTGGGGAGACGCCATGAATTATGACATCTGCTTCAACAGTGCAAGCTATGGAATTGAAGAGTCGGTAGATATTATTGAGCGTATGCTGAATCAGCATGTGGATCACCCGAAGCAGGCAAAAGATAAAATGAACGAATAAGAGAATAGAAGAAAAGGAATCCCTCATATACTGAAGTGATGAGTATATGAGGGATTTTTATGGCCGAAAATGAATGCAGAGACAAGATCCTGTCACAGGAATTCTGGGATTTCCTGATTCCGTTATACAGGGAAGAAGAGCTGGAAGGGATACAACCGGAGAGATTCTGTATACAGGAAATGGATTTTGGATATAAAACAGCATATGTTGACAGTCGGATACTTGACCCGCTTACGATCGAAAGATACTGGTATAATTCAATTCCACAGTGCTATGTGCCTCTGGATATGCAGCCTCTTTCGCATGCCGGAATAATAAGGCTGCAGAATTATCCGACGTTTCAGCTGCTTGGTCAGGGGATCATGATAGGATTTGTGGATACAGGGATCGATTACAGAAACCGGGTGTTTCGTAATCTGGATGGAACGACAAGGATCGCAGGAATATGGGATCAGACCTTACAGGAGGGGACGCCTCCCGCGGAAATATTGTATGGAAGCGCATACACAGAGTCTATGATCAATGAAGCATTGCAGCTGGATAATCCGCTTGAGATGGTTCCGAGCACAGATGAAAACGGGCACGGAACTTATATTGCAAGTGTGGCGGCCGGAGGAGCGGATATTGAAAATCAGTTTATTGGGGCAGCACCGGAAGCGACAATTGCAGTTGTCAAATTAAAGCCGGCAAAAAAATATCTGAAAGAATTCTATGCGATTCACGAGGATGCATTGTGCTTTCAGGAAAATGATGTGATGACAGCACTGAAGTACCTGAATATGCTGGCAAGGGAAAGAAAGATGCCGCTTGTCGTATGTGTGGCGCTGGGAACGAATTTTGGAGGGCATAATGGAACATCGCTTTTGTCAACGATTCTGGATCGTTATTCTATGATTATGAATCGAAGCGTTGTGATCGGAACCGGGAACGAAGCTGCCCTCCGGCATCATTACCACCACCAGTTCAGAGATCTTAAGGATGTGGATTCAGTGGAGATCAGAGTCGGAGACGGGGTATCGGGATTTGTGGCAGAACTTTGGAGTACGCTTCCGACGGTGGTGACAGTATCTGTCGTATCTCCTTCCGGAGAAAGGACAGGAAATATTCCGTTTCGCCTGGGAGCAAGATATCAATATCTTTTTTCGTTTGAAAGAACAATGCTTACGATAGAATCAAGACTTTTGCAGGAAAATAATGATTCTCAGCTTGTATTTATACGTTTTGAAAATGTAGTGTCCGGTATCTGGAAGATTGAAGTGACTCCATTGTTGAATGAAGACGGTGATTTTCATATCTGGCTTCCGATCAAAGGGTTCCTGGAAGGAGAGGTGTATTTTCTTGAGGCAGATCCCGATCATACCATAACAGAGCCCGGAAGCTGCAGGGCAGCAATGACAGCGGCTTACTATAACAGCTTCGAGAATGGAGTTGATATTAATTCCGGCAGAGGGTATACTAGAGATGGACTTATAAAACCGGATTTTGCAGTGCCGGGAGTAGAGATTACAGGAGTACGCCCGGACGGCAGGTTTACAGATCGTACCGGATCCAGTGGTGCAACAGCGATTGCAGCGGGTGGTGCGGCTCTCATGATGAATTGGATTCTGGTTCAGCCGCAAACGGTAAGCGTCAGTTCCAGTCAGGTGAGAAATATCATTATCATGGGTGCGGACAGGAGGCCGGAGGCTGAGTATCCGAATCGTGAATGGGGATATGGAACCATGAATCTGTATCGTTCGCTGGATATCCTGCGGCAGCTGTAAAACAGAAGAATAAGGAGAGGACAGATATGGCAGATTTTTTTGAAGGTTTAGGAAAAAGATTGTCTGATGTGGCATCAGATATTGGAAAGAAAACAGGTGATACTCTGGAAATCCAGAAAATAAAGGGAGATATCCGGTCACTGAAAAGGGCCAATGAGAGAGACCTGATTGATATCGGAAGAATGATATACGAAAAATTTCAGGCCGGTGCAGTGTCAGATATGGACTGTGTTGATCTTTGTGAAGAAATAGAAAAGAGAGATACAGAGATAGAAAAGCAGGAAGCAATGATTGCCAGAATCCAGGGAGAAGAGTAGATGCGCCGTACGTGGACACTGCAGATGGCAGCAGTGTTATTTGCTGTGGATATGATCGTAAAGCAGTATGTGGAGGATACTTTGGATGCGGGAACGCAAAAAGACCTGGGAGATACCGGACTGGTGCTTCGGAAAATATATAATGAGGGATTTATGCTGAATTTTCTGGATCAGTATCCAAAAGTCGTGAAAAATGTTACGATTGCATCCGGAGTCAGTGTTCTTGCAGAGGATATATGCTGGTTTTCCAGAAAAGGGCACTGGACGGAAAAAGCCGGAATGACACTGGTCAGTGCAGGTGCAGCAAGCAATATCTTTGACAGACTGGTGCGGGGCAGAGTGGTTGATTATATCGGGTGGAAATCCGGACCCGGGCGTCTGGCGGATGTGACTGCAAATCTGGGAGATACATATCTGGCGGCCGGAATGCTTGTAATGGCAGGAAAGAAGCTGCTGGAACCCCGCTGTAAAAAGAAATGAATAAAAAGGATTGTTGAAAAATATATCTGTCAAGATATGCAACAATCCTTTTTTATTGATTCCTGTAAATGAGCAGCAAAAAAGCGGGTGATGGGAATCGAACCCACGTATCCAGCTTGGAAGGCTGGTGTTCTACCATTGAACTACACCCGCATAAATCATATCGGGGTGACAGGATTCGAACCTGCGGCCTCCTGGTCCCAAACCAGGCGCTCTAGCCAAACTGAGCCACACCCCGTTATTTTTTTGTTTTTATCTGTCCTGCGAACGAATTAAATAATAACATCTTTCAGGGAAAAATGCAACCCCTAATTTAAAAAAAATGTAAAAATTGTTAAAAAATTAGCACTAAGACAATCTTTAGGAAACCTTAAGTTGTAACAGGAACGGACGTGTTGTATAATAAACAGCGTAAATTTTACGAAATAAGTCGATTTTTCAGGGGATGAATATAAATGGAGCCAAAGAAGAAAGAAACATTTTCAAAGAGAAGAAGAAAGCAACAGCTGTATCAGAGACTTGTAATCTGTGGAGTGGTGGTATTGCTTTTGGGAATTGTGGGGGTAGGAAGCAGTCTGCCGCAGATAGGAAAAGGAACAGAGAATGCAGTCCGGACATCGAAGGATGCAGACAGCCGGAAAAGTGAAACAGTAAAATATGAAGGGGAGAGTATAGAAGAGAAGCAGAAAGAATCGCAGAATAAAGAAGAAACTCAGGAAGAGAAAGTGGAGCGTGTCCGGGAGCAGGCAGAACAGGCACAATATCCGGCAGGAGTGATTGAACTGTTGGATAAGAACCCGGAGACAGTAAGCTTTGTAGAAGACTATGAAGAAAAAAAAGATACGCCATGTGCGGAATCAATCGGTGAACTGCCGCAGGATGGTTCGATTCCGTTACTGCTCCAGTGGGATGAAAGATGGGGCTATGCTCCATATGGAACGAGTATTGTGGCAGTCAGTGGATGCGGCCCTACCTGCATGGCAATGGTGGCATCCGGTCTGAATCAGGATCCTTCCATCACTCCGGATAAGGTGGCGGCTTACGGAACACAGAATGGATATGTGGATGAAGAGAACAATACATACTGGGCATTTATGAAAGAGGCCGGTGCAACCTGGAATCTTAACTGTTATGAGGGGAATCTGAATGAGGAGCAGGTGAGTGCGGAACTGACAGCAGGACATCCGATCATCTGCAGTGTAGCTCCCGGAGATTTTACAAAGATCGGACACTTTATTGTCCTGACCGAATATGAAAATGGGAGTGTAGCAGTAAATGATCCGTTTAGCCAGACCAACAGTGATAAAATGTGGGTATTTGCAGATATTAAGGATCAGATCAAGGCAATGTGGATATATTCAAAACCATAGGATACAGGAGGATACATGATGATAAAATATGATTTTACGACGATTCTGGATCGTCATGGAAAAGATGCGCTTGCGGTAGATGGAATCGGGAAGAAAGAAGGATTTGCGCCAGACCCGCCGAAAGAAGGATTTGATGTCATACCGATGTGGGTTGCAGATATGAATTTTCCGACGGTTCCGACCGTACAGAAGGCGATCAGGGATAGAGTGGAACATCCGGCTTTCGGATATTTTGATGCGCCAGAGGAATATTATGATTCTATTATCCGGTGGCATAAGATCCGCAACAATGTGGTAGGGCTTCTGCCGGAATATATCGGATATGAGAATGGTGTTCTCGGATGTGTGATATCGACGCTGACTGCCTATGCCGCACCGGGAGATGCAGTGCTTCTTCACAGTCCGACGTATGTTGGATTTACCAAGAGTATCACCAACAACGGATACCGAATCGTACACAGTCCGCTGAAAAAAGATGAAAAAGGAATCTGGAGAATGGATTACGAGGATATGGACGCAAAATTAAAGGCCAATCAGATCCATGTGGCTGTATTCTGCAGTCCGCATAATCCATGTGGAAGAGTATGGGAAAGATGGGAAATCGAGAAGGCAATGGAGGTGTATAAGAATAATGACTGTGTAGTGATCTCTGATGAGATATGGTCAGATCTGATTCTGAAAGGGCACCAGCATATTCCAACCCAGTCGGTCAGCCCGGATGCACGCAACCGAACGGTTGCAGTCTATGCGCCGAGTAAGACATTTAATCTGGCAGGCCTGGTGGGAAGCTACCATATTATCTTTAACAAGTGTCTCAGAGACCGGGTACGTGCAAAGAGCAGCAAATCGCATTATAATACGATGAATGTACTTTCCATGCATGCACTGATCGGAGCATATCAGGCAGAAGGATATGAATGGGTCAATGAACTGTGTCAGGTTCTTTCGGCCAATGTGGATTATGCATACAGACATATTGTGGAAAACTATCGTGGGATAAAGTTGTGCAAGCCACAGGGGACTTATATGCTGTTTCTCGATTGTGAAGATTGGTGTATAGAGCATAATCTGTCAATGGACGAGCTGCTCAAAGCAGGATGGAACGTCGGAGTCGCATGGCAGGATGGCAGAATGTTCCAGGAGCCATACGGCATCCGCATGAATCTTGCACTGCCTCTTGTCAGAGTAAAGGAGGCTTTTGAAAGACTGGATAAATATGTCTTCCATGTATAGAAAAAAGCACATGATATTGCGCCGGATGGGGTTGTTGCTGGTAGAAAATCATGATAAACTATTCTACAGTGAAAATGAAAAGGAGATAATGCAAAATGGATATTACGAACGATATCAAGTACGTAGGCGTAAATGACCATGAAATTGATCTGTTTGAAGGTCAGTACATTGTTCCAAATGGCATGGCATATAACTCATATGTGATCATGGATGAGAAGACGGCTGTCATGGATACGGTGGATGCACGTTTTAAACAGGAATGGCTGGAGAATATAAAAACATATCTTGGTGACAGAGAACCGGATTATCTGATTGTTCAGCATATGGAACCGGATCATTCCGCGAATATTGCTGCTTTTATGGAAGTGTATGGGCATACAACGATTGTTGCAAGTGCCAAAGCATTTGCTATGATGAAGCAGTTCTTTGGAACCGCGTTTGAAGACAGAAGTATGGTAATCAAAGAGGGAGATACGCTTTCTCTCGGAACACATACGCTTCAGTTTGTTGCAGCTCCGATGGTTCACTGGCCGGAGGTTATGGTGACTTATGATTCCTGTGATAAAGTGTTGTTTTCTGCAGATGCTTTTGGAAAATTCGGAGCGTTGGATGCAGAAGAAGACTGGGCATGCGAGGCACGTCGCTATTATATCGGAATCGTTGGCAAATATGGAATGCAGGCACAGAAGCTTCTTCAGAAAGCTTCCGCGCTGGAGATTCAGACGATCTGTCCGCTTCACGGACCGGTATTGACAGAGAATCTTGAATATTATCTTGGTCTCTATCAGACATGGTCTTCTTATGAACCGGAATCTGAAGGTGTTGTGATCGCATATACGTCCGTATATGGAAATACCAAAAAAGCAGTGGAACTTCTGGAGCAGGAACTTCTTGCAAAAGGATGTCCGAAGGTTGCAGTTCATGATCTGGCTCGTACAGATATGGCAGAAGCCGTGGAAGACGCATTTCGTTATAATAAGCTGGTACTTGCTACGACAACCTATAATGCAGATATCTTCCCGTTCATGAGAGAATTTATCAATCATCTGACGGAGAGAAATTATCAGAACCGTATGGTTGCTTTTATGGAAAATGGTTCCTGGGCACCGACCGCTGCAAAAGTCATGGGTGGTATGCTGGAAGGAAGCAAAAAACTGACTGTTGCAGAGACAACTGTACGTATCCTGTCCGCACTGAATGATGAGAGCAGAGCACAGGTGACTGCACTGGCAGAAGAACTCTGCCGTGATTATAAGGCTTAAGACGCTGACAGATATCATAGATCCTGTCAGAAGAGATAAGAGAATAAAACGAGACTGTCGCACGAAGGCGCAAAGTGCCCGGTCTCAACTATAAAAGAAATCTGCCTACATAACATTTGTATGCCGTTCGCCGTAACGTCATCACTCCGTGTTATGTGACGGATTTCTTTTTTTATTATCTTCTTATCTTCCGGTTGAGTTTCCTTTTGGGACATAAAGCCAACTGGTCTGGATCTTAGAGTATAATTATAAAAGTTATGTCGCATCAGATTTTGAAAATGACTTGAAAGAAGAATTTTGTAAATGCGGTCAACCCAAAATGGTATTTAAGATGATCTGGAAGAGGATTTTTGCATATGCGGTCAATTGAGAAAGGCATCCGAGATGACTCGATAGAGATTTTTGGATATTGAAGTCATCTGAAAAAGATTATAAAGATTGTAAAAAATAAAAAATATTAGCACTCTGTGCTTGACAGTGCTAATAATAAGTGTTATAGTACAACTAGAACAAATGAGGAGAAATAGATTTGTAATCCTTTTGTTCATGTACACAACACCTCGGATTCTCCGATAGTGCTAATAATTATTTAATTTATCATTGAAGGGAGATATGACTTATGATGATGCCTAGTATTTTTGGAGAAAATTTGTTTGATGAATTTATGGATGATTTTGCATTTCCGGTATTTCGGGACGCGGACAGAGCTTTATATGGCAAGCGTGCAAAAAATCTCATGAAGACGGATGTGAAGGAAACTGACGATGAGTATGAGGTTGATATGGATCTGCCTGGATTTAAGAAAGATGAGATTACCATACAGCTGAAAGACGGATATCTGACAGTCAGTGCGGCGAAAGGGTTGGATAAAGATGAGAAGAATCAGGAAGGAAGATATGTAAGGCGTGAACGCTACGCCGGAAATGTAAGCCGAAGCTTTTATGTAGGAGAGAATCTTACAGAAAAAGATATTCGTGCAAAGTATGAGAATGGTATTCTTTCATTTAAATTGCCGAAAGATGAAAAGAAAAAAGTGGAAGAAAATAAATATATCTCTATTGAGGGATAAGATTCCGGAGAAAAGAAGTACCCCGCAGGCGCGTTCTTGCGGGGTGTTTTCCACTTCCGGTCAATATAGAATAAAATGAGAATAACGGGAACAGGAAAAGAAAGGAGGGAAAGGAATGGCACGGAAACGAGACTATTATGAAGTTTTAGGTGTAAGCAGAGATGCGGATGAGGCTGCAGTTAAAAAAGCTTACCGAAAGATTGCAAAAAAGTATCATCCGGATACCAATACTGACAATGAGCAGGCTGCTGAAAAATTCAAAGAAGCAACCGAGGCATATACGATACTGACAGACCCGGAAAAGAGAAAGCTGTATGACAGGTATGGCCATGCGGCGTTTGATGCCGGTGCCGGAGGTGCGGGAACCTACGGAGACGCGGGAGCGTACGGATATGGAGAAAATGGAAGGTCAGGTGCATATCGATATACCGGGCCGGACGGAATGTATCATGAATATCACTTTGAAGGCGGAGATATGGATGACATCCTGAAAAATTTCTTTGGAAAAGATTTTTCGGGAGGCGGATTTGGAAACAATGATTATGGAAACGGCGGATTCTATAGACAGGGATTCAGACAGAACGGATCGGATCTGAAGGCGGAGATATCAGTAAGCTTTGATGAAGCGGTGTTCGGCTGCGAAAAGGTAGTGAACCTGTCAGGAGAAAACTTCCGGACCGGAACAGGAAAAGCATTAAAAGTGCATATTCCTGCAGGGATTGATACCGGAAAGAGTATTCGACTGCGCGGAAAAGGAATGCCGGGAACCGGCGGCGGAAAACCGGGAGATCTGCTGCTTAAGGTAACGGTAGGAAGCCGGCCGGGATATGAACGAAAGGGGCAGGATGTCTATACAACGATAAATATACCGTTTTCCATGGCAGTGCTTGGCGGTGAGACACTTGTGCCGACGTTGTACGGAAATGTGATGTGCAAGATACAGCCGGGAACACAGTCGGGAACAAGGATACGATTGAAGGGGAAAGGAATTGTGTCCATGAAGAATCCGAATGAACGGGGAGATCAGTATGTAACGGTGCAGATACAGGTGCCGAAGAACCTGAGTGAAGAGGCGAAGAGAAAGCTTCGGGAGTTTGAAAAAGAATGTGGCGGTTCTGCAAAGGGGGTAGCATAATTTTTCTTATTCATTTTCAGAAAATTAGCACTCACCACTTGACAGTGCTAACAAAACGATGTATTGTTATATCGTAAATAGAACACAATGATATCAAAGGAGGTTGTCTATATGAATATAAATAAATTTACGCAAAAATCATTACAGGCTGTTCAGGACTGTGAGCGCATTGCAATGGACTATGGCAACCAGGAGATTGCACAGGAGCACCTGCTTTATGCGTTGCTGACTCAGGATGACAGTCTGATCGCGAAACTGATGGAAAAAATGGGACTCGACAAGAATATCGTGATCAATCGTGTGGAGGAAGCGATTCGGAAGCGCCCGAAGGTCCAGGGAGGTCAGCAGTATGTTGGTCAGGATCTGAATAATGCTCTGGTACATGCGGAAGATGAGGCAAAACAGATGGGGGATGAATATGTTTCGGTAGAACATCTCTTCCTCTCCATCTTGAAATACGCGAGCAGAGAGATGAAAACGATATTCCGGGAAATGGGAATCAGCCGCGAGGGATTCCTGCAGGCATTATCCACGGTTCGTGGCAATCAGCGGGTCACCAGTGATAATCCGGAAGCGACCTATGATACCCTGAATAAATACGGAATTGATCTGGTAGAACGTGCCAGAGACCAGAAGCTGGATCCGGTGATCGGCCGTGATTCAGAGATTCGTAATATCATACGGATACTTTCCCGTAAGACAAAGAATAATCCGGTTCTGATCGGAGAGCCCGGCGTCGGAAAAACCGCGGTTGTGGAAGGTCTGGCTCAGCGTATCGTGCGCGGAGATGTGCCGGAAGGACTGAAGGAAAAGACGATCTTTTCCCTGGATATGGGCGCCCTGGTAGCAGGTGCGAAGTATAGGGGTGAATTTGAAGAGCGTCTGAAAGCAGTTCTGGAAGAAGTGAAAAACAGCGCTGGAAGAATTATCCTGTTTATTGATGAACTGCATACGATTGTTGGTGCGGGAAAGACGGACGGTGCCATGGATGCAGGAAATATGCTCAAGCCAATGCTGGCAAGAGGAGAGCTTCACTGTATCGGGGCGACTACACTGGACGAATACCGAAAATATATTGAAAAAGATGCAGCACTGGAGCGTCGGTTCCAGCCGGTTCAGGTAGATGAGCCGACGGTGGAAGATTCCATTTCTATTCTGCGTGGTCTGAAAGAGCGGTATGAGGTGTTCCATGGGGTGAAGATTACCGATGGGGCACTGGTAGCAGCCGCGACATTGTCAGATCGATATATCTCAGACCGTTTCCTTCCGGATAAAGCGATCGACCTGGTAGATGAGGCATGTGCACTGGTTAAGACGGAGCTTGATTCCATGCCGGCAGAGATGGATGAGCTGCAGCGCAAGATCATGCAGCTTGAGATTGAAGAGGCGGCACTGAAGAAGGAGGACGACCGTCTGAGCAAAGAAAGGCTGGAACATCTGCAGCAGGAGCTGGCAGAACTCCGAGAAGAATTTGCCGGAAAGAAAGCACAGTGGGACAATGAAAAAGTCGGAATTGAACGTGTTCAGAAGCTGCGTGAAGAGATAGAACAGGTGAACAAAGAGATTGAAAAAGCACAGCATTCCTATGATCTGGAAAAGGCGGCAGAGCTGCAGTACGGAAGACTTCCGCAACTGCAGAAACAGCTGGAGGCAGAAGAGGATAAGGTAAAGGATGAAGATCTGTCACTGGTACATGAAAGTGTAACGGATGATGAGATCGGGCGGATCGTATCCCGCTGGACGGGAATTCCGGTTGCAAAGCTGAATGAAAGCGAGCGGAGCAAGACACTTCATCTGGCAGAAGAGCTTCATAAGCGGGTCATTGGGCAGGATGAAGGTGTCGAGCTGGTAACGGAAGCGATCATTCGATCCAAAGCCGGTATCAAAGATCCGACAAAGCCGATCGGTTCCTTCCTCTTCCTCGGACCAACCGGTGTGGGTAAGACAGAGCTTGCAAAAGCACTGGCAGCAAGCCTTTTTGACGATGAAAACAATATGGTGCGTATCGATATGAGTGAGTACATGGAGAAGTATTCCGTGTCCCGGCTGATCGGAGCGCCTCCGGGATATGTCGGATATGATGAAGGTGGACAGCTGACGGAAGCAGTCAGAAGAAAACCGTATTCTGTTGTATTATTTGATGAGATTGAAAAAGCACATCCGGATGTATTCAACGTATTGCTTCAGGTACTGGATGACGGGCGAATCACCGATTCGCAGGGCCGGACGGTAGATTTTAAGAATACGATCCTGATCATGACTTCCAATATCGGCTCTTCTTATCTGCTTGATGGAATTGATGACTGCGGCAATATCAGTGAAGCAAGTCAGAAGGCGGTCATGGAAGATCTTCGGGCACACTTCCGACCGGAATTCCTGAACCGTCTGGATGAGACGATTATGTTCAAACCATTGACGAAAGACAATATTTATGACATTATTGACTTATTAATAGCAGATGTCAATAAACGTCTTGCCGATAAGGAGATCTCGGTATTCCTGACAGACGCCGCAAAGAATTATGTGGTGGAAGGCGGTTATGATCCGACCTACGGAGCAAGGCCTCTGAAACGTTACCTGCAGAAGCATGTAGAGACACTGGCCGCAAAGCTGATGCTTCAGGGAGATGTAGGAGCAGAAGATATGATCGTAATAGACGTGGAAGACGGAAAGCTTGTAGCAAGGAGTCAGAGCGTGTGTCAATAATATTTCATATCGATGTTAATTCCGCTTATCTTAGCTGGACGGCAGTAGAACAATTGAAACACGGAGCCGAAGTGGACATCCGTACCATACCTGCGATTATCGGCGGGGACCAGAAGTCCCGCCATGGTGTGGTGCTGGCGAAGTCCATTCCGGCGAAAAAATACGGCATTCACACGGGGGAACCTGTTGTGAATGCTTTTCGTAAGTGTCCGAATCTTCGGATGGAGCCGCCGGATCATAAGCTGTACCATCAATACAGTGAGAAGCTGATGGATTTCCTTCGAAGCTATACAGACCGGATCGAACAGGTAAGCGTGGATGAGTGCTATATGGATTTTACCGGGATTGCTGGACGGTTTCATTCGCCTGTGGAAGGCGCACTGGAGATCAAGAATGAAGTGTATCGGAGATTTGGATTTACGGTAAATATCGGTATATCCTGTAATAAGCTTCTGGCGAAGATGGCATCTGATTTTGAAAAGCCGAATAAAGTACATACATTATTTCCGGAAGAAATTCCGGAAAAGATGTGGCCGCTTCCGATTGGGGAGCTCTATATGGCAGGCCGCTCCAGTGTAGAGACGCTGCAGAAGCTGGAGATTCTTACAATCGGGGATCTGGCCCATACGGATCCTGTGATACTGGAACTGCATCTGAAGAGCCATGGCAGAAAACTGTGGGAATTCGCCAATGGGATCGAT
Organism: Dorea sp. YH-dor226; assembly: GCF_039832105.1. Classification (NCBI taxonomy): domain Bacteria; kingdom Bacillati; phylum Bacillota; class Clostridia; order Lachnospirales; family Lachnospiraceae; genus Dorea; species Dorea sp. YH-dor226. Next base: position 172,657 of record NZ_JBDOHS010000002.1, on the reverse strand, counting down.
CATTCGATGGTAGAGACGGAAAAGGCGGAGGCAAAAGGAATCGGTAATTCTACGACACTGCCAAAAGATGTGGTTACGGAAGAGGAAGCAAAAGCCGTATTGAAAGAACTGGCAGCCAGTGTGGGAGGCAGACTGAGAAAAGCAGGGCAGAAGGCGGGAATGTTAAGCGTTGAGATCAAGTATCATACATTTGACAGTGTTTCGCATCAAAAACAGATTGAACGTCCAACCAATCAGGATGCAGATATCTATGAAATATCAGTGGTACTTTTCCGGGAGTTGTGGAATCGGGAACCGATCCGACTTTTGGGGATCCGCAGTTCCAAACTTTCAGAAGAAGGAGAACCGGAACAGCTGAGTCTGTTTGACATGGAATTTGAGCCGGAAGAAAAACGAAAGAAAAAGCGGCAGTTGAATGCGGCACTGGAAAAGATCCGGGGAAAATACGGCACAGACATTGTGACGAAGGGCCCTGGAAAATCACCCCTTGACAAGTAAATTAATTGTAGCTATACTTAATCACATAAGAGCAGTTGCGGATTATATTATATATAGTTTGCGGCTGTTTTTTTGTGCATTGGGGAAAAAAGAGATTTGATAATCAGTCGGGTAAAGGAGTGGAATTGGTATGAAGACAATGAATTGGAAAGAGGTAATGATTGACATACTTGTAGATATTGGGGCAAGTATCCTGATTGCGGTAGGTGTATATAATTTTGCATTGCATGCGAACTTTCCGGTTGCAGGTTTTTCGGGGATCGCGATAATTTTGTATCACTTGTTTGGACTTCCGGTCGGTGCGGGAACAATTCTGTTGAATGTTCCGGTGTCGATCTTCTGCTATAAATTCCTGGGGAAACAGTTTTTCCTGAAGTCTGTAAAATCGATGATCATATCATCTTTCTTTATGGATTATGTAGCGCCTCTGTTTCCGGTCTATGAGGGAAGCCGGTTTCTGGCTGCACTCTGTATGGGGATACTGGCGGGCGCAGGCTACGCCATCATCTTTATGAGGGGCTCCTCCACCGGCGGTCAGGACTTTATCAGTGTTGCAATCAAAAAAGTGAAGCCACATATTACACTGGGAATTATTACATTTGGACTGGATATGTGTACGATTATCCTGGGAACCATATTGGTATTTAAAGATGTAGATGGACTGATATACGGTATTATCGTAACCTATCTGATGGCGATCGTTATGGACCGGATCATGTACGGAATTGATGAAGGAAAGATGACACTGATCGTGACGGAGCATGGAGAGGAAGTCGCAAAGCGGATTGATGAATATTCCGGAAGAGGTTCTACTATCCTGAAGGGAGTGGGAAGCTACTCGAAACAGCCAAAGGATGTAGTGATGTGCGCCTGCAATAACAAGCAGATGTATACCATCAAAAAAATGGTACATGAAATAGATCCGAAAGCATTTACAATCATTATGGAATCCAATGAAGTAGTGGGAGAAGGGTTCAAAGAAGAAATCTCGGAGATCTGATCACTGATCGGTCTGTGTGATTTTGGAAAATGTATACGTAATGAGGGACTGTCGCAGATGTAGAAAGCTCATAGGGAGTATTCTATATGTTGCAGCAGTCCCTTTGTTATGTAATAGAAATGATTTTATTCAGCGTATAATTTTACGAGTTCTGTAATAACGTCTACACTCTTATCCATGCCTTCAACGGTAATGTGCTCATATGGGCCATGGTAAGCGTGTCCGCCGGTTCCGAGATTCGGACAAGGAAGACCCTTGAAGCTTAACTGGCATCCGTCTGTGCCGCCACGGATTGGGATTACCAGCGGTGCAACATCGGCTTTTTCGCAGGCAGTTTTTGCATTGTCAACCAGATGCATGCAGTCTGCGATAATCTCTGCCATGTTCTTATACTGATCCGTAATGGTGAGAGTTACGGTGCCTTCGCCCCATTTCTCATTCATGTCTTTCTCGATCAGTCTGAGTGTGCGCTTTCTCGCTTCAAAGAAGTTCTTGTCATGATCTCTTACAATATAATTCAGAGTTGCTTCTCCAACTTCACCGTTCATACTTGTCAGATGATAGAAACCTTCGTAATCCTCGGTTCCGCGTGGTGTTTCCATACCCGGAAGCATAGAGTTGATCTCCATGGCAACAAGGCTTGCATTGATCATGGTATCCTTGGAAGTACCAGGATGAACATTGAATCCCTTGATGTGGAAATCTGCCTTGCAGGCATTGAAGTTCTCGTACTGAATCTCGCCCTCTGTACTTCCGTCCAGTGTGTATGCATAGTCAGCGTTGAAACGCTCTACATCAAAGTGAGATGCGCCGGTACCGATCTCTTCATCCGGAGTAAATGCAACACGCAGTGGACCGTGTGGGATATTTTCGTTCTGCAAACGCTCGATCATTGTAAGAATCTCGGCAATACCGGCCTTGTCATCGGCTCCAAGCACGGTGGTTCCGTCAGAAGTAATGAGTGTCTGTCCTTTCAGATCCTTCAGGTGAGCAAAGGTCTCCGGGCTTAAGCTGATTCCGCTGTCCCCAAGAGCCAGTTCTTCTCCGTCATAGTTTTCTGTGATGACTGGTTTGATGTCGTGATCACAGAAGTCGGATACGGTATCCATATGAGCAATAAATCCGATGACCGGTTTGTCTTCATAGCCTTCGGTTGCAGGAAGTTTTCCATACAGATAACACTGGTCGTCCAGGAAGACGTCTGTAAGTCCCAGTTCTTTCATCTCTGCTTCCAGGACTTTTGCCAGATCAAACTGGCATTGGGATGAAGGTACCGTATCACTGTTTTCATCACTTGGTGTACGGATGACTACATATTTTAGTAATCTTTCATAAGCTTTCATAGTAACATTCCCCTTTTCATGTATAATTGTTTTTCTCATAATACTATAGCACAATTTTTTCTTTGCTGCACAAAGAAATGATGATATACTGTAAAAAGAATATTGCGAAGTGTTACAGCGAAGCAAATGATTCGATAACGAAGGAGGCATGATGCGATGAAGTTAACTCAGTTGTTAGAACGTTTACAATATGAAGTAATACAGGGAAAGGATGATATTGAGATCACGGAGCTGATCAATGACTCACGGAAAGTGACAGACGGAAGTGTGTTTGTGTGTATCAGCGGAGCAGTGTCTGACGGACATGCTTATGTGCAGGAGGTCGCGGACAAAGGAGCAGCGGCAGTGATCGTGGAAAAGGATGTGGAGGCACCGGAAGATCTTACGGTGATCCGTGTGGAAGATACCCGTTATGCGCTTGCACTGATGTCGTGTGCATACTTCGGATATCCGGCAGAGAAGCTGAAAGTCATCGGAATTACGGGAACCAAGGGAAAGACGACGACAACTTATATGGTAAAGTCCATTCTTGAAGGAGTCGGACATAAAGTAGGACTGATCGGTACGATCGAAGCCATCATCGGAGATAAAACGATTCCGGCCAATAATACAACTCCGGAGTCCTATACGATCCAGAAGTATTTTGCACAGATGGTAGATGCCGGATGTGACAGCGTTGTAATGGAAGTGTCCTCGCAGGGACTGATGCTGCACAGAACAGCCGGAATCCCGTTTGAGATCGGAATCTTTACGAACCTTGGAGAAGATCATATCGGACCGAATGAACATAAAGATTTTGAGGATTATAAGCGTTGTAAAGGACTTCTGTTCAGACAATGCAGGATCGGAATTGCCAATGTGGATGATCCGTGGTATGAAGATGTGTTCCGGGGAGCCACCTGTCAGGTGGAGACCTTTGGATTCTCTGAAAAGGCAGATCTTCGTGCGACAAATGTAGAACACATTTCAAGACCGGGGTATCTGGGAGTAAAGTATCATGTAAATGGACTTATGGATTTTGATGTAGAGATTGACATACCCGGAGATTTCAGCGTGTATAATTCTCTGACCGCAATTGCAGTCTGCAGACATTTTGCAGTGCCGGAGGATCATATTCAGCAGGCACTGAAGGTGGCAAAAGTAAAAGGCAGGATCGAGATGATCAAGGTGTCTGATGATTTTACGCTGATGATCGATTATGCACACAATGCAATGGCTCTGGAGAGCCTTCTTCTGACACTCAGAGATTACCATCCGGAGAGAATCGTCACCGTATTCGGGTGCGGAGGTAACCGCTCGAAGACACGACGTTATGAGATGGGAGAAGTTGCCGGACGTCTGTCTGACTTTACGATCATCACATCGGATAATCCGAGATTTGAAGAGCCGCAGGCAATCATAGATGATATTATTATCGGAATGGAAAAGACGGATGGATCCTATATTGCGATCTGTGACAGAAAAGAAGCAATCAAGTATGCGATTGAACACGGGCAGCCGGGAGACGTCATTATCCTGGCCGGCAAAGGACACGAGACATATCAGGAGATCAAGGGAGTAAAATATGATATGGACGAAAGAGTCCTGATTCAGGAAGTATTAGAGGAGTTACATGTACGCTGATATTATTATCGATATTACGCACGAAAAATTAGATAAGATATTTCAATATCGCATCCCCTCTCAGTTGGAGGGGATGCTTAAGGTTGGTACGGAAGTTGTTGTTCCTTTTGGGAGAAGCAATAAAGAGACCAGAGGATACGTTGTGGGCTTTTCGGAAAGCACGGAGTATGACACTGCCAGAATGAAAGAGATCCTGAAGGTCGCTGAAAAGAGCGTTGCGATAGAAGCGAAACTGGTAGCCCTTGCTGCGTGGATGAAAGAGTATTATGGCGGAACGATGATTCAGGCATTGAAAACGGTGCTGCCAATTAAAAAAGAAGAAAAAGTCAGAGAAAAACGGCGTCTTCGGCTTCTTTTGGATGAGGAAGAGGGGAAAAGACAGCTGGATATTTATCTTCATAAGAATCAGAAAGCGAGAGCAAGACTTCTGGCAGCGCTTCTGGAACAGCCGGAACAGGATTATGATCTGATGATTCGGAAGTTGAATGTGACGAGATCCGTGGTAAGAGCACTGGAAGAGCAGAAGGTTCTGGCGTTGGAATCTGAAAAGACATACCGTAATCCGATTCATTACAGAAAAAGAGAACAGAAGAAATATGTCCATACAAAGGAACAGATCCATGCGATGGAGCGGTTCCGGGAAGACTATCGCGCGGGAGTCCGGGATACGTATCTTTTATACGGAGTAACCGGAAGCGGTAAGACAGAGGTCTATATGGAGATGATTGCTGAGGTGCTGAGGCAGGGAAAGCAGGTGATCGTTCTGATTCCGGAGATCGCGCTGACGTATCAGACAGTCATGCGTTTTTACAGTCGTTTCGGGGATCGTGTGTCTGTTCTCAATTCCAGGATGTCACAGGGAGAACGCTATGATCAGATCGAACGTGTGAAGGCAGAAGAGGTGGATGTGATGATCGGGCCAAGGTCAGCGCTATTTACACCATTTTCCAATCTGGGTCTGATCGTGATCGACGAGGAGCAGGAGGGTGCTTACAAAAGTGAGCAGGTGCCGAGGTATCATGCAAGGGAAACTGCGATCAGACGTGCCGAAATGGAAGGCGCAAGTGTAGTGCTTGGCTCAGCAACGCCTTCACTGGAAGCTTTCTATGCATGTCAGTGTGGAAAGTATCAGATGCTGAAACTGACGGAAAGAGCAGGAAATACACATTTGCCGCAGGTCTATATTACGGATATGAGAGAAGAACTGAAACGTGGGAACCGGTCGATACTGGGAGATCGTCTGAAGGAGATGATGCGTGAGAGGCTGCAGAAGAAGGAACAGATCATGCTGTTTTTGAACCGCAGAGGATATGCGGGGTTTGTTTCTTGCAGAGCCTGTGGATATGTAGTAAAATGTCCTCATTGTGATGTGTCTTTATCTGCACATCGGGGAGGAAAGATGGTATGCCATTATTGTGGATATGAGATGCCGTCTGTATCCAGGTGCCCCTCATGCGGATCTTCTTACATTGGTGGATTCCGGGCAGGAACACAGCAGATTGAAGATCTGGTGAAAAGGGAATTTCCGGAAGCGAGAGTGCTTCGTATGGATATGGACACCACCAGAACAAAGGAAGGACATGAACAGATACTGGAATCCTTTGCAAGTGAAGAAGCGGATGTTCTGATCGGAACACAGATGATCGTAAAAGGCCACGATTTTCCGAATGTTACGCTGGTTGGAATCCTTGCGGCGGATATGTCTTTGTACGCAGATGATTACCGGTCGGGAGAACGTACCTTTCAGCTTCTGACACAGGCGGCCGGAAGAGCCGGCAGGGGGAATCGGCCGGGAGAAGTGGTGATACAGTCGTATAATCCGGAGCATTACAGCATACAGATGGCAGCAAAGCAGGATTACGAAGGGTTCTATGAAGAAGAGATGCGGTACCGGGAACTGATGGGTTATCCGCCGGTCTCTCAGCTTCTGGCAGTATTAATGACAGGTGCAGATGAGGAACAGCTTGAGCTGGCGGCAGAGTACCTGAAAAAATATGTGAGTCATATTGACCGTAACCGGCAGATTCAGATCATCGGACCGGCAAGGCCTTATGTAGGCAGGGTAAATGATGTCTATCGTCTGGTACTCTATCTGAAGTGTGAAGAGTATCAGGTTCTTATGGAGACTAAGAATCAGATGGAGCGTTATATAGAGATTAATCGGGGATTTGCATCGCTGAGAATTCAGTTTGATTTTAACCCAATGAATATATTTTAGCAAAAGGAGAGAATAATATGGCAATTAGAACGATTCGAGAACTTGGAGATGAGGTTCTCACAAAAAAATGTAAGGAAGTTACCAAGATGACCCTTCGAACGAAGATTCTGATCAATGATATGCTGGATACCATGTATGAAGCGATGGGGGTAGGTCTTGCGGCACCACAGGTGGGTATCCTGAAACGCATCGTAGTGATTGATGTGGGAGATGGACCGATTGTTATGCTCAATCCACAGATCATAGAGCAGAGCGGAGAGCAGACAGGAGAAGAAGGATGCCTGAGTGTTCCTGGAAAAGCCGGAGTCGTGACTCGTCCGAACTATGTGAAAGTCAAAGCACTGAATGAAGAGATGGAAGAGATTGAGCTGGAAGGTGAAGGACTTCTTGCAAGGGCATTCTGTCATGAGATCGACCATCTGGAAGGAAAGATGTATGTAGAGCTTGCAGAGGGTGGAATCCATGATGTGAGTTACGGGGAGGAAGAATAGAATGAAAGTGATATTTATGGGAACTCCTGACTTTTCGGTGGGAACCCTGGAAGCACTGGTGGAAGCCGGGCATGAGGTGGTGCTTGCCGTGACGCAGCCGGACAAGCCCAAAGGGCGAGGCGGTAAAATGCAGTATACACCGGTGAAGGAAGCGGCAGTCCGTCATGGGATTCCGGTATTCCAGCCGAAAAAGGTGCGGGAACAGGCATGTATAGAAGAACTTCGAAGATATGAAGCAGATGTGATGGTAGTCATTGCTTTCGGGCAGATTCTTCCAAAAGAAATTCTGGAAATGACACCATATGGATGTATCAATGTACATGCATCACTTCTGCCGGCATATCGTGGAGCTGCTCCGATACAGTGGGCAGTGATCAACGGAGAAAAGGTATCCGGTGTAACAACCATGCAGATGGATGAAGGCCTGGATACCGGAGATATGATCATGAAGAAAGAGATTGTATTAGAGGAACATGAAACCGGAGGAAGTCTTCACGACAAGCTTGCGCAGGCAGGGGCAAGGCTCTGCGTGAAGACGCTGGAAGCACTTGAAAACAAAACGGCTGTCTGGGAAAAACAGGGAGAAAGCACAACGGAATATGCAAAAATGCTGGATAAAAAGCTGGGAGATATCGACTGGAGCAAGGATGCAGTGTCGATTGAGCGGCTGATCCGCGGACTGAATCCGTGGCCAAGTGCATATACAGACTGGAATGGAAAGGTAATGAAGATCTGGGAGGCAAAGGTCGTAAAAGAGCAGACATCCGAAGCCTGCGGCACGATCGTTCGCGTGGAAAAGGATGGATTCCTGGTACAGACAGGTGACGGACTGCTGAAAGTACTGGCTCTTCAGATACCGGGCAAGAAGCGTATGGAAGCAGATGCTTTTTTAAGAGGCTATCCGGTGGAAGCGGGGACCAGACTTTCTTCAGAAATCATTAAGAATTGTTAAAAAAGTATGAAAAGCAGTTTTTCTGCCAGTTTTTCATATATACTATAAGAAAGATATCAGATGAATGGTAAGGAGGCAGAAATATGTATTATCCAATGTATTTTGATCCGACATATATGCTTGTATTATTGGGTGTGGTTCTCTGCATGGCAGCTTCGGCAAAGATGAATTCGACCTTTAACAAGTATTCAAGAATAAGAAATCATTCCGGAATTACCGGAAGAGAAGCTGCAGAACAGATTCTTCACAGATCCGGTATCTATGATGTGAGAGTGGAGCATGTGTCCGGCAATCTGACAGATCATTACGATCCGAAGAATAAAGTGTTAAGATTGTCAGATGCAACATATAATTCCGTTTCTGTTGCTGCACTCGGAGTAGCGGCACATGAGTGCGGACATGCCGTACAGCATGCGACTGGTTATGCACCTTTAAAGATTCGCGGCAGTCTGGTGCCGGTGGCTAATTTCGGAAGTACGATCGCATGGCCGCTGATCATCCTCGGACTGTTTATTGGCGGCAATTCATCGTCGCTTCTGATCAACCTTGGAATACTGGCATTTTCTCTTGCTGTGTTATTCCAGATTGTGACACTTCCGGTAGAATTTAATGCATCCAGCCGTGCACTTCGGATCCTTGGAGGCAGCGGTCTGCTCTATGAGGATGAAGTGAAGGATACCAGAAAAGTTCTGACGGCAGCAGCGCTTACCTATGTAGCCGGTGCTGCTTCTGCAATCCTGCAGCTTTTACGTATTATATTGCTGACGGGCGGCAGAAGAAACGATTAGGCGAGAAGAGGAATGAGATGGAGGATAAGCTATGGCGTCGTCTGTGAATGAGCGGGAACTTGTGCTGGATACGCTGTTAATGATCACGAAGGATGGGGAATACAGTCACATTGTTCTGAAAAATGTTCTGGACCAATATCAATATCTTGAAAAAAAGGAGCGTGCGTTTATCACGAGAGTGGTAAATGGCACGCTTGAACGCATGATAGAAATCGATGCAGTCATCAATCAGTTTTCCAAAGTAAAAGTGAATAAGATGAAACCGGTGATAAGGACTATTCTGAGATTGTCAGTATATCAGATGCTGTATATGGACAGTGTGCCGGATTCTGCCGTATGCAATGAGGCGGTAAAGCTTGCACAGAAACGGGGATTCGTGAACCTGAAGGGATTCGTCAACGGTGTTCTTCGAAATATAGGAAGAAATAAGGACAGGATACAGTATCCGGATGAGAAGGATACGCTGGCATGGCTGTCGATGCGATATTCTCTGCCGGAATGGATTCTGAAAGAATGGCTTGCCGTATATGACAGGGAGACTGTGGAGCGTATGGCAGCGGAATTTCTGGAGGAAAAGCCATTGACAGTCAGATACAACGAAAGAAAGATCGGTCGGAAAGAATTCCTTCATAGACTGGAAAAGGAAGGTGTGACCGTGAGGGAGGATCCGGACGTCCCCTGTGCAATGTATCTGTCAGGATATGATCATCTGTCTGCACTTCCAAGCTTTCGGGAGGGACTTTTTCAGGTACAGGACTTAAGCTCCATGCAGGTTGCGCTGTGGGCAGATCCCGGAAAGGATGATTATGTCATAGATGTGTGTGCGGCTCCGGGGGGCAAAGCACTTCATATCGCAGAGCTTTTGGATGGTACCGGTCATGTGGAAGCCAGAGATCTGTCAGAGTACAAGACAGGGCTGATCCGGGACAATATCTTAAGAAGCGGACTTACGAATATCGAGGCGATCTGCAGGGATGCAACGGTGGATGATGCAGACGCTGCAGGAAAGGCTGATATCGTAATTGCGGATCTTCCGTGTTCGGGGCTTGGAGTTCTCGGAAAAAAGCCGGATCTGAAATATAAGATGACCGAACAGATGCAAAAAGATCTGGAGAAGCTTCAGCGTCGGATACTGTCTGTTGTACAGACATATGTTAAGCCCGGCGGGAAGCTGCTGTACAGCACCTGTACGATTAACAGAGGAGAGAACGAGGAGAACGCCTGCTGGTTTCAGGAGACATTTCCGGAATTCCGTCTGGTAAGAGAGAAGCAGATGCTCCCGGGAAACGATGCCGGTGACGGATTCTATATTGCAATGTTTCAGAGGAAAAACCATGAATAAAAAAGATATATGTTCCTATAATTATGAAGAATTAAAAGAAGAAATGTTAAGTATCGGTGAGAAGGCGTTTCGGAGCAAACAGATCTATGAGTGGCTTCATGTGAAGCTGGCCGACAGTTTTGAAGAGATGACCAATCTCTCGAAAGGCCTGCGGGAAAAACTGGATGCGCAATATGAGATCCGTAAGGTAAAGATGATCGATCATCAGATCTCGGAAGTAGATCCGACGGAAAAGTTTTTGTTTGAACTGAATGACGGCAATATGATCGAAAGTGTTTTAATGAAATATAATTATGGTAATTCCGTATGTATTTCTTCGCAGGCGGGATGCCGGATGGGATGCCGTTTCTGTGCATCCACGATTGGCGGTCTGGAGAGAAATCTGGAACCTTCCGAGATGCTCAGACAGATCTATCATATCCAGAAGGTATCCGGAGAGAGAGTATCGAACGTGGTGGTTATGGGAACGGGAGAACCACTGGATAATTATGAGAATTTTGTGAAATTTATCCATATGCTGAGCGATGAACATGGACTGAATATCGGGCAGCGTAATATTACGGCATCGACCTGCGGAATCGTACCAAATATGAAACGACTGGCAGAAGAGGGGCTTCAGATCACGCTTGCACTGTCACTTCATGGTTCCAGCCAGGAAAAACGAAAGAAGCTGATGCCGGTAGCTAATAAGTATCAACTGGAAGAGGTTCTGGAAGCCTGTGATTACTATTTTGAAAAAACAGGAAGAAGAATCACATTTGAATACAGTCTGGTCAAGGGTGTGAATGATCAGCCGGATGACGTCAGAGAACTGACGGCGATTCTGAAGAAAAGAAACTGTCATCTGAATCTGATTCCGGTCAATCCGATCAAAGAAAGAGATTTTAAGAAACCGGACAGGAAAAATGCCCTGGAATTCAAAAATAAACTTGAAAAAAACGGAATTAATGTTACTATAAGAAGGGAAAGAGGCTCTGATATTGACGGGGCCTGCGGACAGCTGCGGAGACGACATGCTGCCGCCGATAAAGGAGAAACAGATGAAATTATATGCAATGACTGATGTAGGAAGAAAACGCGAGGTCAATCAGGATTATGTATATGTGACGGATCAACCGATTGGTCCATTTCCCAACCTGCTTGCGGTTGCCGATGGAATGGGAGGCCACAAGGCGGGAGATTTTGCGTCCAAATATACAGTGAATGTGTTGAAAGAGGAACTTCAGCAGACGCCTCTGAATAAGCCTGAGGAGATCCTGCGCAATGTAGTCAGTGTTGCAAACCATAAGCTGATTGAAGCTGCGGCAACTGATATTAAACTGGAAGGAATGGGCACGACGCTGGTTGCTGCGACAATCGTTGGTAATACACTGTATTTCGCAAATGTGGGAGACAGCAGGCTATATCTGATCAATGATAAGATTCGTCAGCTTTCCAAGGATCATTCCCTTGTAGAGGAGATGGTTCGTCTCGGAGGAATCAAAGCTGAGGAGGCCAGAAACCATCCGGACAAGAATATTATTACACGGGCAATCGGAGTAAAAGAAGACGTAGAAGCAGATATCTATGAATATCGTCTGAAAAGGGGAGATACGATATTGATGTGTACAGATGGACTCAGCAATATGGTAGAAGACGAGGATATGTTTGACATTGTAAAGGGTGCCCGGGATGTAGTAGAAGCAGTGCAGATGTTGATTGAAAAGGCAAATAGCAATGGTGGGAGAGATAATATAGGGGTTATCATAGCAGAGCCACTTGCAGATGAGGTGAGTGTATGGTAAAAGATGGAATATTTCTGGGAAAACGATATGAAGTACTCAGCAAAATCGGTGCCGGCGGCATGGCAGATGTCTATAAAGGCAAAGATACCATGTTGAATCGTTACGTGGCGATCAAGGTATTAAAGAAAGAGTACAAAGAAGATGAGAATTTTGTGCGTAAATTCCGTTCTGAAGCACAGGCGGCAGCGGGGCTTATGCATCCGAATATTGTGAATGTATACGATGTTGGCGAAGACCGCGGCCTGAATTATATGGTCATGGAGCTGGTCGAGGGAATTACGTTAAAGGAATACATTGAAAGAAAAGGCAGATTGTCCCATAAAGAGACGATCAGTATTGCAATACAGATGTGTAGCGGTATTGGCGCGGCACATGCGGCAAATATCATTCACAGAGATATTAAGCCGCAGAATATTATTATATCCAGAGATGGAAAGGTAAAAGTAACGGACTTTGGAATTGCCAAGGCGACAACTTCCAATACGGTCAGTACCAATGCAATGGGTTCCGTTCATTATACCTCTCCGGAGCAGGCAAGAGGTGGATTCAGTGATCAGAAAAGTGACATCTATTCTATTGGTATTACACTCTTTGAGATGGTAACGGGACAGGTGCCATTTGATGGAGATTCTACCGTAGCGGTTGCGATGAAGCATCTTCAGCAGGAGATCACGCCGCCTTCCGATCTGGTTCCGGATATTCCGTACAGTCTGGAACAGATTATATTAAAATGTACGCAGAAAAATTCTGAACGCAGATATAAGAGTACCGGGGAACTGATTCAGGATCTGAAGCGTTCACTTGTAGATCCGGACGGCGACTTTGTAGTAATTCCGCCACTTCGGAATGCAGATACAGTCATTATCACGGATGATGAACTGGATAATATCCGCAGTTCATATGATGACGATGATGATTACGACGACGAATATGATGATGAGTATGATGATGACGATTACGACGATGATGACGATGATGATTACGACGATGATTATGTGCCAAGACGTGGGAAAAAAGGGAGATCTTCCGATGAAGTAAATCCACGTATGGGTAAGGTCATGAAGATTCTGACGATCGTTGTCGCTGTGATCATTGTATTCATACTGGTATTTACCATTGGTAAAGCAGCAGGTGTGTTCAAGTTTGGACCTTCACTCAGTTCTGAGGACACAGAAGAAAAGGTCAAAGTGCCAAACGTTGTGGGAATGACGGAAGAGGAGGCAAAAGAAACTCTGAATAAAAAGGGCCTTGGCTTCAAGGTGGATGAACGGAAAGAATCCAAAAAATATGAAGAAGGAACAGTATCCGAGCAGAAAACAGAGGCTGGAGAAAGAGTAGCGAAAAACACAACGATCCATGTGGTGATCAGCTCAGGTCTGGTCGGAGATAAGATTCCTGTTCCGGATGTAAGTGGAAAGAGTGAAGATGAGGCTCAGAAGGCATTGAAAAATGCGGGATTCAATAAGATATCTTCCGAGTTTGAATACAGTGACGATGTGGAAGAGGGAAAAGTGATTGGAACCACACCGTCAGCAGGAGCAGAAGCAACCAAGGAAACAGAGATCGTTATGAAGGTCAGCAAGGGAAGCGATAAGAAGACGGTTCCAAATCTTCTCGGAAAAGAAGATTCCGAAGCACAGAGTATGATCAAGAGTGCGGGACTGTCTGTCGGCAAAGTGACGTATGATTATAATGACAGTGTTCCTAAGGGACAGGTGGTATCACAGTCAGTGGAAGCGGGCTCTAAGGTCGCAGAAGGTACAGAGATTGACATTGTGGTAAGTAACGGAGCAAAACCGGAAGAGAAGATTCAGGTGCAGAGTTTTGTCGGAAAGGCGGAAAGCGAACTGAAAAACTGGGCTGCATCCAATGGTCTGTATACCAATGTATCCGGTTCACAGCACAGCGATACTTATCCAAAAGGATGTATCATCTCCCAGAGTCCACCGTCCGGAAGCGTATCCAAGGGTGAGACGATCAGTTATATCATCAGCCTTGGACCAAGCCAGTCCGGTGATTCGGAAGGAACAGATACGAATTAATAACAGAAAGAATAGTCAGACAGGATTATTTTATGCAGGGAAAGATTATAAAGGGTATTGCAGGATTCTACTACGTTCATGTAGTAGAATCCGCTGTTTATGAATGCAAAGCAAAAGGTGTGTTTCGAAAGGAAAAAGTAAAACCTCTGGTAGGTGATAATGTGGAGATAGAGGTGCTGGATGAGAACTCCAGGACCGGTAATATTGTAAAGCTTCTTCCGCGAAAGAACGAACTGATACGTCCGGCGGTAGCTAATATTGACCAGGCACTGGTTGTGTTTGCAATTGCCAAGCCGGATCCACACTTTAATCTTCTGGATCGTTTTCTGGTTATGATGGAGAGTAAGGAGATACCGGTTGTCCTTTGCTTTAATAAAGAGGATATTGCAGAGGAATCACAGGTGGAACAATTAAAGTCCGTGTATGGAAAATGTGGATGTCCTCTGCTTTTTGTCAGTGCGAAGGAAGAACGGAATATAGAACAGATCCGTCGTATGCTGCATGGAAAGACGACTGCAATTGCCGGTCCTTCCGGTGTGGGCAAATCTTCCATCATCAATCTGCTGCAGCCGGAAGCAAATATGGAGACCGGAGCAATCAGCAACAAGATCGACAGGGGCAGACATACCACAAGACATTCTGAGTTATTTGCAATTGATGAAAATTCATATATCATGGACACACCGGGATTCAGTTCGCTCTATGTAAACGATTTTGAAAAAGAGGAACTGAAGTACTGTTTTCCGGAGTTTATGGAATATGAAGGCATGTGCAGGTTTCAGGGATGTGACCATGTGCATGAACCGGACTGTGCAGTAAAACGGGCGGTAAATGAGGGAAAGATTCATAGGATCCGATATGAGGATTATCTTGAAATATATGAAGAAATGAAGAATAAGAGGAGGTATTAGCGGTGAAATATGTATTATCCCCGTCCATTCTTTCGGCAGACTTTAAAGTGCTGGGGGAAGAAATGAGGAAAACCGAAAAAAATGGCGCCGGATATATTCATTTTGATGTTATGGATGGATTATTTGTTCCGAGTATATCTTTTGGAATTCCGGTACTGGCTTCCATTCATAATGCGACGGAACAGGTGATGGATGTACATCTGATGATACAGGAGCCGATCCGTTATATTGAGGAATTTCACAAGGCAGGAGCAGACATTGTTACAATCCATCTGGAAGCCTGTGAAGATGTGAAAGCGACTCTGGATAAGATCCATGCGTGTGATATGAAAGCCGGATTATCCATCTGTCCGGAGACAGAGGCAGAAGCGATTGAACCTTATCTTGCAGATGTGGACATGATTCTGGTTATGAGTGTACATCCCGGTTTCGGCGGACAGAAGTTTATTCCGGAATCACTGGATAAGATCCGTAAAGTGAGGGGAATTCTGGAACAACAAGAACTTTCCGTGGATATACAGGTGGACGGAGGGGTTCATCTTGGTAATGTCCGGGAAGTTCTGGATGCAGGAGCAAATGTGATTGTTGCCGGGTCGGCAGTTTTTAAAGGCGATGCGGGACAGAATACAAAAGAGTTTATGGAGATTTTAAAGGATTATGAGTAAGAGGATTGTAATAATCAGCGGAGGGGAACTGAATGAGGAGTTTGTTCTTTCTGTTTTGAATCAGGAGGAAAATGACTGGATTATTGGTGTGGACAAAGGAATGGAATTCCTGTATCACCATAAGATCCTTCCGAATTATATAGTGGGAGATTTCGACAGTGTGAACGAGGAAATTGCAGATTATTATCGCAATGAAACCAGTGTTCCGATCAGGGAGTTTAATCCGGTGAAGGATGCATCTGATACTGAGATTGCAATACGGCTTGCCATGACGCTCGGCTGTAAAGAATTGATGATCCTTGGAGCTACCGGAGGACGAATCGATCATCTCTGGGCCAATGTGCAGAGTCTCAGCATTCCATTTAAGGCAGGAATCGATGCCGTGATTCTGGACAGTCAGAATCTGATCCGCCTGATCGGGGGCGGGAAGACCGTACTGAAAAAGGAAGAAGCGTATGGGCCGTATTTTTCAGTATTTCCGCTCGGAGAAGAGATTTTCAATTTCAGTATCACAGGGGCGAAATACCCGCTCAGTAACCATATACTGACGCCGTATAACAGTCTTTGTGTCAGCAATCAGATCGAGGGGGATGAGGTGACGATCAGTTTTCCGACCGGAACAGTGATTCTGATGCAGACACGGGATAAAGAAAAGTAGCAGAGATGTTATTCTGATTTATTCACAAAAAAGTCCGAATATGATATACTGATTATCGTTGTGTTTGGATTATCAGGCTTTGAGGAGGTAATATAGAAGATGAAATTAGGTATCGTTGGATTACCAAACGTGGGAAAAAGTACATTGTTTAATTCGCTGACAAAAGCGGGAGCGGAATCGGCCAACTATCCGTTCTGTACCATTGACCCGAATGTGGGTGTGGTTACAGTACCGGATGAGAGACTGAATGTCTTAGGAGAGATGTACCATACGAAAAAGATTATTCCGGCTGCAATTGAATTTGTTGATATTGCAGGTCTGGTAAAAGGCGCTTCCAAAGGTGAGGGTCTTGGAAACCAGTTTCTTGCCAATATTCGTGAAGTAGATGCCATTGTACATGTGGTAAGATGTTTTGAAGATACGAATATTGTGCATGTAGATGGAAGTATTAATCCGCTGAGAGACATTGAGACAATTAATTTTGAGCTTATTTTTTCTGATCTTGAGATATTGGAAAGAAGAATTGCCAAGACGGTCAAGGTTGCAAGAAATGATAAATCTGCAGCGAAAGAACTGGAACTGCTGAAAAAGATCAAAGAACATCTGGAAGAAGGAAAGCTTGCAAAAACATTTGACGGTGCAGAGGATGAGGACGAGCAGGCATGGTTGGAAAGCTATAATCTGCTGACATACAAACCGGTAATCTATGCAGCGAATGTAGCGGAAGATGATCTGGCTGATGACGGAGTATCCAATGCCGGCGTTCAGGCGGTAAGAGAATACGCTGCATCTGAAGAAAGTGAAGTATTTGTAGTGTGTGCACAGATTGAGCAGGAGATTGCAGAGCTGGATGATGATGAAAAGAAGATGTTTCTGGAAGATCTCGGACTTTCCGAGTCCGGACTTGAGAAGCTGATTAAAGCCAGTTATAAACTTCTCGGGCTGATCAGTTACCTGACAGCAGGTGAGCCGGAGGTTCGTGCATGGACGATTACCAGAGGAACAAAAGCACCTCAGGCAGCAGGAAAGATCCACTCTGATTTTGAGAGAGGGTTTATCCGTGCGGAAGTGGTATCCTATGATGATCTGATCGCCTGCGGAACTCATGCGGCGGCAAAGGAAAAGGGTCTGATCCGTCTGGAAGGAAAGGATTATGTTGTGCAGGATGGCGATATCATGCTGTTCAGGTTCAATGTATAAGAAATGAGTAAAAGGAAGTCGGTTAACAGATGCACAGAACAATAGATTTCCCGAATATCGGGATTCATTTAACATCCGTTGGAGATCATATCACTATCTTTGGCTTTGATATTGCATATTATGGAATCATTATAGGACTTGGAATTCTTGCGGGACTTCTGATCGCTGTTGCAGAAGCAAAAAGGAGCGGGCAGAATCCGGAGGTGTATTATGATTTGGTTATATATGCTGTTATTTTTTCTATCATAGGAGCCAGATTGTATTATGTGATCTTTTCATGGGATATGTATAAGGATGATTTGAAGAGCATTCTGAATATCAGGCAGGGGGGCCTCGCAATCTACGGAGGTGTGATTGCGGCAATTATTACGGTTTTTGTGTTTGCAAAAGTGAGAAAGCTGTCACCGTACCTGATCTTTGATACAGCCGGTCTGGGGCTGGTGGCCGGTCAGATGATCGGAAGATGGGGAAATTTCTTTAACAGAGAGGCATTTGGAGAATATACGGACAGTTTTCTTGCGATGCGGCTTCCGGAGGATGCGGTGCGACAGTCTGATATTACGGAACTGATGCGGCAGAATATGGAGACCATCAAGGGAGTGAATTATATACAGGTACATCCGACGTATCTGTATGAATCGTTGTGGTGTCTGATGGTATTGGTGATCATGCTGCTGTACCGTAAGCATAAAAAGTTTGACGGAGAAGTATTTCTGGTATATTTACTGGGATATGGACTGGGAAGAGTCTGGATTGAAGGTCTTCGAACGGATCAGCTGCTCCTTCCGAAGATTGGACTGCCGGTTTCACAGATGCTCGCTGGAGTGATCGTGATCGTTTCACTGGTGTTGATATTATATAATCGCAGAAAATGTAAAAAAGAAATATAGAGTAATCTCGCGGGAGAAAAAGCGGGTGTTTCAAAACTATGAAAATGGTAAATCATGGTTTTGAAACACCCGCTTTTTTATTTGAATTCTATAATCCGGAAAGTCTGGAAAGTGCTGCTTTGTCTGCAACGATGGTTACATCGTTGTGTAACTGGAGAATCGAAGCCGGGACAGCAGGAGTAATCGGACCGTGAAGAACCTCGTTCAGGATCTCAGCCTTGCTTTCACCACTTACAATCACAAGGATCTTTCTGGCCTGCATGATGCTTTTGATTCCCATGGTGTAAGCCTGCTTTGGAACATCATCTTCGGATTCAAAGAAGCGTTTATTTGCTTCTATTGTACTTTCTGTCAAATCTACACAATGTGTTTCCTTTTCGAATGCAGCACCAGGTTCATTGAATCCGATATGTCCATTATGTCCAAGACCAAGTAACTGGAGATCGATGCCTCCTTCGCGGGCAATGATCTGATTGTATTCCCTGCATGCCTTTTCTGAATCGGCTTCCAGTCCGTCCGGTACAAAAGTACGTGCTTTATCGATATTTACATGATTGAAAAGATTGGTGTTCATAAAGTAACGATAACTCTGATCATTGTCAGGCCCCAATCCTTTATATTCATCCAGGTTAATACTGGTTACGTGGGAAAAATCGAGGTCTCCTTTTTTATACCATTCGATCAGCTGCTGGTAGGTTCCTACAGGAGAAGAACCGGTTGCCAGACCAAGAACACAGTTTGGCTTCATAATAATTTGTGCAGAGATAATATTTGCGGCTTTGCGGCTCATGTCCTGATAATTTTCTGCCTGGTAAATTGTCATGTTTCTCATTTCCTTTCTTCATATATTGATTTTGAGAATGAATTGTAGAATAACGCAATGTGATTGCGTCAACAGTTTTAAAGTATACCAAGAAATGCAGTTATTTCAATACGTAAGGAAGATCTAGAAAGAAGGAACGTCTGATTGTGCAAAATATACAAAAGAAAAATATAAAAATTATGTAAATTGCAGTCTGTTTTTGAAAAACGTGAAAGCACTTTCAGAAGATGAAAGGGTACTTGAAAATAAAATCAACGCCGCTTATACTAAGTCCCAGAACGAAGGAGGTCAGGAAATATGAATGAGAAAGTGGAACAGTTAAAAGGAAAATTGATCGTATCCTGTCAGGCATTACCGAATGAGCCGCTTCATTCATCCTTTATTATGGGAAGAATGGCAGTAGCTGCAAAGATGGGAGGAGCATGCGGAATACGTGCCAATACAAAAGAAGATATTCAGGAGATTCAGTCTCAGGTAGATCTTCCGATCATCGGAATCGTAAAGAGAGATTACGATGACAGCCGGATCTATATTACACCGACAATGAGGGAAATAGAAGAACTGATGGAAGTAAAGCCGGAGATTATTGCAATGGATGCGACCATTTCTGAGAGACCGGGTCATAAGAGTCTGGACGAGTTTTTCCGAGAGGTGAAAGCCAGATATCCGGAACAGCTTTTTATGGCAGACTGCTCTACGGTAGATGAGTATGCAATAATAGGTCTAAGTCAAGAAGCCGCGTGAGCGAAAAGCTTTTCAGACTTAGTCCTATTTTTTTGACCAATTTTTACTGGCGGTTAAGATTAAGGACGGCGCCGAACTTAATTGAATAACCTACACGGATAAAGACAGAGGGAGTACCAGGCTCTCAGGACAACTGTTTTTATTGCTGCGTGCAAATTAATGGGACTTTACATCTTCGGATGTGGGTCCCTTTTTCGTGGTTCGTTCTGGAACCACACATTAAATCATATCGGAGGTAATGCTTATGGCAGTCAGAAAAGAATACAGAGATCTCACTGTAGGTGATATTTACAGAAATGGAAAGAGCGTTCCAATGCTCAGAGTCAGCGGATTGTGGTTAGAGGAACTTGGTTTCAAGACCGGTGACTTTGTCAGAATCAAGTGCGAAGATGGTCAGTTAATCATCAGCCTGAATGAAGAGAAGGCTCAGGAGAAAGCAGACGAAAAAATCTTTATGGAAGAAGAGATGAAGAAGCTGGAGAAGAGATTCCAGAAGGAAAAGAAAGAGATTCATGCCAGATTTGTGGCAGAGGGAAAGGTTGGGTACGGTGCATGAAGAAGGACATTTTGGCGAAGGAGGCAATCATGGGAAAGATTTATATGACAGCTTGTATGAAGGGCGGGTGTGCCAAGACAGTCACTACATACAATTTGGCTTATTCCTTACAGAAACTTGGCAAGAAGGTATTGGCGGTTGATTTTGACAGTCAGGCAAATCTGACAACGTGCTTTGGTGTGGAAGATCCGGCAGCAGTTCCGGTGACGATCGGTGATCTGATGATGGCACAGATTGAGGATGAAGAACTGCCTGCAGCAGAGGAATATATCATGAGCAGAAACGGAGTTGATTTCATCCCGTCATCAATGGTTCTGTCGGCAGTAGATGCAAAGCTTCGACTCGAAATGGGAGCAGAAAAGATGCTCTCAAGAATACTGGAAACGCTTAGGGACAGATATGATGCGATAATTATTGATACCGCTCCGACACTTGGAGCACTTAACATCAATGCGCTTGCGGCGGCAGATGAAGTCATTATTACGGTAAATCCACAGCTTCTGGCAATGATGGGATTGCAAGACTTCCTTAAGACTGTGAAGAAGATTAAGAGCCGTATCAATGAAAAGCTTGATGTGGCAGGCATTTTGCTTACCATGTGCGATGCCAGAACCAATCTCTGCAAGGTTATTACAGAGCAGGTGACAGATACTTTTGAAGGGCAGATTAGAATCTTTGACAGTAAGATCCCAAACACAGTAAAGGTTGGAGAGTCTGTTTATTATAGTGAGCCGCTTCTGGAATATGCTCCAGAGTGTAAGGCATGTGAGGCATATGAGAATTTGGCAAAGGAGTTGAGTGCTTATGAAGGCTAATGCAGGTAAGAGAAAAATATTTGATGCGGTGGATTTGCTGACTGAGGATACTTCGGCGCAGACCACAGAGGTTAAAGCAGAAAACGGTGTAGAGCAGATTAAGATTGATGATATCCAGGCATTTCATGACCATCCATTTCATCTGTATGAGGGTGAGAGGCTGCAGGATATGGTTCAGAGCATTAAGGAGCATGGAGTTCTGAATCCAGTCATCGTAAGAAAATTGGGTAAGGGATATGAAATGCTTTCCGGACATAACAGAGCCAATGCAGCAAAACTTGCAGGACTTACAGAGGTGCCTGCAATCGTAAAGGCTGATTTGCCTGATGAAGAGGCTTATTTGTATGTCATTGAGACGAATCTGATGCAGAGATCTTTTAATGACCTGATGCCATCGGAGAAAGCTGCAGTTATGGCGGCACACTATGACAAGGTGTGCTGCCAGGGCAAGAGAAATGATATCATACGTGAACTTAAGATTCTGAATGGAGAAGAGCCAGATGACACTTGTTGCCATAATGGCAATAAGTTAAAGAGCTTGGATGTGATTGCCTCGGAATATGGATTTTCAAGCAGAAATACTGCAAGGTATCTGAGACTTAATTATCTGATTCAGCCATTTAAGAATCTGATGGATGAAAACAAGATTGCTCTGTTGGCGGCAGTCGATGTGTCTTATCTTACAGAGGAAGAGCAACAGATGCTCTGGAACATTGTGGAACGTCAGGGATTAAAGGTTAAGCCTGTATATGCAGAGAGACTTCGTAAAGCATCCGGAGATCTGACAGAAGAGAAGATGGCAGAGATTCTTGAAGCCTTGCAGGTGAAACATACTGATGGGAATGCCGGTGTAAGCTTCAAACTTCCTAAGTCTATCTGTAGTAAGTATTTTGATGGAATGGATTCAAAGCAGATGGCAGCTGTTGTGGAGAAGGCTTTAGCTGCATGGTTTGAGGGAAAGGAGGCTGCGGTTGTTTAATACAGAAGACTTGAAGTGCCTTGGTCCGAAATACTTCTCAATCATTTCTGTAGATGATTATGATGTGACCATTATGTCCAGAAACACTGGGCATATATGGTATCTTCATAACCCAGAATATTCAGGGGAAGGCACGGTGATTATTTTTCATAAGCACAAGGCTTCACATCCGTATCATCAGCACGGAAGAGCGAGTACTTTGAGACAGGCGGTTAGAGGGATTAAAAGCCATGATAAGTGGCAGATGGGTGGGAGAAAAAAGGCGTAATTTTAGCGGACTTACAGGCAGATGCTTATAAGTCCGTTTTTTGGTACACCATATGAGTACAATGATAATTGAGATGGTAGTTAGATGCACCACGAAAACCAAAGAAAATATCAACAAATAACAGCAAATCAATTGAAACAAAAATGACTTTGTGATAATATGTAGAAGGAGAACTGTATTCGTTTATCAAAAGGCGTGGTGAAAGTAATGGTTGAAAATAATGTAAATGAGAAATGGATAAGTATAGATGACGCAGCAGAGTATCTGGGAGTAAAACCAGTCACTATTCGGGATTGGATTAGAAAAGGAAAAGATATTCCTGCACATAAGATAGGAAAACAATGGAAGTTTAAGTTTTCTGAACTGGATGCATGGGTTAAGAGCGGCCAGAGTGCTGAATAATAATGATAGAGTGAGGACAAGATTATGGCTTTTAAGGTATTGGATTTATTTTCAGGAGCTGGCGGACTTTCGAGAGGGTTCTATGATGCTGGGTATGATGTTGTATTAGGAGTTGATTTTGATGAGGCGGCTCTTAAGACTTTTAAAGCAAATCATGGTGGCGCTGAAGCTATGAAACTGGATTTGTTTGATCATGGAAACATAGATGTTATCATCGATTTTCTTGAAAAGAAAAAGATTAAATTAGATGTGCTTGTTGGTGGACCGCCTTGCCAGGGATTTTCTGTAGCGGGTCCTAGAGATATGAATGACAAAAGAAATACTCTTTACACTGCAATGGTAAAGCTGGCAGAACGTGTTAAACCGCAGGTTGTTGTGCTGGAGAATGTACCTGGAATGGTTCAGACCAATGGTGGAATAGGCGCAAAGCGTGTTGTGGAAGATTTTGCGAAAATTGGTTATCGAATGGTTCCTAAACTTTTGTTCGCACCTGATTACGGGATTCCTCAGATAAGAAAAAGGGTATTTTTCGTTGGATTACGTGATGGAGAGGAAGATTTCAAATTTCCAGAGCCAACAGTGGATAAGAAGAATTATGTAACGTGTGAGGATGCTATAGGAGATCTTCCATCTCTGCAAACTGCTGACGGGGAAATCATCTATGGAGAGGATATTCAGGACTATGTTTGCCCGGCTCAGAATGATTATCAAAGAAAGATGAGGGCACGCTCTGAAAAGGTTCAAAATCATATTGGAAGTATACCGATAGAGAAAACCAAGCATATGATATCGCTGGTTCCAGAGGGTAAAAATTATAAAGCTTTGCCAGAAGAATATCAGGGAATATATAAGTATCACGAAGCACTTACGAGGTACCATAGCAAAAAGCCTTCAAACACAATAAATACAGGTCATCGTTCACATTTTCATTACAAATGGAACAGGATACCAACAGTTAGGGAAAGTGCAAGACTGCAAAGCTTCCCTGATGATTTTATTTTCTATGGTAACAAATCTCAGCAGTACAGACAGGTGGGAAATGCAGTTCCCCCTATGCTGGGTCAGGTAGTAGCGGAAGCGTTGTTGCCATACTTAAAGGATGGAGAATAATATGGCTAAATACAAGTTCATTGATTTGTTTGCTGGATGCGGAGGCCTTGAGGATGGCTTCCTTCAGACAAATAAATATATTGATGTAGCTGCAGTAGAGTGGCTTAAGCCTCAGGTAAATACGTTGATACATCGGCTGAAAAATAAATGGGGCATAAAAGATGCTGCAGACAGAGTGATGCATTTTGACATTCAGAGAGAAGAGGAACTCTTTGGTGGCTGGAATGATGAAGAGTTTGGAAATGGAAAAGGCCTTGATCATTTTGTGAATGAAGCTGGTGGAATAGATGTAATTATTGGTGGTCCGCCATGCCAGGCATATTCAGTTGCCGGACGAGTACGTGATGAAAATGGAATGCGTGACGATTACAGAAATTATCTATTTGAACATTACCTGAATGTTGTAAACAGATATAGACCTAAAGTGTTTGTATTTGAGAATGTTCCGGGAATTTTGAGTGCGGCTCCGGATGGAACACCAATCACTGATTTAATTAGACAGGGATTCAGCAATATTGGATATGATATTATTGATGATTTGAGAATTGCCAAGGTAAATGCAAGTGATTTTGGTGTACCACAGAATCGTGAAAGAATGATTATTGTTGGTATCGATACCAAACGATATAAAGATACGCAAGCAATTCTTGGAAGATTTTATTCCGAAATACTGCCAAGTTTTAAAGAAAGCAAGAAAATTACGGTTCGTGAGGCAATAGGAGATTTACCTGAGTGTAATCCCTTTTATGATGAGGAACATCATAAAAAAAGAAAATCCCATAGTGAACCTGAATCAAGTGTTACATGGCACAAACCAAGATATCACAATCTGCGTGATATGGATACATTTAGGACACTTGCTCTTGATATCGAATCTGGAAGACGTGAGTATGATAGTAAAAAGATAAGTGAATTATATGAAGAAAAAGTTGGTTCAAAATCTCCGATTCATAGATACCATGTACTGGAACCGGATTTGCCAAGCACAACAATAATTGCACATTTGTATAAAGATGGTAATAGGTTTATTCATTATGATTCAAAGCAGAGCAGATCTATTACAGTTAGAGAAGCTGCACGTTTACAATCTTTTGATGATGACTTTGATTTTGTGGGTTCACAAGGAAATGCATATCAAATGATTGGAAATGCAGTACCACCCCAACTGGCAAAACGGGTTGCTCTTGCACTTAGTAAAATGCTAGACGAAATAGAATAAGGTGATGATTTATGACAGTGAAGACTAAAAAATTGCTGTCTGAAATGACTGAGGCACTTTATCAGAAAAAGGCAGTTTTGCTCACTGGTAACACTGGAGTGGGCAAAACATTCCTTGCCAAAAAAATTTCAGAACAGCTATCGAAAAGTGAATACAGCTGTTTCCCGTCAAGTGCAGATCAGGACGTAAATGTTGAGATTATATCATGTCACAATAGCGTTACATACGAAGATGTGGTTGGTGGAATAAACGCCGGTACTGAATCAGGCAAAATGGTTTTTGAATATAAGGATAAGATTCTTATTGAAACAATTTTTAAGGCTGCAGCTGATTATAAGACAAAGAAGGGAACAAAGTATGTCTTGATTATGGATGACTTACAGCGTAACGATGTTTCGACGCTTTTAGGCGATGCTATAAATGCAATTGGGTCAGAAGGAAATGAAGCAAGACTTAATTTGAACTCAGGGACAGTTGTTGAAATACCACCTAATTTTTATGTCATTGGCACATATAATGCAACAGAGACAGGGGCAATCGCTATTTCAGGAAATCTTATGAGTAAATTTTATGTCAGAGAGATATTGTCTGATATTGAATATATTACGGAAGATTCGGAAACAGAAAATGCTGTCTATTACGATCAAGTACGGAGTCTGGTACTTAATTATCTGGATATGCAATATAGGCTCAGTACATACGATCAGAATAGGTATGTTCTTGGTCATGGATATTTCAGTGGAGATGATGTTTCATTAAAAATTAGATACCAGCTGATTCCTATTTTGAAGCAATATATTTCTGAGGGCATACTTGACAGTGCCGCTGAAGAATCTGTTCGATTACTGGAAGCTGCATGCATTAAAAAGAAAACAACGTGGCCAAAAACTCCAAGGAAAAGCAGCTTTAGTGATTATAAAAACGGGATGACAGTAACACGATTCATTACAGAGGATTCTACAAGGCAGTGTAGTTCTGTGCCGATAGAAAATCTTGTCGGTAGAATTATCGACCAGAAACTGCTAACTGACGAACAGATAAAAAACGCAATTTTATTTAACAAAAAAGTATGTTACCGTGAGATGGAGGTTGGCGGAGTTACTTATTTGGCGATGCTGATTGCGAATAATATCCAACATAACAAGATTCGCAGAAGTGGAAAATCAGACGGTAGGTGTCTGTATAATGGTGGAACAATTCTTGTAGATGATTCGGAACATTATTTTACAGGTGGATTTCACCCGAAGGATTACGTAAAAGCTGCTTGCTGGGAAAATACAGATGGTTATAGGTTGGGCGAATCGTTTGGCGGAAATCTTGTTTTGTTTAGAATCGTCTGGCAATATTATCAGGCGTTGATAGATGCTTATTCTCAGTACTTAAAAAATAATCCATCAGATAATGATAAGCAGAAATTGCTCGATTATGTAAAAAAAGAGTGGGATTTATTTTTAAGTGATTTCAAGAAAATAGAGCCAAAGAGTGTAAATAAAGATGGTAGGGCAGATAAAGATTGGAAGCAAGAGGAAGCTGTATATAATCAGGAAGCAAATGAACTGGTCAGAAAACGCATAGCACAGCTTAGTGTACTATGGAGTAATCCTGGGGATGTAATTACAGCGGAAGATGGTTCTGAAATAACATTGGAAGGAGTAGATAATGAGATGAGTGATTCAATCTATAAGGAATATAAAGACGCAATGGAGACGCTTGGAATAAAGCAGATGATTCTTCAAGGACCTCCAGGAACATCCAAAACATATTCTGCAAAGGCTTTTTTGAAGTATATGGCACATAATTGTACCGATGAGGAATTAGCGGATCTTCAGATTGCTGATTATTCTGATGAGGATAAATATTGCGCAAAATTATTTAAAGGTAAAGAGGAACCTGAAGTTGCATGGGATATAGTACAGTTCCATCCATCATATGGGTACGAGGATTTTATCAGAGGAATTAAGGTATCTACTAAGCCTGGATCAGATACAATACTTTATGAAACTGTAAATAAAGTTTTGGGTAATATAGCTGAACTTGCCAAGAAACATAAAAAGACAAAATTTTTCTTGATTATTGACGAAATAAACCGCGCAAACCTTGCAACAGTATTTGGTGAACTGATTTATGGCCTTGAATATAGAACAGAACCAGTTGCTACGCCATACTCTGTAAACAATAACAATAGGATTAGTATGCCGGATAATCTCTATATAATCGGAACAATGAATACGGCAGATAAATCTATTGGCGGAATAGATTATGCTATCAGACGTAGATTTCTTTTCTTTGAGCAGTTGCCAGATGTGAAGGTTATCAGAGACTATAAAGTGGAAAGTGGAGCTGCACAAGTGGAGCTCAATGCTCAGGCAAGCAAGCTTTATGAGAATGTAGAAAAGATATTTGAAGAAGATTACCTCAGTCCTGAGTACAGAAAAGAGGATGTGCAGATTGGACATACCTATTTCCTTGTTGACAGTAAGGATAAGCTGATGAAGCGATTTGAGTATCAGATCATACCTATCTTAAAAGAATATTACAAGGATGGCATTATCAGTTTTGATGTTAGTGATGCTACAGATGGATTTAATGGATTCTTAAATTGTATCGCTGGAAAGATAAATATGACATCACAGAGAGAGGTTATAGAAAAAATATTTAGTGATCTTATAGCATAGGTGGGAGTGGTTATATGAATGGATGGCAGGAGCCAAAAGATGGAAAACGAATATACCTTATAACTGACAACACCAGAATGGATGGATTTACTGATTGTATCAAACCAGAGGACATTGAAAGACTATATGTTACATACAGTGAATCAAGAGTAAATCTTGGAATTCACTATTATCGAAACAGTCTGTATTCGTCAAACCTGGTTGGAATCTGTAGAATAAAATCCGTTGATGACGAGACTCTGTATGATGCTGAAGGGAATGAACTTTTGATAAAAGTTGTTCCTCGATTTAATGTTACTGTTGTGGAATTGCTGAATTATATACGTGATGACGATGAGTTTGATCGGTACATGGCACCGCAAACGATTAGTAACAGGCATAAAGAAAAGGATATCGAGGCAATTGACCGAAATGAAATTTTCTATTTCTTTGAAAATGAGAAGCCTCTAAAAGTAGATGATGGAATATCGGCAGAGAATAGCATCATTACTGTAACAGTATTCCTTACCTTACTTAGATTATTATGTAGAAGACCTCTTATGGGTAGAATGCTTAAAGAAGAGGAAAACCTTACAGGCAAAGTTAAAGGGAAAATTGTCATCGAGAAAAATATAAGGTCGAATACCATGCACGGTAGAAATGACAGGTTCTATTGCCAGTATTTACGTTTTTCGGATAATATTTTTGAAAATCAGATTTTAAAAGCTGCACTAAAAAAAGCAAAAAGATTTATTGTCGATTATTTTGGTGATTACAGCAAGGATAATAATAATTATGCCAGTATGATTTCATACTGTTCAAATGCGCTTAGACATATCTCTGATATTCAGTGCAGTGGAAGTGCTTGTAATGGTTTGAAATTTTCCGGATGCTACACATATTATAAACCTGTGATGGCAATGGCAAGAATGGTTCTGGATGATATTTCAGTTGAATCAAATGGTGAGATAAGCACGACTGGATATATTGTACCATATGCAATATCAATGGAGAAACTCTTTGAAGTTTATGTCCGTGCATATCTTAAGAAGAACGGAATTGAATCATACAGAAGTAAGAGTGATACGGGTATCAGACTGGAAAAATTCGATGACAAGACGGATGTATTTTTGGAAGAAGAGGGATTAGTTAATCCGGGAAAGTATATATCTGGTTCAATTAAGCCCGATTTAGTTCTTACAGACCGCGAAAGCGGCGAGACAGTTGTTTTTGATGTTAAGTATAAAGATTATACAAATGGTGATTCAAGAAATGACAGATTGCAACTGCTCGCATATAGCATGATGATGAATGCTAATAATGTCGGCATAATACTTCCCGCGCATACTGATGTTGAGATTTTTGATGCCAGAAGAATTAATTCGATGGAGAATCGAATTGTAAAATATCACCAGATGCTTTTGGGAATGATGAAGGATAATCCAACTATTGCTAATTATATTAAGGATCATACCTTTGAAAAGAAGGAATAGTTATGGCTGATGTATTAACTCCGGAGCAACGCCGGAAGAATATGCAGCATATCAAGGCTAATGACACTAAGATTGAGGTGTTGCTTCGTAAGGCATTGTGGAATAAAGGCTACCGATATAGAAAGAATTACAAGGCGCTTCCTGGTAAACCAGATATTGTTCTGACTAAATATAAGATTGCAATTTTCTGTGATGGAGAATTTTTTCATGGGAAGGATTGGGAAGTGCTAAAGCCGCGCTTGGAAAAAAGTAATAACAGTGACTTCTGGATAAGCAAAATATCGCGCAATATGGAGCGGGATGCTGAAATCAACAAGAAACTACTTTTTATGGGGTGGACGGTAATCCGTTTTTGGGGTGCTGAAATAAAGAAAAACACGGACGAGTGTGTTAGGGTTATTGAGGAGACCATCTTTGACTTGGAAATGGATGAAATGTATCAGGAAAGAGAGGAATAATTATGGCAGCAGGCCGTTCATTTGCAGAATATGTTAAAAATAAATGCTATAGCGGCTTGTATAAAGCTGCTGAGGAATATGTTGAGAATGAGTGGGAATCACTAAATCTACATACAAATAGAGTCCATCGAATTGGTGATGTGGAACTTATAGATGCCAATATCCAACGAGTATATGTAGAGGATCTTCCTGGAATGAAGGTAAAGTTTGATGTTGGCATAGAACTGGAACTTGATGTAAAAGAAGGTGATTACCATTATGATGAGACGGATCAGTGTTATCCATGGATTCGTATCACTTGCGAAGGTGATTTGGAGTGTGGATTAGATGATTGGGAGATTAAGAAAATTGCTCCTTATAATCCTCAAAATGCTCCGCTGAATTCTATGTCTGATTCATTGGTTCCATACATTGCTCCTGGTCAGCTGGAGGAAGTAGCAAAACAATTCCTGAAGGATTATTATCCGGAAGCTTTAAGGATTTCAAAACGTGATGAGCCACCTGTTTGGGTAGATCCGAAAGTATTGGCAGAAAGATTGGGCTTAACTATAGTAAGTCAGAGAATATCAAGAGATGCATCAATTTTTGGTCAGCTCTATATGGTTGATACAGATGCGGAAGTTTTTGAGGAAGATATCGAGGATACTGTAATTCGTCACATAGTAGGAAAAACTATTGTTGTGGATCCGATGAATTTTCTTCTACGTAACTTGGGATCACGTAATAATACAATTATTCATGAGTGTGTTCATTGGGTAAAGCATAGAAAAGTATTTGAACTGGAAAGACTCTTTAATTCTTCTGCAGCATGTATTAGTTGCGAGGTTGTAGGTGGAGCTGCAGCGTCAGTTGCTAAAAAAGCAACCGAAATGATGGAGAGACAGGCAAATGCTCTGGCACCAAGAATACAGATGCCAGCTGAACCATTTAAGGCAAAAGCAAATGAGTATATAGGAAAATTCATGTGTCTGATGGATGCGAAGTATACCGTAGACGTTATGGAAAATGTTATTACTGCACTTGAAACTGATTTTTGTGTATCAAGGCAAGCTGCGAAGATAAGACTTGTAGAGCTAGGATTTGAAGATGCTATAGGAACATATACCTTTTTGGATAATCACTATGTTAAGCCTCATGGCTTCAAAAAGGGAGCAATTACAGTTGATCAGACATTTTCTCTTTCTGCTCAGGATGCAGCAATCGCAAGGTTTCTTAGTCCGGAACTTAAGAAATTAACAGAAACCGGAGATTATCTGTTTATAGATAATCATTATGTGTACAATGCCCCTTTATATGTCCAGAAGGATACGTTGGGGAAACTTGAACTTACTGATTATGCCAGAGCACACATGGACGAATGTTGTCTGGTATTTGATATGAAGATTCTTACTTCCATAGAATCGACATATCATACGGCTTGCTTTTTGAACAGAGAGCCAAGCGATGTTACTTTTGAAATTAAGTTTCATAATGGATATCAGAATGCACCGCAAGAACGTCAGGTGGCCATGCGTAAAAAGCAGCAGGAAGAAGAACTTGAAATTAGAAGGAAGATGACAGATGATCCGGAACAATGTATGGAGTTGTTGTTGGAGTGGAGAGGTATGAAATATACTGATTTGGGTGATGAGATTGACCGTGATCCTAAGACAATCAGTCGAACTGTAAACGGAAAGACAAAACCATCTGTTGAAACACTGGCTCTGATCTGCTTTGGCCTTCATCTTCCGCCGACTATAAGTTCAAAGCTATTTGAGGTGTTTGACGTTAAGCTTAATCCGCTTAGAGATCCTTCACATCAATGGATAAATGAGGCACTATATATTAAATATCCAGAACCTGTATGGGTCATAAGAGAGTATCTTGAACCATATGGGGTAGAAATTTAAAATTTTTTTTATAAAAACTGGACATGTCGTGTCCGCTAAAAACAGGCTCACAAGGTCTGTTTTTTTTACCCCCACATATATTGTACCAATGGAAATAATATTTGTACCGTTGACATTTAATGGTTCAAATGATATTATTTGGTACAAAGGAGGCGGTAGTATGTCTAGACAGTTTGATGAATATATGGGAGGCAAGTTTGATTTATACGGAACAGAGTATGAACTTGTAGAACCAGTTACAGTAGAAGAATTAGTTAAAGCTTTAGAAGTTAAAGTTGCTCTTGAAACACATATAAGCGGATTAATGCACGATGAAGACTCCAGTGGATATGAGAACCTTTTGCAGGAGCAAGAGGATTATATTACAGAGTATTGTGAACGCCTTGGAGAGTTTGATAATACGATACTTGCAAATAATATTGTGTTTCTGGCAAAGAAGGCGGGCATGAGAGTCGGTGATTTGGAAAATGCTTTGGGTATCAGCTCAGGATACATTTCGCGTACTCTGGGGGAAAAGGCTAAAAAGAAAATCAGTATCGATATTGTCTGGAAAATAGCAAGAATGTTTGATACCGATATCAGAACATTGACAGAGAAAGAAATGTGGGTATCACATAGCAATACAGACCTTTTGGAAAAGTTTTTAGACCGTTTGTATATGGACACTAAGGATAATTATTTTTCTTGGAACTATGATGGTGGTGTGATGACAGTGCTGAACGAAAGGTACAAAACCATAGGCCTTGTACATGAAGAGGCGGATGAAACCGCAGTATATCATCCGTTTGAGCATC
Source organism: Dorea sp. YH-dor226 (assembly GCF_039832105.1). Taxonomy (NCBI): domain Bacteria; kingdom Bacillati; phylum Bacillota; class Clostridia; order Lachnospirales; family Lachnospiraceae; genus Dorea; species Dorea sp. YH-dor226. Next base: position 140,048 of record NZ_JBDOHS010000002.1, on the reverse strand, counting down.
TAAACTCAGAAGTGAAGTGGATTCTGCATAAGGATATAGTGTATTTGGAGTGCTTCGATAAGATTAAGGATCTTGCTATTATTCCATATAAGTCAGCAGATTCTGATAATCTTATAGGATACGATTTTATTCTGATTTGGGAAGTGGAAGGAACTGTTTCCTGGGAAAAGGTATTCTATACTTCAGATGATCCGTTTGGAACATTGAAAGAGAAAGCAGATATTTTGTATGATTTGATTGAACAGTCAGAATTTGATGCAAAGCTTACACCGAAGATGCATCAATTTATTTCTCAGTATGTGGAGGGGGGTAGACCAGAGTGATTAAAAAACCTATCAGGAATCTTCATATCGATAAGCCGACACCACCACGGTTCTGTGATGTGATAATCGAGGATAATAAGGTTTATCTTGAGCAGAAAAGAGATAAAAACAAATATGAAAAAATACCATGGGAGGATGTAGTGTACCAGGTTGAGGCTGCAAAAGCAGCTAATAAGTAGAAGTTACTGCAAATTGCCCCGTAACCAATCGAGGAGCAGACAGTGGAGCTATCTATAGTGATCTTTAGGTCGTTATGGATAGCTCCTTTTTTGTGCTTTTATGGGCAGAGTTAAGAGGACATGGCGTGTCCATTTTTGAAAAAAATATCGTGCTATAAAGGTTATATCAACCAAAAGAAAGGTGGTGAAAACATGAACAGGAAGCAGACTTCAAAGTCAGTTGCTATAAAGGCATCTCAGATTCTTAGAGATGGAAGATATGGTAGCAAGGCAAAATCGGTAGCTGGCTCAGCTCTGGCACAGACCAAGACCGGAAAGAAGAAATAATACTTTCCAAACAAAAGGCAGCGACGGATCTTTACTGATCAACCTGCCTGTTCCCTCTGGGGAACAACAACAGAATAGTTTCGTCAGGACTTTTCGGATACAATCGAAATAAATTGACAACAGAACAAATGTTCGATATAATAATTGCATCGCTACATTAGGTCTAAGCTACGGAACAGTGCAAAGGAATCATTGATGTATAATATCAACGGTCAGTTTGACAATCCCTTTTGACTGGCCTCTTACAGGAGGCGAAAAATGAATGCAGGAAGTGCATGTGGCTTGTCCGTGTTGTAAAAATAAAAGATTGTTTGACGCAGACCCAGCTGCAGTAGAAGGCATTATTAAGATTAAGTGCCCTATCTGCAAGGCGGTTGTCGCAGTCAGCTTTCACCAGAAAAAAGTTCGTACTGAGCGAATCGGCGCATAGGCAACTATAGCGACCAAGGCCTGACGAAGTTTAGAGGTAAAACTCTAATCTTTGTCAGGCCTTTTTGTTGTTTTTCGGAGTTTGAAATATTGTTTTCTTTTCACCGGAAAACTTCGTGATAATCCCGCTTAGGAAAGAGGGATGAATTGGTTATGGATCAGAACTTACATCTTCGGATGCAGGCTCTGATGGGTATCCAAGAGGATATTCAAAATAAAAATTCATATCGGCCACATGTGCGCAGTGAGGCAGGATACGACATAACGCAGACAACAGTTGTGATAAAGACAACTGCTGAAAGCGGAATGTAGGTACCCTTGTTTTCCTGCGCATTTTTGTTTGGTCACTGGGTACTTCGGGTCCAGATTTTATACCGGGTATCTTGCTCTCACTGCCTCCAGGTCAGCTAAGGAGGCAATTATGAGAGTCAAGAAAACAAAGCAGTCAGACAGAGGTGTGTACCGTTATCCTGTACAGGTTGAGGACGGACGAGGTGGTTACAGAACCGCCTATAACGTAATCAAGCCTGGAGAGGATGGAATTACAGAGGTAATGATCAAGTCACTCCATGCTATGGATGATCATGAGGTTTATCTCAACGTAAAGAATGGACATCCGCCTATGACTGCAGAGCAGAAGGCGGCTAAGAAAGAGTGGGAAGAGGCTCATCCCGGAGAGAAGTACACCATGAACTGGAATCTTTCATTAAATTATATCGCTAGCGAGGACGATGAAGAGGTGGATAAGAGCCATGTACTTGCAGGTGCTTCTTATGATCCATTTTATGAAGAAGAGGTATCACCTGAAATCCAGAGATTAAGGGATGTGGTATCAACCATGACGGACAGACAGAAGCAAGTGTATCAGTTGGTGCTTCTGGCAGAGTACAGCTTCACGGATGCAGCCAAGATTATGGAATGCTCACCTGCCAATGTGAAGCAGATTTGCAATAAGGTAATCGCTCTTATCAAAGCTGGTGTCAAAAAATAGATTGAAATATTTTGCTGGGAGGTTAAAAACTCCCAGATTTTTTTTGCCTGTGACATGTAAGGAAGACAAGTTCCTACAGAAAGCGAGGTAAGAAGCGATGGCAATTAAACACAAGATAGTCATCAACGTTTCTGATCCACAGGGTAAGACCGCAAATGTGCTTAAGGGTGCAAATGTGAAGCTTCCAACAAGACTTATCAAGTTCTTATTCGGAGATTTCACTCAGGTGTATCTGTTAGCACCCGGTCAGACAGTGGAATCGGTGGACATCCATGAAGTGAAGAAAGGAGAGTGTGCAGAATGTCAAAGGTAAACATTTCAAAAATCATTGAAGGTGTAGGTACCTGCAGTGAGAACCTGATTGGAATCTCTGAGAATCTGATCAGCATTTCCGAGAAGGTGTCGGTTATTTCAAAGGTGATTGTGGAGATTATATCTGAATTCCAGACGGATACTGATAAAACTGCAATCGAAGCTAAAGCTAAGAAGTCGGCTCCAAAGCAGATAGAAGCAAAGGCAGAACCGGTAAAGGAAGCGGCCAAGGAATATACCTTTACAGAGGTAAGAACCATCCTGGCCGAAAAATCCAGAGCCGGTCATACGGCTGATATTAAGAAGATTCTGGTGAGTCACGGTGCAGAGAAGCTTTCGGAGATTGATCCTTCTGAGTATGCGGCAATCGTTGCTGAGGCGGAGGTACTTGAATAATGGCTAAACATGCTTTTTTATCGGCATCGGCCTCTCACAGATGGCTGGAATGCCCGCCTTCAGCGAAGTTGTGTTCAGAGCAGGATGAAAGAGCAAGTCCCTATGCACAACAAGGTACGGACTGTCATGAACTGTGTGCCTATCTGGTCGAAAAGGAACTGGGCAGGGATGTAGCTGATCCGACAGATAACCTTACCTATTATGACCAGGAGATGCAGGACTGTGCTGAAAGCTACTGTAGTTTCGTAATGGAACAGATTGAGGAAGCAAAGAAGCACTGTCTGGATCCGCAGATTTTGATAGAGCAGAGGCTTGATTTCTCCAGATGGGTTGAGAATGGGTTTGGTACCGGTGACTGTGTGATAGTTGCTGATGATGTACTTCAGATTATTGATTACAAGCATGGTCTTGGCGTGCTGGTATCAGCTGAAAAGAATCCACAGATGATGTGCTATGCGTTAGGTGCTCTGGAACTGTTTGACGGTATCTATGATATCAATTCCATTCAGATGACCATATTCCAGCCAAGACGTGAGAATGTCAGCACCTGCAATATCACAAAAGAGGAACTGCTTTCCTGGGCGGATGGGGTATTAAAGCCTACAGCTGAACTTGCCTATGAAGGTAAGGGAGATTTCAAGGCTGGAGATCATTGTCAGTTTTGCAAGGTGAAAGCAACATGCCGTAAGCGTGCTGAATATAATCTGGAACTTGCACAGTATGATTTCGAGATGCCGCCTACTCTGGAAGAAACAGAGGTTGCAGCTATCCTTCCTAAGATTGACAGTCTGATTTCATGGGCTGCGGACATCAAGGAATATGCACTTCAGCAGGCTTTATCTGGTACTCACTATGACGGATTTAAGGTCGTGGAAGGCAGAGCAAACAGGAAGTACACCGATGATGATGCAGTTGCTTTTGCAGCAAAGGATGCAGGATTTGATCCTTATGAGAAGAAGCTGCTTGGCATCACCGCAATGACTGCCCTTATGGGTAAGAAGAAGTTTGAAGAAGTGCTTGGCAAATATATTACGAAGCCTCAGGGCAAGCCTGCACTTGTGCCGGAATCTGATAAAAGACCGGCAATCAATACAGCATATGAAGATTTTAGTGAAAATTAAGGAGGAAATTCACAATGGCTAAGTTTATTAATCCAACAAAGGTAATCACAGGAGTAAATACAAGATGGAGCTATGTTAATGCATGGGAGCCTAAGTCTATCAACGGCGGGGCACCTAAGTATTCCGTATCTCTCATTATTCCTAAGTCTGATACAAAGACAATCGAGAAGATCCAGGCAGCTATTCAGGCGGCTTATGATGAAGGACAGGGCAAGCTAAAGGGTAACGGAAAGTCCGTGCCTGCACTGTCAGTTCTAAAGACACCGCTTCGTGATGGTGATGCAGAGAGACCTGATGATGAGGCTTATGCTGATTCATATTTCATCAACGCAAACAGCGGTACCGCTCCGGGAATCGTGGACGCTGACCGTCAGCCTATCTTAGACCACAGCGAGGTTTACAGTGGCGTGTATGGAAGAGCAAGTATCAATTTCTACGCTTTTAACAGCAATGGCAACAAGGGTATTGCATGTGGTCTTAACAATCTCCAGAAGATTAAGGACGGTGAGCCTCTTGGCGGCAAGTCCAGAGCAGAGGATGATTTTGATACTGAGGAAGAGGACGATTTTCTTTCATAAGAAGTAATAACTGACAATAAGTGTGTAAGGGCGGTGGCATAGGTCACCGTCCGGAAAGGAAATATTATGTGTGAATTAATTGCAAATGTTGAAGTAGTAATCTTACTGGCACTTTTTTGTACTTTATGTATGGCATCGCTAGTATGTCTGATTGTTGATCGAATCAAAGAACATAAGAAAGAAAAGACCGAGAAGGTTGCCTGGTATGATTACAGTGACCTTAAGCGAGAGGTTGCTGATCTCAAAAGAGAAGTTGAGAAGCTTCAGGGTAAATAAGATTTAAGAGGGCGGGCATCGGCTTATGGCTGGTGTCCGTTCTTGGATTGGAGGATTTATGAATTCTATCAGTATTGATATTGAAACTTTTTCTAGCAATGACCTTGGTAAGTGCGGTGTGTACAAATACATGGAAGCACCTGACTTTGACATCCTGCTGTTTGGATATGCGGTTGATGGCGGTGAGGTTGTTGTGGTGGATCTGGCAGCAGGGGAAGAAATACCAGAAGATGTATTGGCGGCTCTTGCCGATGAAAAAATAACCAAGTGGGCATTCAACAGTAATTTTGAGAGAGTATGTCTGTCAGAATGGCTCAGGAGAAATAGACCTGAATACTTTGATTCTTACAGTGCGGATGGTGATACAGTAGGAAACTATCTGAATCCGAGAGGATGGAAGTGTTCCATGATATGGTCTGCTTTTATGGGATTACCTTTATCTCTGGCAGGTGTTGGAGCAGTGCTTGGTCTTGAAGAACAGAAGCTGAAAGAAGGCAAGGATTTGATTAGATATTTCTGTGTGCCTTGCAAACCTACTAAGAGTAATGGCGGCAGGACACGAAATCTTCCTGAACACGATATCGAAAAATGGAATCTTTTTAAGTTTTATAATCAGAGGGATGTTGAGGTGGAGCAGTCCATTCAGAAGAAGCTTGTGAAATATCCGGTGCCTGATTTTGTATGGGAGGAGTTCTGGCTTGATCAGGAGATAAATGACAGAGGCATTCAGCTTGATCTGACTATGGTGGAGAATGCAATTTCTTTGGATGAGGTATCAAAAGAAAAACTCGGGGTAGCGATGAGAGAAATTACAGATCTTGATAATCCCAATAGTGTAGCACAGATGAAGGTCTGGCTTTCTGATCAGGGTATTGAAGTTGAATCACTTGGGAAAAAGGATGTAGCAAAGCTTATGGATGCGGTGGATGGTGATGTGAAGGATGCCCTGCAGCTTAGGCAGCAGCTGGCAAAATCATCCGTGAAGAAATACCAGGCAATGCAGAATGCGGTTTGTGCTGATGGAAGAGCCAGAGGTATGTTCCAGTTTTATGGTGCCAACAGATCCGGAAGATGGGCGGGGCGTATCATTCAGCTGCAGAATCTTCCACAGAATCATATGGAAGATCTGGAACAGGCCAGAGCCCTTGTAAGAAATGGGGATTATGAAGCGCTTTCCATGTTATATGATTCGGTTCCTAATGTATTATCGGAACTTATCAGAACTGCATTTGTAGCAAGAGATGGCAATAAATTTGCAGTGGCGGATTTCTCTGCGATTGAAGCAAGAGTCTTATCCTGGCTTGCAGGTGAAGCATGGAGAACAGAAGTATTTGCTAATAACGGAGATATTTACTGTGCATCAGCATCCGCTATGTTTGGAGTGCCGGTGGAAAAGCATGGACAGAATGCTCATTTAAGACAGAAGGGCAAGATTGCGGAATTGGCACTTGGTTATGGCGGCTCAGTTGGAGCATTGAAATCTATGGGTGCTATTGAGATGGGGCTTGCAGAAGAGGAACTGCAGCCACTGGTGGATTCATGGAGAACTGCTAATCCTAATATCGTGAAATTCTGGTGGAATGTTGACCGTGCGGTTAAAACTGCAGTAAAGCAGAAAAAGCAAGCTGATGTAAATGGTATTAGGTTTTTCTGTCAGAGTGGGATGTTATTCATTCAGCTTCCTTCGGGAAGAAGGCTTGCCTATGTGAAACCGAGAATGGGATTGAACAGATTTGATTTTGAGTCGGTTACCTATGAAGGAGTTGGCGGTGCTAAGAAGTGGGAGCGTATTGAAAGCTATGGCCCGAAGTTCGTGGAGAATATCGTTCAGGCTATTTCAAGGGATATTCTTTGTTATGCTATGAAGACATTATCTAACTGTATGATTTGTGCTCATGTGCATGATGAATTGATTATTGAGTGCAGGGAAGATGTATCACTTGATGCAATCTGTGAACAGATGGGAAGAACACCGCCCTGGGCTGAGGGATTAGTGTTGAGGGCTGATGGGTATTGTACACGATTTTACAAGAAGGAATAGCTATCCCAAAATAAAAGAAATAGAATAATGTGGGATAAATATTGACAAAAAGCCTTAGAACACATAATATAGTATATATCCCAAAATAAAAATAGATAGGAATGATGGTATATGACATATGAATATGTGCCGAAACTTATTCGAGCAGCACTAAATAATGATAGGAAGAATATTGAGGCGATAGCCTTAATGCTGGGAAGAAAACTAAAAAAGGAAGATCCTGTTACGTCAGCAGAAATTATGCGTATCCTTGCTTGTACCAATTCAGGAACTGATGTTATGAGAAGTATGGATCTTTCGCCAGTGCCTGTGGATAGAGAAACAAGGAATCGTTTAGTAAATTTGGAAGAACCTGTGTTTGTAGAAAATCCAATTCTTGTAGAAGCTGAAATGGAGGAATTGAACCAATTTATTCAAGAAAGAAGTTTGCTGAATAAATTCTTGGAAGAGGATATTGTTCCTCCAAATAGTATTTTGCTTCATGGAAAGCCTGGTGTTGGCAAGACATATATATCCAAATGGCTGTCGTACAAATTGAATATGCCAATAGTAACCTTAGATTTGGCAAATTCTATATCCAGTTATCTTGGAAGAAGTGGTCAAAATATAAAGAGCATATTTCAGTATGCTAAAGAACAAAATGTGATATTGTTTTTAGACGAAATAGATGCAATTGCAAAAAGAAGAGATGACGCTACAGATTTAGGCGAGCTAAAGAGACTCGTAAATGTTTTATTGAAAGAACTGGAATCCTGCCCGGTGACATGCATCGTGATTGGGGCAACAAATCATCCAGAACTTTTGGACAAAGCAATATGGAGAAGATTTGATAGAAACATTGAAATATCCCTTCCGGAGAAAGAACAACGTCTGATGTTGATTAAACGCGGGATGGGGAAGAGATACGAAGAAATCGACAATGGAATTATTCAGCTTATCGTAGATGGAACAGAACAAATGTCAGCTGCCGATCTGTGCAAAATGTGTGAGCATATTAAAAGAAGAATCATTATTAATCCTGAATACACAATAACCTCTTGTGTACTAAGAGAATATTGTGAGTTTGTAGGAGTGCGAACTAAGGAACAGAAGGTTACGATATGTAAAGCATTAAAGGATAACTGCAAAAAGATATCTGTGAAAAAGATATCTGAATTGACAGGAATACCTACATCGTCAGTTGATAGATATTTGAAGGAGTGATTTTATGGGAAATAATGGAAAACATCCAATAATTGCAAATGGGCAATATTATATCGAACCCTTGACAAAAAGAAATGGAGGCGGCTCTCCAACTTTTCCACATGAATATGGGGAAGCTAAGGTTAGATTATGTTCAGATATAAGCAGAATACAGGATTCTATTAGGGATAGTGAAGAAGTATTTCTTGATGAAAAGATTGTTTGTATTCGTCTAGAACCCAAATATGAGGCAAAGTCATATACGCCTAGTTCTCTTGTTGCTGAATCAGGTATGAAATTAGTAGGTGGAAGAAAATATTCTTTAGATTCTAAAGATAGTTCCAAGGCAAAAATGTATTTTGTACGCACGAAGGATAGTGAACTAGCCGAATTGAAAAGTAAATTCGAAACAGGGAAAAAAGATCATGTTAAAAAATGGAAAGATCAAGTATGCACAATAAAAAGTATTGATCTATTAAGACCTGAAGAAAAAGCAATGGGATTTTCAGATTCATGGGAAGAGGGAACTGTTGAGGTAGTAATCCATCCTTTAGGAGAAGATTACGGTAAGGTAGTTGATGGGTTTTTTGATGTTGTTAAGATTAAAAAATCGGATGCTGTAGTCAGAACTTATGATGATGGATTAACGTTTGTTTGTATGCATATGGATAGAGAATCTATGGCATTGGCTCAAAAGTATAATCCGTTAAGAAGTATTAAGCCGATGAGGGATGACTGGGAGGAGCAAATCCGAGTGAGTTCAATGGTTGCTCCAGCGCCTAAACTGCCAGATACCATTATGAAATCAAGTATTAAGGTTGGAGTTTTTGATGGCGGTGTACAGAGTGGAACAAAATTACTGGATCCATATGTAGATAACTATGATATGGTCAAAGCTGAACCAACAGAAGCAAGTCTAGATCATGGAGCTAATGTTTGTGGAGCTGTATTATATGGTATGGGCTTGGTAGGAAAAATGGAAACAGATATAGTAGATAATCCTGTGGTTTCGGTAGAATCATTTAGAGTGTTTCCTGCTGCAAAAACTGATAATCCAGAAGCAGACTATCAGATGTATACAACGATTGATATTATTGAAAAAGTAGTGACTGAAAGACCAGATATTAAAGTATATAATTTATCGTTTGGTCCCAGGGGAGCAATAATTGATGATGAGATTAATAGGTTTACTTATGTATGCGATCGATTGACATATGCTATTGATGAAGGAGAGATAAATCCATTATTTTGTATTGCTGCTGGAAATGATGGTACTTTAGATAGCCCATTCAATAGAGTTCAATCTCCGGCAGATATGGTAAATGGATTGGCTGTAGGGGCATATACATTATCTCCGCTTAATGATAAATATAGGGCACCATATAGTTGTGTTGGACCTGGAAGAGAAGGTGCCAAGATCAAACCAGATATACTTGAATTTGGAGGGTATACTGATAGACCGTTTATTACTACTAAATCAGGCAATCAGGTTATGGGTACTGCGGGAACAAGTTTAGCAGCTCCAGTAGTGGCCGGTAAGATAGGACGATTAATGGCCGCATCTGATCAGATTGTTCCCCATCTGGGCAGGGCTTTATTGATTCATTCAGCAGAATCGGAAGGATTGGAAGGAACTGTTGAGAACGGTTTTGGATTTTGCTTGGATGGTGTAGAAGATATATTAAACTGTTCTGACAACAAGGTCACAATATTATACGAGGGAGAAATTACTTCATCAGCAACAGTTAAGCTACCTATATTTGCACCGGGGATTAGTGAAATTCATGGAAATGCTGATATTAAGTGGACAATTTGTACAGTTGTAAATCCAAACATAAATGATCCTGATGCATATACAAATAACTGTATAGAAGATACATTTTATCCAAATGATATGAGATTTCCTTTTAGAAAGGGTACAACAGAGAAAAAGTTGAATCTTTTGAAAGATGCTGATATTGTTGTAGCTCGTGAATTAATAAAAGAAGGATATATTAAGTCAGAATTACCTGTTTCCAAGCCGGCAAAAAAACATTTTGCAGAAGCTGATTTAAGAAATAGTGATTTTAAATGGGACACTATCATTCGCAAAGATGTAAGAATGAGATGCAGTTCACTGCTGAACCCATTTATTTCTTTGCATGCAATCGGTCGAGATGAATATGAACATGAAAAAATTAAATATTTCGTTGTGATAACGATTGATATTCCCAATTTTAAGGGTAGTCTTTATGATCAGATTTTGCAAACTTATGATAATCTTCTACCTATTCAGATTCAGAATGTAAACCGTATTATGACAAAAATAAATTAAGTAAGTGTGATAGTTCTATGAAAAATGGAACTGTCACACTTTTTTTGTTGTAATTTGGAATTTTACACATATCAATTTATAAATAAAAGTTTTCGGGGAGGTTAAAAACTCCCTGATTTTTTTTGCCTGTGACTTGAGGAAATACCTCACAAATATTTTTTCAAGGAGGGTAATTCAATGGAATTACAGATTTTTCAGAATGCGGAGTTTGGCTCAGTCCGCAGCACAATGATCAATGGGGAGCCATTTTTTGTAGGTAAGGATGTTGCAGAGATTCTTGGATATGCAGATCCGAACAAAGCGATTGCTATGCATGTCGATGAGGAAGACAAACTCAACGACAAAACAGCGTCGAGTTTAGGTCAGCGTGGAGGATGGCTTATCAACGAATCAGGTCTTTACAGTCTTATCTTATCCAGCAAGCTTCCAGCAGCAAAGAGATTCAAGAGATGGGTTACATCGGAGGTTCTTCCTGCAATCAGAAGACACGGGTTGTATGCAGTTGATGACATGCTGAATAATCCGGATGCTCTGATCGAAGCACTTCAGGCTTATAAGACCGAGCGTATGCAGAGAATGGCACTGGAAGCAGAGAATGCGGTGCAGAAACAGCAGCTTATCGAGATGCAGCCTAAGGCAAGTTACTACGATGTGGTTCTTAACAGTCCGGACCTTGTATCTATCACTGAGATTTCAAAGGACTATGGCTGGAGTGCTCAGAAGATGAATGAGTATCTTCACAGACAGGGGATTCAGTTCAAGCAGGGCGGCAGAATCTGGATTCTTTATCAGAAGTATGCGGAAAAAGGTTATACCAGCACAAAGACACATACTTATCCTGCCACAGACGGGAGCATTCATACCAAGGTGCATACCTACTGGACTCAGAAGGGCAGACTTTTCATCTACGACTTATTAAAGGCAGACGGGATTTTGCCTCTTATTGAACAGGAGGATTAAATATGTCGGTCAGTAAATTCAACAACGAAGGTTATTACGATCCTGTTGTATATGAAGCACTGACCAAGGTGGAGGCGGAGGAGCGTGCAACCAGAGCGGCTGCCGCTTACCGCCCTTTGGTCTATATATGCTCACCGTATGCAGGAGATACCCAAAAGAATACTTACAGAGCCAGGGCATTTTCAAGATTTGCAGTGGAGAAGAACTGTATTCCAATGGCACCGCATTTATTATTTCCACAGTTTATGGATGAAGCTACGGAAAGATGGCTTGGTCTGAAAATGGGGATCGTGCTTTTAAGCAAATGCGAGCAGGTCTGGGTATTCGGAGATGTTATTTCAGAAGGTATGGTTGCAGAGATTGAAAAAGCAAAGAAGCAGCATAAAAGGATTCGCTATTTTACAGAGGATTTGAAGGAGGTAGGTCATGAAGATAGCTTATGGTAATTCCAGAATGGAGAAAAAGTGGAAAAACAATGAGATATCTTGGGAGGATTTCTGTAAAAGGGTAAGTACTACGCAGACTACTACGGAAACAGTGGATGAGTACAGAAAAATGTCAAAGCCTCAGCAGGATTCCATTAAGGATGTGGGCGGTTTTGTTGCAGGACACTTAAAGGCAGGCAGACGAAAAAACGGTACAGTGCTTTGCCGTTCCATGCTCACTCTTGATATGGATCATGGCAGTGCAGATATTCTGGATGAACTGGATATGTTTAATTCCCACAAGATGTGTATTTATTCTACCCACAAGCACACACCGGAAGCACCGAGACTCCGTCTGATCATGCCGCTGAAAAGAGATGTATCAGAAGATGAATACCCGGCAGTTGCACGTAAGGTGGCACAGGAAATCGGCATGGATATGTTTGATGATACAACCTACCAGCCGCACCGACTGATGTACTGGCCCTCGACTTCTTCAAATGGGGAATACATTTACCGTGTTATGGACGGGGATATTGTAGATCCGGATTATTATCTTGGACTTTACGATGACTGGCGTGATGTTTCTACCTGGCCTGTATCTTCAAGAGAATCGGAAGCTGTAAAGAAAACTGCATCGCAGCAGGCGGATCCTTTAACTAAGGACGGGGTGGTTGGAGCATTTTGCCGTACCTATTCTATCAGGGATGCGATTGATAAATTTCTTGGAGATGTGTATGAGCCATCTGCAATGGAAGGCAGATATGATTATATTCCTGCAGACAGTAGTGCTGGTGTAACCATTATTGATGACAAGTTTTCCTACAGTTTTCATGCGACAGACCCTGCATGTGGTCAGCTTCTGAATGCTTTTGATGTGGTGAGAGTCCATAAGTTTCCTGATGATGATCCGAAAAAGTCATTCAAGGCAATGGCTAAATTTGCAAGTTCAGATGAAGAGGTAAAGCTTCTTATCTTCAAAGAAAAACAGGAAAGTGCAGCTGAAGATTTTGATGAAGAGGATCCGGATGCATGGAAGAAGAAACTGGAGTATGAAGATAAGTCATTACAGCTTAGAAATACACTTCGTAATCTGACTCTTATATTGGAGAACGATCCGAATCTCATGGATATTGTGTTTAACCAGCACCTTGATGGTATGGAGATAAAAGGTGATGTTCCATGGAAACATCCGTCAAAGTTCTGGAGAGATGCAGATGATGCCCAGCTGATCAGTTATGTAGATGAGAATTACGGCACCTTCTCACAGAGGAATTATGATATTGCGGTTGCAAAGGTCACAGATGACCGCTCTTATCATCCGATCCGTGAGTTTTTGCAGGCACTTCCTGAGTGGGACAAGGTTGAGAGAGTGGATACGCTTCTGATTGATTATCTGGGAGCAGCTGACAATAAATATGTCCGTGCGGTCACAAGAAAGACTTTATGTGCTGCGGCATGTCGTGTGTTAAATCCAGGCTGTAAGTTTGATACCATGCTTGTCCTTAATGGAAGTCAGGGAATTGGTAAGAGTACACTGATTGCCAAGCTTGGCGGTGAGTGGTTTTCAGATTCACTTTCCTTAAATGATACCAAGGATAAAACAGCAGCAGAAAAGCTTCAGGGTTACTGGATTCTTGAAATCGGTGAGTTAGCAGGACTTCGTAAGGCTGAGGTGGAAACACTTCGTTCCTTCTTATCCAGACAGAATGACATTTACCGTGCGTCTTTTGGAAAACGCACCACACCGCATCCAAGACAGTGTGTATTCTTCGGTACCACAAATGCTGAGAGCGGATATTTAAGAGATACCACAGGCAACAGACGTTTCTGGCCGGTTAAGACTCCTGGCGGCGGCAGCAAGCGTTCGTGGGATGTAACACAGGAAGATGTTCTGCAGATCTGGGCAGAGGTTATGCATTATGTGAAAGCCGGGGAAAAGCTTTATCTGGATCCTGAGGTTGAGGCACTTGCAAAGGCTGAACAGAGGGAAGCTATGGAGTCTGATGAACGTGAAGGTCTTGTACGTGAGTACCTGGAAGCACTTCTGCCTGATAACTGGGATGATATGGATACCTTTGAGAGAAGGAATTTCCTTGATGGTACCGGTGAGGCTGATATTGGCAAGAAGGGGACGGTCAGACGTACACAGGTCTGCAATATGGAAATCTGGTGTGAATGCTTTGGCAAAGAGCGTTCCAATCTAAAGCGTGCAGATTCTAATGAACTGTCAGGCATTCTGGTGAAGCTTGGATGGGTGAGACTTGATAGAAAAGAGCGTGTAGCGAACTACGGTCCTCAGTTCATCTTTGTTCCCAAAGAGCGTAACTAAAAAAATATCTGGAACATAGGACTGTTCCGGGAACACTCATTTGTTCCATGAAAGGATGTCAGGCACATTTTTGGGAACAGACCAAATGTGGGCGGCGGATGCCAACTTTACTACTTTTGTTCCTATGTTCCCAATATTTTCTATAAATATGAAAGTATAAAAAAGATGCCCTATAGATACCATAATACACATTTTTTATATATAGGGGATTTTTGAGGTAATAAGAACATGAGAGAAAAAACAGTAGAACAGAAGCTGGTTCAGGCGGTGAGAGCCGAAGGTGGTATCTGCCCGAAATTCACATCGCCTGGATTCGATGGGATGCCAGACCGTATCTGCCTTATGAAAAATGGGAGGATGGCATTCATAGAGGTTAAGGCTCCGGGTAAAAAGCCAAGACCACTGCAGATGGCAAGACATAAGATGCTAAGGTCGCTTGGGTTTAAGGTTTTTGTACTTGATAAGCCGGAGCAGATTGGAGGGATTATCGATGAAATACGAACCACATGAATATCAGTCCTTTGCGACAGAGTATATCGAGAATCATCCGGTGGCAGCAGTCTTACTTGGGTGTGGTTTAGGAAAAACTTCCATCACACTGACTGCAATAAGCAATCTGATGTTTGACAGCTTCGATGTGAGGAAGGTTCTGGTAATAGCACCGATAAGAGTTGCCAAATTATCATGGCCGGATGAAATCCAAAAATGGGATCACATTTCAGATTTGAAATATAGTGTGGCAGTTGGCACTGAGGCTGAAAGAATAAAAGCATTGAAAGCGGATGCTGATATTTATCTGATCAACAGGGAAAATGTGCAGTGGCTGATTGAAAAGAGCGGACTTCCTTTTGATTACGATATGGTGGTTGTGGATGAACTGTCATCTTTCAAGAATCATCAGTCAAAAAGATTCAAGGCTTTGATGAAGGTAAGACCAAAGGTACATCGCATCGTAGGTCTGACCGGTACACCGTCAAGCAATGGTCTTATGGATCTGTTTGCGGAATACAAACTTCTGGACAAGGGAGAAAGACTTGGCAGGTTTATCGGTCAGTACAGGGAAAGATATTTTAAGCCGGATAAAGCAAATGGTCCGATAGTTTACAGTTACAAGCTTCTGCCGGGTGCAGAGAAAGCCATATATGACAGGATTTCAGATATCACAATTTCCATGAAGTCAGCTGATCACTTGAAAATGCCGGAACTGGTGAATTCCAGATATACCGTGCATCTGGATAAAAAGGAACTGCTTAAATATGTGAGGATGAAACAGGACTTACTGTTAAAGCTTCCAAAGGGAGAAGTTACTGCAGCAAATGCAGCGGCTCTTTCAGGAAAACTGGTTCAGATGGCAAATGGTGCTGTGTATATGGATGATGGAAGCATAGAGGAAATCCATAGCAGAAAGCTGGATGCACTGGAAGATATTATTGAGTCAGCCTGTGGAAATCCAGTGCTGGTAGCTTACTGGTATCAGCATGATCTGGACAGGATTGTTTCAAGACTTGAAGAAATCGGTATTGATTACTGCAGACTGGATAAGGATGCCAATATACGAAGATGGAATGCAGGAGAAGTATCGGTGGGACTTATCCATCCAGCATCAGCGGGGCATGGTCTTAATCTTCAAAGTGGTGGAAATATCCTTGTCTGGTTTGGTCTTACTTGGAGCCTTGAATTATATCAGCAGACAGTAGCAAGACTCTGGAGGCAGGGGCAGAAGAATACAGTGTCTGTAATTCATATTATGACAGCAAAGACCATTGATGATCAGATTATGAATGCTTTGGAAACAAAAGACCATACACAGTCGGCACTTATCGATGCCGTGAAAGCAGAGGTGGTGATGGATGGCAAAAACAAATAATGGAGATCCATATGAGAATCTGGCCAATGCGATTGTTCTATCTGCTGTTGAAGATTACAGAAAAGCTCTTAAGAAGTATTCCAGAAATCTGAACAGCAAATCGGCAAAAGCAGAGGTTGATTCTCTGGAGAGATTTTTCAGATCTCAGTGGTATTCCGTGCTGACTTCTGTTGAGGGAGAATTCCTGATACAGAAGCTTCGTGCAGAATACAATTTATGACAATCAGAGTAAACATACGTCAATCCGAGTGAAACAAATTATTTTCGGAGGTGGCTTATGACAGCTAAAGAATATTTGAAGCAGGCATATCTTTTGGATAAGCAGATACAGGTGGAAGTAAAGGAACTGGAACAGCTTCGTGATATGAGGGGTACTATCCAGGGCTGCAGCTATAGCGAGAGAATTGGAAGCAATCCAAACCGCAATCTGGAAGCACCTTTTATCAAGACCATTGAAAAGATATGGGAATATGAGCAGAAGATTGATGCCAAGATAAACAGACTTGTGGATCTTCGTGCAGAGATCAATGCAGCTATTGAGAGCATGGAAGTTGCAGAGGAAAGACTTCTTCTTAAGTATCGTTACCTGAAAAATGAAAGCTGGGAAGATATTGCCTGTGAATTAAATGTATCATACAGAACGGTTCACCGTATTCATGCATCAGCACTCAGCAATTTTGTAGTACCTGAATAAGTTGGCACACTTTGTCCCAACGTGGCAGAAGTATATATAGTATTATGATATTGTCAAAAGTGTATGACAAAGCACAGCCTTGAGGAAGAAATTCTTTAGGGCTTTATTTTCGCGAGTAGCGATGAAAATGCCGTGCTTGCACGAACATTTGAGGAGCACCGCGGCAACGAGAAAACTTGTTTTCGAGTGGTATGGAGGTGTAACAGTGCCAAGCAAACCAAAGAAACCGTGTGCTTATCCAGGCTGTCCTGCATTAGTGACTGGGCGGTACTGTGAAGAGCATGCAAGAAAAACAAACAGCGACTATGAAAAGTTCAGCAGAGATAAGAATACCAAACGCCGTTATGGACGTGCATGGAAAAGAATCCGTGACAAGTATGCTGCAGAGCATCCGTTCTGTGAGAAGTGTTACGAGCATGGAGTTCTGGTTCCAGTGGAGGAAATCCATCACAAGCTTCCTTTGAGTGAAGGTGGCACACATGATCGGAGCAATCTGATTGCGTTGTGCAAGTCGTGTCATTCACAGATACATGCGAAGCGTGGGGATCGCTGGCATGACCGGTAGGGGGTATCAAAATCTCTGCAGACCTATCTCCTATAGAACGGCGGGTGGGTCTTGCGTGTGCAGTCGCAAAATGAAAAGTGAAAAATAGGGGAAGGAGGGATACCCGATGGCAGGTAGAAAACCAAAGCCTACAGCAGTAAAAAAGCTGGAAGGTAATCCGGGAAAAAGAAAACTGAATGACAAAGAACCGATGCCGGTTAAGGGAATGCCCACATGCCCGGCATGGCTGATGCCAGAAGCCCAAACTGAGTGGAAGCGTCTTGCAAAGATATTGTCAGAAATGGGAGTTTTGACAGAGGTGGATAGAACTGCCTTTGCCGCTTACTGTCAGTCTTACGCAAGGTGGAAGGAAGCACAGGAGCATATCAACGCTGAAGGTGCAACCTATGAAACTGAAAATGGTATGCAAAGACCTAATCCATATGTGGCTATCTGTAACACAGAACAGAGACTGATGCTGTCTGCTGCTTCTGAGTTTGGACTGACACCATCTGCCAGATCCAGAATCATGGCAGCTTCCGGTGTGAATAAGGATGAGGTTGATGAGATGGAGGCATTACTTGGGGGTGATTCTTAATGGCAAAGGAAACAAGGCCTAAGGATTATCCAAAGCTGAAGAATTATCAGCCGACAAGGTTTATGCTTCCGACTTCTCATTATGATAAGAAGAAAGCAGACAGAGCGGTAACCTTTATCGAAAATCTTTGCCACACCAAAGGCAAGTGGGCTGGCAAGAGATTCTGGCTGTTACCGTGGCAGGAGCAGTTAATAAGAGATATCTTTGGAATTGTAAAGCCTGATGGGAACAGACAATTTAGAACAGCCTTCGTTGAGATTTGTAAGAAGGTAGGTAAGAGCGAACTGGCAGCAGCTATCGCTCTTTATTTATTGTATGCGGATAATGAGCCGAGTGCAGAAGTGTATGGTGCAGCGGCAGACCGGCAGCAGGCATCTATTGTTTTTGATGTTGCACGTCAGATGGTTGAAATGTCACCTGCTCTGATGAAGAGAAGCAAGCTGATGTCAGCCACTAAGCGAATTGTCAATTATGGTAATGCAGGCTTCTATCAGGTACTGTCAGCGGAAGTTGGAAGTAAGCATGGTTTTTCGATTTCGGGACTTGTGTTCGATGAAATTCATACACAGCCGAATCGCCAGCTATACGACGTATTAACCAAGTATAGTTCTGATGCTCGTCAGAATCCGCTTCACTTCATTATCACTACTGCCGGTAATGACAGACATTCGATTGCCTTTGAGTTACACACCAAGGCGATTGATATTCTGGAGGGCAGACGTGTGGATCCGACATTTTATCCGGTGGTCTATGGACTGAAGGATGATGAGGACTGGGAGGATGAAGCAAACTGGTACAAGGTTAATCCTTCTCTTGGATACACCGTTGATATTGAAAGGCTTAGGGATGCTTACAGAGAAGCAAAGCAGAATCCGGCTGATGAGATTACATTCAAATGGCTTCGAATGAATATGTGGGTATCCAGTACAACATCCTGGATTCCGGATGCAATCTTTATGAAAGGCAATGAACCTATTGATATGAGATTATTGGAGGGAAGAGATTGCTATGCTGGTCTTGACCTTTCAAGTACTGGAGATATTACTGCTCTGGTACTTATATTTCCCCCGAGAAATTCGGATGAGAAATATATTCTGGTGCCGTACTTCTGGGTGCCGGAAGAAACCATTCCTCAGAGGGTGAAGGCGAATTCAGTTCCTTATGATGTGTGGGAGAAACAGGGGTATCTGTTGGCGACAGAAGGGAATGTGATTCACTATGATTTCATTGAGAAGTTCATCTGCGATCTGGGTGAGAAATATCACATTCTGGAAATTGCAGTGGACAGATGGAACGCCACACATATGATTCAGAATCTGGAAGATGCCGGATTTACGATGGTGCCCTTTGGACAGGGCTTTGCGAGTATGAGTACGCCGACCAAGGAATTCTACAGACTTCTGATGGAAGGTCAGATCATTCATGCTGGACATCCGGTGCTTCGCTGGATGGCTGGTAATGTGGTGATTGAGACCGATGCTGCGGAGAATATCAAGGTTACCAAAGCGAAGTCAAAAGAGAAGATTGATGGAATTGTGGCTTCCATTATGGCTCTGGACAGATGCCTGAGAAATCAGGGTGAGCCACAGGGAAGCGTTTACGATGAGAGAGGATTGTTGGTGTTTTAGATAAGGAGGCTTTATGGGATTTTTCAGCAGCATATTTCGTGGAAGGGATGCTCCCACAGACAGGACTTCAGGTAGTGCATATTCGTTCTTTATGGGTGGTTCTACTTCCGGAAAGAGAGTAAATGAAAGAACAGCGATGCAGATGACGGCGGTGTACTCCTGTGTGAGGATACTGTCGGAGGCGGTGGCTGGACTTCCATTACAGTTTTACAGATATACCAAGGATGGCGGGAAAGAGAAGGCGGTGGATCATCCGCTTTATTTTTTGCTCCATGATGAACCGAATTCGGAAATGACAAGCTTTGTATTCCGTGAGACCTTGATGACGCATTTGCTTCTTTGGGGGAATGCGTACAGTCAGATTATCCGGAATGCGAGGGGCGAGATTATTGCACTTTATCCGCTGATGCCGGACAGGATGACGGTAAATCGGGATGGGGATGGACAGCTTTATTACGAGTATAACATGAGTACGGATGATGCTCATACTTTGAAGGGGTCTACGGTGAGGCTGCAGCCACACGATGTACTTCATATTCCGGGACTGGGATTTGATGGTCTTGTGGGGTACAGCCCGATAGCGATGGCGAAGAATGCCATTGGTATGGCGATTGCCTGTGAGGAGTATGGAGCGAAGTTCTTTGCAAATGGTGCAGCTCCTTCGGGTGTGTTGGAGCATCCGGGAACCATTAAGGATCCTTCCAGGGTGCGTGAGAGCTGGCAGTCAACCTTTGGTGGTTCTGCCAATGCCAATAAGGTTGCGGTTCTGGAAGAGGGAATGAAGTACACGCCGATTTCTATTAGTCCGAATGAAGCACAGTTTTTGGAAACCAGAAAATTTCAGATTGATGAGATAGCTCGAATCTTTAGGGTGCCGCCGCATATGGTTGGTGACCTGGAGAAGTCGAGCTTTTCTAATATTGAGCAGCAGTCACTGGAGTTTGTGAAGTACACTTTGGATCCCTGGGTGGCAAGATGGGAGCAGGCAATGGTCAGAGCCCTTCTTACACCGGAAGAGAAGAAGACTTACTTCTTTAAGTTCAATGTGGACGGCTTGCTCAGAGGCGATTACCAGAGCCGAATGAATGGTTATGCAACAGCAAGGCAGAATGGCTGGATGTCTGCAAATGATATCCGGGAGCTGGAAAATCTTGACCGCATTCCGGAAGAGGCCGGTGGCGATTTGTACCTCATCAATGGAAATATGACAAAGCTTGCGGATGCAGGAATATTTGCTTCAGGTGCATCTGAATCTACTGCTTCGGAGCCGGAAGATACCGGGCAGAGCAGGGATAAGCCACCTGATCAGAGAAAGAGAGGATACAGTTAATGAAGAGGAAATTTTGGAACTGGATAAAGAACCAGGATGAGGGCGAACTCGAAACGAGGACGCTCTTTTTGAATGGAGAAATCTCAGATGAGACCTGGTATGGCGATGAGGTTACTCCAAAGCTTTTCAAGGATGAGCTTGGTGCAGGAAAGGGTCCTATTACGGTCTGGATCAACAGTCCCGGTGGGGATGTGTTTGCTGCAGCTCAGATTTACAACATGCTGATGGATTATCCCTACGATGTGACAGTCAAGATTGACGGTCTTGCGGCTTCGGCTGCTTCGGTTATTGCGATGGCCGGAACTACGGTGGAAATGAGTCCTGTTGCTATGATGATGATTCACAATCCGGCGACCATCGCAATCGGAGACTCGGAGGAAATGAAGAAAGCGGTGAAGATGCTGGATGAAGTGAAGGAATCCATTATGAATGCTTATGAGATCAAGACCGGGCTTGCCAGGGATAAGATTTCAAAGCTGATGGATGCAGAGAGCTGGTTCAATGCGAAAAAAGCAGTGGAACTGGGCTTTGCAGATAAAATCCTGTTCTCTGACGGACAGGGTGGTGAAACAGAAGGGGCTGGTGAAGGAATGGTGGTAAGCGATGAGATGAGTGCTCCTGTGATGTTTTCCAGACAGGCAGTAACCAATTCCATGCTTTCCAAACTGATTCCACCTAAGAAACCAGCAGAAAAGAGAACTCCGGTGGATCAGCTGGAGAAAAGATTATCGCTGTTATCGCACTGATAATAGCAGGAAACAAATTGACACAGGCGGTTGCAGAGATGCAGCCGTTTCATTTTATCCAAATGGAGGAAAAGACGATGAGTAAGCTTTTAGAACTGAGAGAGAAAAGAGCAAAGGCATGGGACGCTACAAAGCAGTTTCTTGATGCCAAGAGAGGTGCAGACGGTATGCTCTCCGAGGAAGACACTGCAACCTACGACAAGATGGAACAGGACGTGATGAATCTTGGGAAAGAGATTGAGCGTCTGGAGAGACAGGCTGCCATTGATGCAGAGCTTTCCAAGGCTACAAGCACTCCTCTTACCGGTAAGCCCGGTGCCAGGATGGGGAAGGATGAGAAGGAAAAGACCGGTCGTGCTTCTGATGAGTATAAGTGTTCCTTCTGGAATGCCATGAGAGTAAAGGCTCCGATGCCTTCTGTGCTGAATGCACTTCAGGAGGGGACTGATTCTGAAGGCGGTTATCTTGTTCCTGATGAGTTTGAGAGAACTCTGGTGGAAGCACTTGAGGAAGAGAATGTATTCCGTACGCTTGCCCATGTGATTCGTACTTCCAGCGGTGACCGCAAGATTCCGGTTGTGGCATCCAAGGGGTCTGCGAACTGGGTGGATGAAGAGGGTGCTTATCAGGAATCTGATGATGCATTCAGCCAGGTATCTATCGGTGCATACAAGCTTGGTACCATGATCAAGGTTTCTGAGGAACTCCTTGCTGACAGTGTCTTTGACCTTGAAGCATATATCTCCAGGGAGTTTGCAAGACGTATCGGTGCAAGAGAGGAAGAGTCCTTCTTCAATGGCGATGGTAAAGGCAAGCCTCTTGGTATTCTTGCAGCTGCCGGTGGTGCTGAGGTTGGTGTGACTGCCGCTTCTGCAACTGCCATTACTGCTGATGAGGTAATTGACCTTTTCTACAGCTTAAAGGCTCCTTACCGTAAGAATGCGGTCTGGTTACTGAACGATGCGACTGTGAAGCAGATCCGCAAGCTTAAGGATTCTACCGGCCAGTATTTATGGCAGCCTTCCCTGGTTGCAGGTACTCCGGACACGATCCTTGGCAGACCTGTGAAGACTTCTGCGTTTATGCCTACTGCGGCAGCCGGTGCAAAGACGATCGCCTTCGGTGATTTCAAGTATTACTGGATTGCAGACCGTCAGGGCAGAACTTTTAAGAAGCTTTCCGAGCTTTTTGCAGCTACCGGTCAGGTCGGTTTCATGGGAATCCAGAGAGTGGATGGCAAGCTTATCCTTCCTGAAGCAATCAAGGTTCTTCAGCAGAAGAGTGGTTCTGCATCCTAAGGAAATGTAAATAACTGAGCCCCTGGAAATCTTCGGATGCCCATGAAAGCTTACTCTTTGCGGAGAATGTGAGAAAGGCAATGGTTTATGTGAGGTGATGTTTGATGGCAGTAGTTACATTGGAAGAAATGAAGAATTATCTGCGGGTGGACTTTGATGACGATGATGCACTGCTTGAGAGCATCATTGTACAGAGCCAGCAGATATGTATGGATGTGGCGAGGTTTACAGACCTGGAAGATTTTGAAAAACAGCCTGTGAGTAAGATTGCGGTCATGTATGCGGTGGCTTATCTGTATGAGCATCGCGAGGATGCAGACCACAGAGCACTTACTGTTGGACTTAGAGCTTTGCTTTTTGGAATCAGAGAGCCTGGATTTTGATGGGAGGGATTGCTTTGAAAATATCTTTGATGAATGAAAAAGTGACCTTTCAGAAAAATGTGGTGGTGGCGGATGCCGTCGGCAATCATAAGAATGTCTGGGAAGATTTCTATACCTGTCACGCTACGATTGGTGGCGAGGGTATGGCAAGTTCAAAGGAAAAGGAAGCGGCAGGAAGTATTGTGGAAGATGTGGGAATGACAGTGACGGTTCGTTATTGCAGGAAGGCATCCGAGATAGGTTCCACAACTCACAGGATTATTTTCAGGGATGAGATCTATGATATCACGAACGTGGATCATATGAATTTCAAGAAGAGGAGTCTGAAATTCAGCTGCAGGAAAGTGAGGCGGTAACATGAGGCAAAGCAAGATTAAGGTAGATGAGCTTGCAAAGGAAATCATGGACGGGCTTCAGGAGTATGCTGACCTTGCAACAGAGGATATGAAAAAGGCTGTGAGGAAATCCGGGAATGTAGCGAAGAAGGATATTGCCGAGAATGCTCCAAAGAGAACAGGAAAGTATGGAAAAAGCTGGAATGTGAAAACAACCTTGGAGACTTCAACTGCCATGACGGTTACGGTGCATTCCAAGACGCAGTATCAGCTGGCGCATCTGTTGGAATTTGGGCATGCACTGAGGCAGGGCGGTAGGACAAGGGCATTTCCTCATATTGAGCCTGCGGAGCAGAGAGCGGCAGAAATGCTGGAAAGAGAAGTGGAGGCGGCACTCAAATGACAATGGAAGAACTTGTGGCGATGCTGCAGAAGATGGGCATTCCCTTTGCTTATGACCATTTCGCAGAGGGAGAGAGTCCTGATCCACCGTTTATCTGTTATCTCCTGCCGGGCAGTAATAACTTTGCTGCAGATGGAAAGGTGTATTTTAAGATAAATCAGGTGAGGATTGAGCTTTACACAGACAGTAAGGATTTGGCTGTGGAGCGAAAAGTGGAAATGGTACTGGATGATTCCGGTATTTTTTATAACAAGAGTGAAGTTTGGATCCAGAGTGAGAAGCTTTATGAGGTACTTTATTCATTCGAGGTTCCTGCTACAGATTAAGGAGGATTTTGATTATGGCTAAGAATAAGGTCAAATACAATCTTAAGAATGCTCACTATGCGATG
This sequence comes from Dorea sp. YH-dor226, assembly GCF_039832105.1. Taxonomy (NCBI): domain Bacteria; kingdom Bacillati; phylum Bacillota; class Clostridia; order Lachnospirales; family Lachnospiraceae; genus Dorea; species Dorea sp. YH-dor226. The sequence continues at coordinate 115,645 of NZ_JBDOHS010000002.1, read as the reverse complement.
CTTAAGGTGGATGAAGAGGGTGTGGTTTCCTTCGATAAGCCTGTGGCATTGCCTGGTGCAGTTTCGATTTCTCTGGATGCCAATGGAGAACCGGAGAATTTCTATGCGGATGGTACCGCATACTACGTAATCAATAACAACATGGGTTATGACGGTGATCTGGAGCTTGCGATGATTCCGGAGGATTTCAGAGTATCTGCTCTGAATGAGACTCTGGATGACAACAAGGTTCTGATTGAGGATGCGAATTCTGAGTTGAACAGATTTGCACTTCTTTTCGAGTTTGATGGCGATGTGAAGCACATCCGTCATGTACTTTATAACTGTTCTGCTTCCAGACCTGGTATCGAGGGTAAGACAAACGAAGAGAGCAGAGAGGTTCAGACGGAAACGCTTACCATCAAGGCGACACCGCTTGCAAGTGGTGTGGTAAAAGCCAAGACCGGTAATGAGACAGACAGTACGGTTTATGCCGATTGGTACAAGGCGGTTTACATGCCGACCATTACCGGTGTGAATACAAGTGAAGAGTAATAGGTTATGGTGCCCTGGGATTTGTAAGTCTCAGGGCATTTTAATCAGATTGGAGGAAATGCTATGAGCATGGTTAAGAATATCGAAATTGACGGAAAACAGGTGCCTTTCAGAGCAAGTGCTGCGATTCCGAGAATATACAGAATGAAGTTCCAGAGGGATATCTATAAGGATCTGGCTTCTTTGGAGAAAGCAATTGACAGCAACAGCGAAGAGGTGAGCAACCTGGATTTGTTCTCTCTGGAGATGTTTGAAAACATTGCCTATGTAATGGCAAAGCATGCAGACCCAGGCATTCCTGATACACCGGAGGAGTGGCTGGATGCTTTCAATACATTCAGTATTTATCAGGTGCTTCCAAAGATCATCGAGCTTTGGGGATTGAATGTGAGAACGGATGCAGAGGCTAAAAAAAACTTCGTGCAACAGACCGTCAGATGACAACGCCATTGTTTCTGCTTCGATGCGTTCAGCTTGGAATCTCTATCAGGGATTTGGATTTGCTGACAATAGGAATGGTGAATGACATGTATGTGGAGAGCGGGAACGATCAGGATGCTGACAAGCATTACAGTGTGCTTGCAACGCAGTCTGATTTTGACCGTTTTTAGAAGGGAGGTTCGGTATGGCTGCATCGAGAATTAAAGGTATTATCATCGAAATCGGCGGCGATACCACGAAACTTCAGACAGCATTAAAGGGTGTTAATACTGAGATAAGAAATACCCAGGCTCAGCTTAAGGATGTTGAGAAGCTTCTTAAGCTGGATCCTGGTAATACAGAGCTTCTGGCGCAGAAGCATAAACTGCTTGGGGATGCGGTTAAGGAAACTAAGGAAAAACTGGAGACCTTAAAGACGGCTGCGGAACAGGCAGAGAAAGCTTTGAATGACGGTACGATTTCCAAGGATCAGTATGATGCTCTGCAAAGAGAGATTATTGAAACGGAGAATGAGTTAAAGAGACTGGAAGAGCAGGCGAACCAGTCTGCAACTGCCTTGCAGAAGATTTCCGCTACTGGTGAAAAGTTAAAGGATGTGGGTAGTAACATTGAAGGGGCGGGAAAGAAGCTTCTGCCGGTTACTGCTACGGTAACGGCTCTTGGTACGGCATCGGTTAAGACAGCGGCAGATTTTGAAGCTGCCATGAGTAAGGTGGCGGCGGTATCGGGAGCAACCGGAAGTGACCTTGAGGCTCTTTCGAAGAAAGCCAGAGAGATGGGAAGCAAGACAAAATTCTCTGCATCGGAGGCGGCTGAGGCGATGAGCTACATGGCAATGGCTGGCTGGAAGACAGAGGACATGCTTTCCGGTATTGAAGGTGTCATGAATCTGGCGGCTGCATCTGGGGAAGACCTTGCAACGACTTCTGATATCGTAACCGATGCTTTGACTGCTTTTGGATTGTCGGCTCAGGATTCCGGGCACTTTGCAGATGTGTTAGCGGCGGCAAGTTCCAATGCAAATACGAATGTGTCTATGATGGGTGAGACCTTCAAGTACTGTGCACCGATTGCCGGTGCTTTGGGGTTCTCAGTGGAAGATACTGCAGAAGCTATTGGTCTGATGGCAAATGCCGGTATCAAGTCCACTCAGGCAGGTACTTCCCTTCGAACCATTATGACGAATCTTTCCGGAGAGGTTAAGATTTGTGGGGAGAATATTGGTGAGGTGACAGTTGCCACCACCAATGCAGATGGTTCCATGAGGGATTTGTCGGATATTCTGGCTGACTGTAGAACTGCTTTTTCTGGATTATCTGAATCGGAGAAGGCTGCGGCTGCAGAATCACTTGTTGGTAAGAATGCAATGTCTGGATTCCTTGCACTTATGAATGCAGGAGAAGGGGATATAGCAAAGCTCTCAGGAGCGATAGATAACTGTAACGGTGCTGCCCAGAGTATGGCAGACACTATGAATAATAACCTGGAAGGTCAGCTTACCATACTGAAATCTCAGTTGCAGGAGCTGGCCATTTCTTTTGGTGAGATTCTGTTACCAGCGGTGAAGAGCATTGTTTCGTTTCTGCAGGGATTTATCAATGTATTGAACAGTATGCCGGAAGGTATGAAACAGACCATTGTGACGATTGCTCTTGTGGCGGCGGCTCTGGGTCCGGTACTGATTATAATAGGTAAAGTGATATCTGCTGTAGGTACGATAATGACGATTGTGCCCAAGGTGGCAGGTGTCATTAAGACAGTCCAGGGAGCCTTTGCAGCACTGAATGCTACGATGCTTGCTAATCCGATTGTGCTGATCATAGCAGCGATTGCGGCTCTGGTTGCAGCCTTCATTTATCTTTGGAATACCAATGAGGAGTTCAGACAGTTCTGGATTGATCTCTGGGAGGATATCAAAGAGATTGCAGTTGCAGTGTGGGAGAGCTTAAAAGAGTTCTTTTCTGTAGCATGGGAAGCAATCAGGGCTACGGCTGAAACGGTATGGAATGCGATTGCTGGATTCTTTACCGGGCTATGGGAAGGAATCAAGAATACGTTTACTACTGTTGTGAATGCGATTTCCTCTTTCCTGAGCACTGCCTGGAATACGATCCAGACGGTTGCAACTACGGTTTGGACAGCGATTTCCACATTTTTCAGTACGATATGGAATGGTATAAAGACGGTGGTGACTACAGTGGTTACGGCAATCAGTGCGTTCCTGGCAACAGCCTGGAACACCATCAAGACAGTGATTACGACTGTATTGAATGCCATCAAGACGGTGTTCTCTACCGTATGGAATGCGATCAAAAATGTGGTTACTACGGTAGTAAATGGCATTAAGAATACCATTACGACGGTTTGGAATGGTATCAAGAATACAGTAACTACCGTTGTGAATGCCATTAAGACGGCGGTGTCTACTGCTTTCAGTTCCATGTGGAATGGCATTAAGAATACTATTTCCGGAATCTACAATACCATTAAGGATGGCTTTACAAATGCGATGAATTTCATTAAGAATCTTGCTTCCTCTGCGTTCAGCTGGGGAGCGGATATCATTAATGGAATTGTGAATGGTATCAAGTCCTGCATCAGTAAGGTGAAGGATGCAGTTTGCAGCGTGGCTGACACCATTAAATCCTTCCTGCATTTCTCTGTACCAGATGAAGGACCTCTGACAGAGTATGAGAGCTGGATGCCAGACTTTGTGTCCGGACTGGCGAAGGGAATTGAGAAGAGCAAGGGAATGGTAAAGGATGCAGTGAGCGGTCTGGCGGCAGATATGGTGGTAAATCCTCAGGTGAATGCAGGTCAGATGGCTATGGCAGGCGGTGGTTCTGTGGCAAGTGCAGATATGAGTAGTTTTGTATCGGCGATTAAGGATGCGGTTTCTTCTGTTAATGGTGGCAGTGGTGACATTGTAATTCCTGTGTACCTTGGAGGTACGATGCTGGATGAAGTGATTGTAAATGCTCAGCAGAGAGCAAATCTAAGAAGTGGAGGAAGATAAGTGATGGCATTTTTTCAGTATTTGAATTTTGACGGCGTGGATCTTCCTCTGCCGGATAATTATGAAGTGGATATGACGGATAAGGAAGCAGACAGTGGCGGCGAGACAGAGGCAGGAACCGTGCAGAGGGATGTGGTTCGTACCGGTGTGGTTACTATTACTGTTTCCTTTTCTGTTACCCAGAAGTGGCTAAGATTACTGACCGGGTATAAACAGCAGGAGAAGATTCGGGTTGGATTTTTTGACCCGGAGACTGCAAGTGTTAGACAGGCAGAGATGTATGTGGAAGGATTCAAGGCAAAGCTTAAGAAGGATACAAGCTATAAGGGGCTTTGGATTGTTTCATTTACTTTGAAGGAATTATAAGAAAGAGGGTGTTTTCGTGTATCCGGTGAGTGAAGCATTCCTGCAGGCGGTGCAGGAGAACACAAGAAGCTATTTTTGGTCGGGAAGGATTACGACAACGAAGGGTGTCACGTATAAGTTTGGAGCAGATGATATCGTAAAGGGAAGTGGCTATATTTCCAGTCAGTGCTGCGGTTCTACGGAGATTGAGCTTGGTACGGTGTATGCAGCGGAGATGGGGATCACGCTTTTATCTGATATTGACAGATATACTCTGGAAGATGCTCTGGTGGAATTGTTCTATCATCTGAGACTGTCGGATGGCAGCTTTGAAGAGGTTCCAATGGGAATCTTTGAGGTGTCGGAGGCTAATCGAAATATCAAGACTTTGGAGCTCAAAGCCTATGATTACATGCTTCGGTTTGATAAAAGCTTCAATGGTTTTGAAACCATTGGCACGGTGTTTGATTTTGTGAGTCTGTGTTGTAAGGCATGTAAGGTTGAGATGGCGCAGAGTAAGGCGGAATATGAGGCAATGCCCAATGGAACGGAGCTGCTTTCCATTTATACAGAGAATGATATTGAGACCTACCGGGATGTGCTCTACTATGTGGGGCAGGTGCTTGGTGGGTTTTTCTGTATCAACAGAGAGGGCAAGCTGGAACTGAGGAAGTATGGTAATGAGCCGGTGATGGAACTGGAAACAAAGCACCGCTTTACCAGCAGCTTTTCCGATTTTATTACAAGGTACACGGCGGTTTCTTCTACCAACATGAAAACGGAAACGGCAGAGTATTATCATCTGGATCCGGATGATGGACTGACGCTGAATCTTGGAGTGAATCCACTGTTACAGTTTGGACTTAAGGAAACAAGAGAGCAGCTGTGCATGAATATCCTGAATGACCTGGCAGTAGTGGATTATGTGCCTTTTGATTCCGATACCATTGGAAATCCTGCTTTGGATTTGGGAGATGTGATCCGGTTTAAGGGTGGACAGGCGGATGAAACCAGGATATCTGCTATTACTTCCATGCAGTGTAAGATTGGTGGGAAGCACACACTGAAGGGCGTGGGTAAGAATCCGAGACTGGCACATGCCAAGTCAAAGAATGATAAAAACATCAGCGGTCTGTTGAATCAGATCATCGATAACAAGGAAGCTGGCAAAATTGGTATTCATACCTTTACCAATGCCAGCTCTTTTACTGTAGGGGCGGATGATGTGAAGATTATTTCCATCGAGTTTGCACCGAACGAAGCTGTTATGGCACAGTTCTTTGGTTCTGTGATCGTGGGAGTGAATGCAGATCAGGTGGAGAGGTCTGTGGTTGCAAGAAGGGATGTGGTGATTCCTTCGGTGGAAGTTACAGAACCTGTAGAAAATACTGCAGGCGATGGTGGTGTTGTGGATGCTACGGATGAAACCAGTGGAAGTTCGGATAGTGCTGTTGCAGCAGAGGAGCCTGTTGTGATTGGCAACACAAAAGAACAGACGCTGTCTGTGGAATTACCTGTGGTCTGGAAGGAAGACGGACAGGTGGTAGTTCATTTCACCTTTGAGTTTAATGATAACATCATCGAGATCCATCAGCCGGAAGAGACCTGGCATTCCGGAAAGCATTCCATCATGCTGTATTATCCGATTGAAAATTTGGTGGCGAATTACAGAAACATTTTCAATGTGTATGCAAGGGCAACGGGTGGAACGGTTACGGTGGATACCGGTGATTGTCTTGCCGCAATTATGGGTCAGTCAATGGGTGCCGGGGAAGCCTGGGATGGTGAAATTAAACTTACGGAAACCATTAAGAAAGTAGAAATTGGTGGCGTGCTTCAGATGGCTGCTGTTGATGAAGATATCACCTGGAAGATTGATGAGCTTGTGAAGAGAACCTACAGTGATGTGGTTCATGGAAGAATTGGAATCGGCGCATTTGCTATGCCGGTGGAAAGGTAGGTAAGAATGAAGCTGAAAGGAAATATGGTCATCGAGATGATCGATGATGCCACCGGGGAAGTGGTGGAAAGGGTACAGGAAGAGAATATGGTGACGAATGCGGTAAATCATATCCTGGGATTGAATCCTATGGGTATTTTTTATTCTGTGGCAGGGGAGTATGATACCCATCTGCTCTGGAACGATAATCTTCTTCCCATCTGCCCTAACATGATCGGGGGCATACTGCTTTATTCGGAAGCTTTGACAGAGGATGCGGACAATATATATCCGTCGACAAATAAGCTCCCGGTGGCATATGCATCCAACGATGTAAATGCCACGGCGGATGTGGCAAGGGGAAGTATGAATCTGACGGAGAGTAAGCCGCTTGATAATGGTTATCGGTTTGTGTGGGAATTCACACCAAGCCAGGGAAACGGAACCATTGCTGCGGTGGCACTGACTTCCAAACAGGGTGGTGTGGCTGCTTATGGCAGTAAGGAGAACTCCAAGGATGCCTTTTATCAGATCATGGAGACCAGACTTGAGACACAGACCGTGGAGGAACTTGCAGAGCTGTTCAGCACGGTGGAGGTGGATTTTGATAATAATATCCTGATTAACATGCGTTTTCAGGACAGCTCCGTGATTATCCATAAGAGAAGGCTTCCGGTGTTTGCGCTGGGACTTAATGACAGGCTGAATGATACCACCAATGCTTTGCTTGAGGAAAAGGTAATTCCCTGCAGTACCTTTAAGTTCCTTGGAAGCTATACGCCTTATGGTGACTTTCTGGACGGACATGACGGATACTGGTATGGGTTTGCAAATCAGGCAAACTCTTCTGGGGATGCAACTATGTACTGGGTAAAGATCAAGAAGGATGATTACACCATGACAGAGGGGGTGTGGACACTGTCCAATGCCTGTCTGAAGGCGATTGGAAGCTTCAAGGTGGATACCTATGCCCAGAGATCTGTGAGAGGTGTTATCCGGAATGGCTATCTGTATCTGACAGCTTACAATGATGAGGGTATTTACAAGATCAATCTCAGTAATTCCACGGATGTGACACTGATTCCATTTGGATTTACGTCAGAGGGAAAATCGCAGACCGGTTCCGGTACCTGTGCGAATTATCTGTTTATGGTGAATGACCTGATTATCGGATGGGATTATCAGATTAAGCCGGATGATACGGTGGTGCAGACGGTTGGAAGTACAAGGCTTCTTAATCTGGGTACACCGGTGTTCCAGTACAAGGAATTCTGCTTTGGATGGGGCGGCAACTATGGTTCGGATTACAGGATGTGTTTTCTGCTGACACCGTATCTGGCCAGTATCAACAACTTGAGCACAGCGGTAGTGAAGACGACGGATAAAACGATGAAGATCACCTATGAGTTGACGGAAGAGGAAAGCTGACAAGGATAGCATTTTTTGATGAGGTAGTTGTTTTAGGAGGCAACTGCTTTTTCTATACAATTTTTTTTAGGAGGAACAGAGGATATGAAAGAGTTTTGGAGTATGGTGCAGCTTGTATTTACCGGGATCGGTGGCTGGCTTGGTTACTTTTTAGGAGGGTGTGACGGCTTGATTCTTGCATTGCTTTTGTTTGTGATCGTTGATTACATTACGGGCGTGATGTGTGCCATTGCCGACAGAAAGCTTTCCAGTGAGGTGGGCTTTAAGGGCATCTGCAGGAAGGTGCTGATTTTTCTGCTCGTGGGGATCGCAAATATTCTGGATGTCAATGTGATCGGAACGGGAAGTGTGCTAAGGACAGCCGTGATCTTTTTCTACATTTCCAATGAAGGTGTAAGCCTTCTGGAGAATGCAGCACATCTTGGTCTTCCGGTACCGGACAAAATGAAGGCCGTACTGGAGCAGCTGCATAAAAAGGGAGAAGATGGTGACGAAGGAAAGGATGGCGAGTAAGGATGATCGAGCTTATTTCTGTTACCAATAACAATGTGAAGCATTTTGCCGCAGTGGGGATCACTGTGGCAGAGCTTCCGGTGAAAGACCTGGGAACCGGCTCCACTTGTATGATGCTGGATACCGGAAAGAAATATATCTTTTTTGAAGGAAACGAAAGCTGGTATGAGGACAGCTCAGGAAGCGGAGGGGGCGGAGGCGGGGATGTGAAGGCGGTACTTTCCATCGATCCGGAGATGGTCAACTTTATCGACTATGACGGGACTGTCGTGGAGCAGTGGAGCCTTGATTCACTGCCGAAAAAGACAGAGCTTCCTGCATTTCCGGAGCATACAGGGCTTACTGCCCAGAACTGGAACTGGACACTGGAGGATATACAGGATTTCGGGAAACCGAATGTTGTCGGGATGCTCTATGTGACGGATGACGGATGGTCCAGATTTTATCTCGATATTGCTGAGAGAAAGGAAATCGTAGTGTCTGTAGGTGTTTCCGGGACGCAGGAGATAGAGATTGACTGGGGTGACGGAACAAAGGAAACTGTTACGGTCGAGTACAGCAGAGTATTAAAGCATGTGTATCCTTCTTCCAGGGAGTTCATCCTCCGTATGAATGGAAACGGCGTGAATTACAATATCAGCTATATCAGGTTTTATGATCCGGTTACAGGTGATGATATCAGGAATACCTATTACGGCATCGTAAGGAAGATAGAATCCGGACAGGGACTGGGCTTTTATTCGAGTGCTTTTTATTATGCAATCAGTCTTGAGACTGTCAGTTTTTCCGAGGGGCTTGTAATGCTGGGTGCCCAGGCATTTGCTGCGTCGGGACTTAAGGCTGCCGTGCTGCCAAAGGGGATCACAAATCTTTCAAATTCTGTTTTTAATGAAGCAAAATGGCTGGAAGCAGTTTCTCTTCCAAGGGAACTGGTAAAGATGGGAAGTAAGGCATTCTGTAAATGCCAGAATCTGGGATTTGCGGTGATTCCGGACAGGGTAACGATCATAGATGCGAGTGATTTTTCTGACTGCAGTATGTTGGAAGCAATTGTTCTGGGAGATACGATCAGTTCCGGTGGAGGGGCTCTCTTTAGTGCCTGTATGAATCTTAGGAGTGTAGTGCTTCCGGATGGTCTGACCCAGCTTCCGTCACAGATACTTTATTATTGTGCGAGTTTGCAGAAGGTAACCGTGGGAAGCAAAGTGACAGCTATATCCAATACTGCATTCTCCGCATGCAAAGTACTCAAAGAGATTATTTTTCTGGCAATGGATCCGCCTGTCGGGGCAAGCGGGATGTTCGGGGACGTTGCAGCCGGTTTTGTGATCCGTGTACCGAAGGGTTCCGGGGAAGCTTATAAAGCTGCTGAATTCTGGTCTGATTATGCAGACAACATCGTGGAAATGGAATAAACAATAGTGATCTTTACCGCAGTCATCCGATATGGCTGCGGTTTTTCAATGAAAGGAGAAAACGAATATGGGATATACAAACAGTTCATTAACAGAATATGTGAAATTGAGTCCGAATCATTCCGGGCAGAGAGTAAGGGCAATCGACAGGATCACGCCACACTGTGTTGTGGGGCAGTGTACTGCAGAAGGCCTGGGAGATTGGTTTGCTAAGACATCTACTCAGGCTTCTTCCAATTATGGGATCGACAGGGATGGCAGAGTCGGATTGTATGTAGAAGAGAAGAATCGATCCTGGTGTACGTCCAGCAATGCCAATGACCAGAGGGCGGTTACCATTGAGTGTGCCAGTGATACGTCAGAGCCATACTGGATGAATGAGAAAGTCTATGCGAAGCTGATTGAGCTTTGTACTGATATCTGCAGGAGGAATGGGAAGAAGAAACTCCTGTGGTTTGCAGACAAGAATAAGTCGTTGAATTATACTCCGAAAAGTGACGAGATGCTGCTTACGGTGCATCGCTGGTTTGCAAACAAGAGCTGTCCAGGGAACTGGCTGTATGCAAGGCTTGGTGACCTGGCTTCTAAGGTTACGGCAAAACTTGGAGGCGAAAATGATGGAACGACAGAGCCCGTACAGAAGAAGTACTACCGTGTGAGAAAGACCTGGGCAGATGCTGCTTCTCAGCTTGGTGCCTATACGGTTCTGGAGAATGCAAAGCAGATGGTGGATAAGAATCCGGGATATACAGTGTTTGACTGGAATGGGAAGCAGGTTTATCCTGAGGTGGCAGAAGGTGCTGCAAATGGGATGATGAATGCGGATTGTCCATTTATGGTGAAGGTGAGTGTTCCAGATCTTAATATCAGGAAGGGAGCTGGTACAGATACGGTTAAGACTGGAAAATATACCGGAGTTGGTTGCTTTACCATCATGGAAGTAAGAGAGGGTAAAGGCTCTAATGCTGGATGGGGCAAGCTGAAATCCGGGGCTGGATGGATTGCATTGGATTTCTGCCAGAGAGTGTAAGTGAATAAGGTAGAGAGAGTGAGCCTGGGGGGTGTCTGATTAATTTCAGACATCAGCAGGCTTTTTTCTGTTTGAAGTTAAAAATTGGCTTTTTTTCTTTGCCTGTGACTTGGGAAGAAGTCTTCTCAGGAAGGATGGGTTAGCCTATGACAGTTGAAGAAATGAAGGCAGTAGATATTAGAACTGTTGACAGAGAAACACTTGTTGATATAAGGGATGTGAAAATAGACAGATCATTGCCGCTTGAAGAACGTGTGAGAAGTTTTGTAGAGCAGATTAAGAATCCGTATTGCTTTAGATGCGGTGATGCAGTTGTGAAAACTTCTTTTCTGGATACAGATGTGACATTGGAGGATTGTATGGAAAGTTATCTTAGGAATCTGTGATTTGCCATATTTCAGATGTCATGGAAGTATAGATGCTCAGTGTGTTAAGATGAATTTGGTCAAATATTTAGGCACTAAGTGCTGAGAAGCCTTGCTTCTTGCTGAGCATATCAGGAAGGAGATTCAAGGTTATGAGTAATAAAATCTACAACGCTTGTATTTATGCAAGATTGTCACGTGATGACGGCGATAAGCTGGAAAGTGACAGTATTACAAATCAGAAAGCCCTGATCAGGGACTTTTTATCGAAACATCCGGAAATCCATGTGGTTTCAGAGAAAACAGATGATGGATATTCCGGTGTCAATTTTGACAGACCAGCATTCCAGGAGATGATGGATGAGATCCGATCCGGCAAGGTGAATTGCGTGGTTGTCAAAGATTTGTCCCGTTTTGGAAGAAATTATATTGAAGCCGGTAACTACATTGAGAGAGTATTTCCGTTTATGGGAGTGCGTTTTATAGCAATCAATGACAGTTACGACAGTCTGGATAAGAACCAGTCGGACTCTCTTATTATTCCTTTTAAGAATCTGATTAACGATGCCTATTGTAAGGATATTTCTGTGAAAATCAGATCCCAGCTGGAGATAAAAAGGAAAAAGGGGCAGTTCATTGGTGCTTTTGCCGTGTATGGATATCTGAAGGATGAAGAAGACCATAATAAACTTGTGGTGGATACTTATGCATCTGAGGTGGTAAGGGCAATCTTTAAGTGGAAGCTTGAAGGGATGAGCCAGGGGCGTATCGCAGACAAACTGAACATGCAGGGTGTTCTGTGTCCGATGGAATATAAGATTTCCCTTGGAATGAAAGTGCAGACCAATTTCAGGGTGCATAAAAAGGCTATGTGGTCACCTGTATCGGTCACAAGGATTCTTACAAATGAGATTTATACAGGAGTTCTTGTACAGGGTAAGAGCGGTACTCCGAACTACAAGATTAAAAAGGTTATGCCTAAGGATGTAGAGGAATGGATTCGTGTAGAAGATTCCCATCCGGCTATTGTTGCGAGGAGAAATTTTGATACCGTGCAGAAAATTATGCAGAGGGATATCCGCATTGCTCCGGCAGAGGAAAAAGTTTATCCGTTTTCAGGTTATTTGAAATGTGCTGACTGCGGACAGAACATGGTTCGCAAGCATTACACCGCCGGGGATAAGGAATACACATATTTTATCTGTTCTACACGAAAGGCTAAAAAGGGCTGCAGTACACACAACATAGATGAAGAAACTCTTATGGCCAGTGTACTAAATGCCATAAAAAGCCATATTGATATGGTGTTGGAGGCAGAGCAGCTTCTCGAAATGGTGGAATCACTGCCAGAGAATCAGCAGAATGTCTTTAATTATGATGCACAGATTGTAAAGCTGAAGGAAGAGATTGAGAGAAATAAGAACTTCAAGCTGAAATTATATGAGAATCTGCAGGAAGGCATGATTGGTCAGGATGAATATTTTCTGTTTAAGAAAAGCTATGCGATGAAAATACAGGAGGCTGAACATGCCATTGCTGCCATTAAGGCTGAACGTGAGCAGATGGTCAATAATAATCGGAAACAGCTGTCATGGACGGAAGTGTTTAAGCAGTACCAGAACATTACAGAGGTTACCAGAAATGTAGTAGTGGATCTGATAGACCATATTGAGATTATGGAAGGCAAAGGCATTCATGTAGTATTCAGATACCATGATAATTGGGATAAGCTGATAGCAGCTATTTCCAGTATTCCTGCAGATATGAAATCTCAGATGGCGGTGTAGGAGGTGCGGTATGGCAAGAAAGAGCAGAAAAAACACTGGTGCCGTAATCGAAACACCGGTACAGACAAGCAATTATTTTTCGACGGCGATTTATGTTCGCCTGTCCATTGAGAATAGCGGTAAAGATGATGACGGTGATTCTATTGCCAATCAGATCAGCTTTTGTAAAGCATATCTGGCAGAACATACAGATTTGAAACTTTACGACATCTATGAGGATAACGGTGAAAAGGGGACAAACTTTGACCGCCCAGAGTTCAAGAGAATGATGGATGATATTAGAGGCGGCAAAGTAAAATGTGTTCTTGTAAAAGATTTGAGCCGTTTCGGAAGGGATTATATTGAAGCTGGTAAATATCTGGAAAAGATATTTCCGTTCATGGGTATTAGATTTATTTCCATTACAGATGGTTATGACAGCCTGACCTGTGATGATGCTGAAGGTGCCTTGATGATACCGTTAAAAAATATGATTAACGATGTGTATGCCAAGGATATTTCAAGAAAAATTATCACATCCTTCAGGGCAAGACAGGAGAAAGGCGAGTTCCTTCCGGCATTTGCTCCTTATGGATATGTGAAATCCAAGGAAGTGGCATACAGATATGAGGTAGATCAGGAAACAGCACCTTATGTAAGGATGATATTTGAATGGAAGGCTGAGGGCGTTTCCCATAATGAAATCTGTAAAAGACTCAATGATATGGGAGCGGTAACGCCTGCCAGACGCAAGATTGACCTTGGCATCTGGAGAGCAGAGAAGTACAAGCACACGGTATGGCATGGACGTACCATTATCGATATTATGAAGAATCCTACCTATACCGGCTGTATTGTTTATGGCAGGATTCCGAAATCTTTATATGAAGGAATCAAGATGCATCGTGCTCCAGAGGAAGAATGGCGATATGTGCCGGATGCACATGAGCCGATTATCAGCCAGGAATTATTCGATAAGGTACAGAAGATGTTTGCTGACCGTGCGGAAAAATTTAAGGCAAAGATGGATGAGAATGCTCCGCTCAGGGAACTTGTGACAAATCATTTTAAAGGCAAGATTTATTGTGGTGACTGCGGAAAGAGAATGCGATTTGTTAAGCCTACAGATAAAAGATATCCTGTGGATCAGGATCATGCGGTGTATGTTTGTGGCGGCTATCTTGATAGTGGTTATTCAAGATGCTCAAGGCATTCCATCAGGTATCCGGTTGTGGCTGATGCGGTTCTGGCTGCAATTAACATGCAGTTGGAACTGGCATTGAAGCAGGAGCAGCTTATCCGACAGATGCGTGGTTCTGTAAAGGAAAAGAATCTGATTGATAAATATGTTGGACAGATAAACTATCTGTCGCAGAAACTGAAAAGGATTAACAGTAAGCGAGAGGATTTGTTTGAGAACTTTGCAGAGGGTATTCTGGATGAGGCAGAGTATCAGTTCTCCAAGAAGAAATATGATGATGAAGCTGAAGAAATCGAAAAGAAGCTTACTGTGGAGAAGGCAAAGAAGGTTCAACTGGACGACATTTTGTCTTTGAGTAATGAATGGCTTGTGGCGATTCATAAGGCAGAAAATGTTACAGAAATCGATGCTGGGTTGGTGAAACATCTGGTCAGCTCTGTAAAGATTTTTGATGATAATCGTGTCGAAGTGGAACTGAACTTTGGAGATCAGAGGAATATCTTTAACAGGATAATTGCTGAAATGGCAGGTGAAGCAAATGAGTAAATGGGTTATTGGTAAATATATTCGTCTGTCTCTGGCCGATCAGGATTTGATGAAAAAGGAGAACAAATCAGAGAGTGAGAGTATTTCCCACCAGAAGGCTCTGATTCAGAATTTTATCAACGGCAATTCAGAACTGAATGGTTCAGAACAGTATGAATTTTTTGATGATGGTTATTCCGGCACGAATTTCCAGCGGCCTTCTTTTGAGCGACTGCTGGAAAGAATAAAAAAGGGTGAGATTAACTGTGTTATCGTAAAAGACTTCTCTCGATTCGGAAGAGATTATATCGAACTGGGTGATTACCTGGAGCGTATCTTTCCATTTATGGGTGTAAGGTTTATTTCCATCAATGACCATTATGACAGTGCTGATTACAAAGGTACTACCGGCGGTCTTGATGTTGTTATGAAGAATATCGTTTACGATTATTATAGTAAGGATCTGTCGGTAAAAGTAAAAACTGCAAAGTACCAGAAGATGAAGCAGGGAAAATACCTTGGCGGTCATGTGCCTTATGGTCTTATGAAGGACCCAAAGGATAAGCATAAGCTGATAATTGATCCTGAGGCAGCAGCGGTTGTAAGAGAGATATTTGATATGGCTATTGCCAAGATGCGTCTGATTGATATGGCACGTACTCTGAATGAGAGAGGTGTTGAAACACCGGGGCAATATTACAGAAGAAAGCATCCAGGAACGAAGAAATTTGCAGATACTTCTGATATGGTTTGCTGGAATCATAATAATATCAGAAACATACTTCAACAGGAAATGTATTATGGTGCAATCGTTGGTCATAAAAGACAGGGACTTGGTGTGGGATGTAAGCATACAGCAACTGTGCCGAAGGAAGAACAGTTTATTGTGGAAGGCAGGCATGAAGGGATTGTTACAAAGGAAGAGTTCCTGAGAGCACAGGAGATATTTTGTAAGCAGCGAAAGACGAAGAAGGTCATACCAAAGACTTATCCGCTTTATCGGAAGGTTAAGTGTGGCACCTGCGGAAGGGCGATGACTTATAAGACGTATTCTTTCCGTGGAGAGGATTATAAGTATTTTGGATGCCCTCATGCCAAGGAACAGGTCGGTGATGACGGATGTTGCAAAAGATATATTACTGAGGATAATCTGAATGCTATTGTTTGGTCGGTGGTTAGACAACTTCTGGATATGACTGATGCATTTAAGAAAAAACTGGATAAGCAGAACAATATCAGCAGACAGGAGAATCTTCTTCTGGTGGAGAAACTTGCCGGGTTGCAGCAGGAAAAGGAAAAATGTGAGTCAGACAGATTTGCAAATGTAGATCAGTTTATGGCAGGTATGCTTGATAAGGAAGTGTACCAGAGAAGAAGAGCAGACTTTGGCAGACTTGCAGAAAAGCTTGAGGCTGATATTGCAGAACTGGAGCAGAAGCTTAAGGCAGCTGAAACTGCTAAGGATGACAGCCTATCACAGGCGCTTGGAGTGATGAAAAAATATTCCAAGGCAGATGAACTGACACAGGCAATGGTGCAGGAACTGATTGAAAAGGTTGTTGTTACGGATCCAGAGCATGTGGAGATTGTCTGGAAGTTCAAGGATGAGGTTTGGAAGTTTATAGGAATGTAAGAGTGAAGCCGGTTGGATGATGAGTCTGACTGGCCTCTTTTTTGATTGAAAAAATGGCAGTTTTGATGTACTATAAATTATACGAATAAGACAACTGATTTTTGGTTGAGGATTGGAATTATGGTAAAAAACAATATCGAAGTTGATGTAAAAGTAAAATGCATAGAGCAGGGAAAAACACAGGTGCAGATAGCCGAAGAGATTGACACTACAAAGGCCTATGTTAATCGTGTCATCAAGAAGCAGGATGGCGTTGTGAATAAGACTTTTGTGCAGATGATGGAAGCACTGGGGTATGATATTGAACTTACTTATGTGAAGCGAGAATGAGATTTCTTCGTGAAAAATACAAAGCCTTGTATAGGAAGAATAGAAAGGTTAGGTGTATTGTATGACAGAAGAGACAAAAGATATTGTACCTGTAGATAAAGAAAATTCATTAGAAATTCTTGTTACGGAAGAAGATAAGCATGGAACAGATATTGCACTCATGAGTGATTTTTTTGGATTGTATATAGAACAGCTCTCTACAGAATTGAGTATGCAAGTGGTTTCAGATGTGTTGGAAGAAATTCCTGTTGCAGATATGCAGATATTAGGGGAACTGGCTCAGGGTGCGGATGTGCTTTTGCAGGGGAAGTACGGATTTATTCCTGACTTTGATAATCTCCCAACGGATATAAAAACTAAGCTTAGAAAGGGCATCTATACACTTGGAGAATCGAGACAAGTTGAAGGTAATGTAAGGGCAGTTATTCTGGATGAAGATGGAACGAGAATAAAGGATATTACACTTAAGAAAGTTATTAATACACCAGATACGTTGGCAATGTCAAGAAGCATAACAAGTCAAATTCAAATGCGTCAAATATCTGCAAAATTAGATGCAATTGCTGAAGCACAAAGTTATCTTGTAGAAATGGAACGAAATAATAATATTGTAAAGCCATTTCTCAACGCACGTGATTTTATTCTAAGAGCCCAGAATGCTAAGACTGTAGATGCGCAAAAGAAATATATGATAGAGGCTTCGAAAGAATTGTCTAGTGCAATAAATGCATCAAGATTAGATCTAAAGACAAGTTCTGAACATTTGGCCAAACTGACTCGTTTTCCTGTTTTTAGGAGATTTGATCAGATAAAAACATATTTGGGTTATGTTGCACAGGATTTGCAATTAACAACAAAGTATGTTGGTGTGCAGATGAGAGTTCTTGATTATTTGGGAGACCGTGCAACATCGAAGGAACTATTAGGAAGTTATCAAATGATGCTTTCGGATTTTGTGGATAAACCGCTTAACAAAAGAAATCAATCAGCAGCTGTGCTGATGCAGAATAATTCGACCTATTCAGATGATACACAAGATTACTGGCTCAAGTTTAGAGAGGATATTCAGGAGACAATTAAATCAGGATTATTATTGAAGGAAAGGGAAATGCTTGTTGTTTCCATGGAGGATGCGAAAAATGAGTAATGATAAGAAATGTTGGGCTTGTGGTAAAACACTTACAGGTGGAGAAAAATTGGGTCTGTGCGATGGGTGTTTAAATAAATACGGGTCACCTGTAGCTGCAGCGGGTATTCTGGGACTGGCTGTTAGCGGTAAAATGTTATTGAAGAATAGTAGTAAGATTGTGAAAACTATAGCTAAGATAGTGAAACGATAGAATAATAGGGTTGTGTCATTAGTATTATGTCATTCTTTGATGTTTACGTGGAATCAAGAAGAAAAACTATAATGGAGGATGAAAAATGTCAGTAAGTAATAGTATGGGAACAAAAAAAGTTGAAGAACTTCTGGCTAATAAGTCAATGCCACAAGGAATGCAGTTCTTTGTTCCAAATTATCAGCGTGGATATAGATGGAAAGAATCGCAGGTTCAGCAGTTATTAAATGACCTTAGCGAGTTTGATTATGAAAAAGGTAATGAAAGCCGGTTTTATTGCCTTCAGCCGTTGGTTGTAAAGAAAGATAAAGAAAAAGGATGGATAGTAATAGATGGGCAGCAGAGGCTGACCACACTTTTTATTGTCCTAACTTGTATTGAGAAGATGCTCTATAAAGAGAAGGCCAAACTTTTTGTCATGAATTATCAGAATAAGACTCAGATGCATGACTGGCTAGAGTCTCTAGGGATTGTGAAACTCGATCCAAATTCGGGAGATGTCATAGACGAAGTTGCGCTAAATGAAGAAGACATCGATGCATATCATATCACAAATGCTTATTTAACGGTAAAGAAATGGCTTGAGGATACATATGATTACAAAGCAATCGGCGCTGAGATTCGTGAAAAAATTAGAACCTATACACGCTTTATCTGGTACGAAATCAATGGTGACGTAAAGCCGGAGATTATATTTACTAACATAAACATGGGCAAGATTAAGCTGACAAATGCTGAACTTATCAAGGCTCTTCTTCTTAAGAAAGATAACTATAAAGGGGAGTCAGAAAAAGAAATTACGGCCAGTCAGATTAAGATCAGTACTGCATGGGATAACATGGAAGCAACTTTGCAAAGAGAAGATATGTGGAGGTTCCTTACTGGTTCGGGAAAATTCAGTAGTATTGATACCCATATGGAATTGATTTTTCAAATAATGGCCAAAGAAATTATAAAGAGCCGAGTCGGGAAGTATCCAGAATTTTACGTTGAAAATGAGGAACAGTTAAATAGGGAGACCTATACATTTATAATTTTTAACCGTGAAATGGAATACATGAAGAGGGAGTATGTGGCTGCTGGTGACTATAAATATTCCAAAATGCTAGAGGATTTCTGGGGCAAGGTCGAAAGCTTTTATAACATGTTCATAGACTGGTATGAGGACAGAGAGTGGTATCATTTGATCGGTGTCTTACTTTCTAAGGATGAGAACCAGTCTGAGGAGTATTTTGAAAATTTATGTGATCTTTATCGAGGACATACCAAAACAGAATTTGTAATGGAGTTAAAGAAGAAAATAATCTCTGAGATTGAATTTGAGGATGCAGATAAGGATGATTTTGAATTCGGAGAAGAGGTTGTAAGAGAATATCTGAATTCATTGCAGTATTCTGGAAAGAAAGCAGAGAAGGACAAGATCAGAAATATCCTGTTGCTATTTAATGTAATTTCTATGCAGCAGAATACGGATTCCAATCCACGCTTCCCATTTGATGCCTATCAGAGACAAAAGTGGGATATCGAGCATATTCACTCTGTCACAACAGATAGGGCTCAGAATAAAAAAGAGCGCGAGGAGTGGCTTGAGGAAGCAAAACCTTATATAGATTCAGATGTTGGAATGCCGGAGGATCTTAAGGCTGAAATTGATAATATCTATACACAAAAATTATACGGAGATGAATCCGCACCTCAGTATGATGAAATGTATAATAAAGTTATTGCATTTTTCTCAGGAGAATCATCAGTAGAAGAAAAGCCAATTAATGAAATTTCAAATCTTACTCTGTTGGATCAGAGGACTAACCGCGGGTACGGAAACCATATCTTCCCGGTCAAGAGAAACAAAATCCTTGAAAAGAGCGGAATTGAAAGTTTTATTCCGTTATGCACGAAGAATGTCTTCCTGAAGTTCTATTCAAAGACGGTTTCCCAAATGTATTTGTGGGATAAACATGACAGGCAGGACTACTTCGATAAAATGGTACAGACTATAGTTAATTATCTGGCAGAAGATATAGAAGATGTGAAGGAGGAAAGCTAAAATGGAAGGAAATGAAAAAATAACATTTTGGGAACTCCTGGATGAGTATTCAATAGAAATACCGGTAATTCAGAGAGATTATGCACAAGGCAGAGAAAATGTCGAGGATATTCGAAACAATTTTCTGGAGAGCATAAAAAATGCGCTTGATACAAAGACGGATCTTGATTTGAACTTTGTTTATGGAAGCGCGAACGGAAAGCTTTTTACACCTATAGATGGACAGCAACGTCTGACAACCCTTTACCTACTTCATGTGTATCTTATGCTTGCGTTAGAGAAGAAGATGGACAAGGGCTCAAATAAACGTATTGCTAAGTTTACATACGAAACCCGAACAACATCGAGGGACTTCTGCAAGAATCTGACTAGCAAGCCGCTTACTATTAGGAAAGACAAAAAGCTTTCGGAGGTTAAGTCTGTAAGTGAAGAGATTACCAATAACAACTGGTTCAGTTCATCCTGGAAGAATGATCCTACCATCAAATCGATGCTGAATATGCTAGATTCTATTCATGCGCTGTTTAAGAATGCGAACCTATCAGAGTACTTTAACCTACTCTCTGGCAATGCTGATGATGACTGTCCACTGTACTTCTATTTCCTTGATCTTGGAGAGTACAATCTTGGAGATAGTATTTATATCAAGTTAAATGCACGTGGAAAGGATCTTACTTGCTATGAAAATTTTAAAGCAAAGTTGTCTAAGTATATTAATGATGAATTGGACACTCCAAAAGATGACTATATAGCAAAATTAGATGGAGAATGGTCTGATGTATTCTGGACATTTAGAGAGCCTGAGACGAGGTTGTATGATGACAAAATTATGAACTTGTTCATTAATTATCTGATTAATGAATATGCGGCTCATATGGTCTCGGTAGGTCGTGATGCTGTAAGACAGGAGTTAAAGGAAATCATAGGTTATAGTCAGCTTGAGTTTATAAATAGATTCCAAGGATATAATGCAAAATGGGATGGGCAGAAGGTAGCGAACAGCTTCGTAGATATTTTCGAATTGTTTGACCTTATAACAGATGGGAAGAAGCAGGTTATTTTTGCACCAAATAATAAATATTTTGACGAAGCCCAGATGTTTAAATGGATAATGGAAAGACACGACTCTGATTATGAAGGCAGAATTCAAGCAGATGCCTATTTTGGTTTTGTACTTACAAATAAGGCGTCTATTGCAGATTCAGATAAATTCGGTCAGCAGCTGAAAGACTGGATGAGAGTTATGACAACATTGAGTAGGGAAACCAACTACAATGGTGGTGATGATTATGCAAGGGCCATTAGCAAAGGGGTGCGTAGGCTACTTCCTTATAGTTCCGATATAATTAGTCATCTTGCAGGAATAACTGAACATTCAGGCTATGGCTTTGATTCAGACTGTTTTGAAGAAGAATGCCTAAAAGCAAAATTGATGAAGCGAGATGATGAGTGGAAGGAATTGATTCTTAATGCGGAAGATAATAAGTATTTCAACGGACAAATTGGATTCCTTCTTGAAGCTGCTGGTATTTTGTCAAAATATGAAAATGGTGAAATGGATGGTTGGACAGCAGAGGAAGATAAGAATAGCAAGGATGCCTTCAGAAAATATCTGAAGATATATGGATCTATATTTGGTGAATTTGAATATGGTTCCAAGAAAGAAAAATATGTGGGTATTAACAGGTTGTTTGCTAATAATCTGAGAAGAGCCTTGCTTTGTAAGGGAGATTATCATCTGGATGATAGTAGCAATTCAAGTTTCCTTGTAGACTTTGACAGAGATATTAGTTGGAAACGTTTGCTTAGAATTCAGAGCAATGAGAAGCATGGAACATATAAAACCAGACGAAAAATGTTAATGGATCTGATCAATGATCCTATGTTTGATATTAACGACATCTGCGCTGGACTGGTTAATATTTGTAATAGAGATATCGGTAAGATAACAGATTGGAGAAAATACTTCATAAGTGTACCGGGAGTGATGGATGCTTTGCATGATTATAGTTCTTATAAGCCAAAGGAAAGATATATAAGAATCGAAGGTGACAATATTTTCCTTATGGGAAGCACACGTCTTTATGGATACAATGAGGAATATTATTCATTTGCCCTTTGTTGTATGCTTGAGTGTCTGGGAAAATACAGTGTTAAATATGAGAAGGCTAAAGGGTGGGAAGATATCCATCATCAAATAGAGGTTACAGAAAAGAGCACTGGAGAAGTTTATGAGATAAAATATAGGCGTTCAGATAAGACATTTGCAATTTACAAGAAAGACGGAAGCACAACGGTATATGCAAACCTTGAAGATACCTTGAATGCATTGAAGTAACAAAATGGATGTATGTTAAGGTAGGTACTTTGGGTTAATTTACTGCCATCAAAACTATGGCAGAAAAATTTCTTAGACCTATCTTGACATACGCTGAGGAAGCACTCCACGCAGATGAACTTGGATTTGACTTTATCGGAACGACTATGGTCGGTTATACAGAGCAGAGTAAAAATGATAAGATCGAGGCCAATGACTTTGAGATATTAAGAAAGATCGTTGCCAATGCAAAGCACAGAGTGATCGCTGAGGGCAATATCAATACACCGGAGAAAGCAAGAAGGGTAATCGAACTTGGCGCATTCAGTGTGGTCGTTGGTTCTATCATTACAAGACCGCAGCTGATTACAAAATCATTTGCAGAGGCCCTTGAATAATACGGGCACATAAAAGCAGAGCTTAATATTTTAACATAAAACAAGAAAATCATTCAATTAAGAAAAGGAGAAAACCATCATGAGAAATCTTGACAAGTACAAGGGAGTCATTCCTGCATTTTACGCATGTTACGACAAAGAAGGTAACATCAGTCCGGAAGGAGTACAGGCATTAACAAAATACTTCGTTGAAAAGGGAGTAAAAGGTGTCTATGTAAACGGTTCTTCCGGAGAATGTATTTACCAGAGTGTAGAAGACAGAAAGATCGTTCTGGAAAACGTAATGAAAGCAGCACAGGGAAAACTTACGGTCATTGCCCACGTTGCATGTAACAATACCAAAGACAGTATGGAACTTGCGGCACATGCAGAAAGCCTTGGTGTAGATGCGATTGCAGCAATCCCGCCGATCTATTTCCATCTGCCGGAGTATGCAATTGCTCAGTACTGGAATGATATCAGTTCTGCTGCTCCGAACACAGATTTTGTCATCTACAACATTCCACAGCTTGCGGGGGTTGCATTGACACAGAATCTGTTTGCCGAGATGAGAAAGAATCCGAGAGTCATTGGTGTAAAGAATTCTTCCATGCCGGTTCAGGATATCCAGATGTTCAAACAGGCTGCCGGTGAAGATTACATTATCTTTAATGGTCCGGACGAGCAGTTCATAAGCGGACGTGTGATCGGTGCAGAAGGTGCGATCGGCGGAACATACGGAGCTATGCCGGAATTATTCCTGAAAATGGATGAGCTTGTAAAAGCAGGTGATATGGAACAGGCAAGAGAGATCCAGTATGCTGTTGATGCAATCATATATAAAATGTGTTCCGGACACGGCAATATGTATGCAGTGATCAAGGCGATCCTTAAGATCAATGAAGGACTGGAACTCGGCGGAGTAAGAAGACCACTGGCAGATCTGGTGGAGAGCGATACTGCAGTCGTAGAAGAAGCTGCAAAGATGATTCGCGATGCAAAAGCAAAATTTCTTGATTAAGAAAAGAGATGAGAGTTTTAGGAGGAAAAAACATGCAGGGCTTTACCGTTATTGATTTGATTATTTTAATTGTGTATCTGGCAGCAGTATTGATGGCCGGCCTTCATTTCGCAAAGAAAGAGATGAAGGGAAAAGAGTATTTCAAAGGAGACGGAACGATTCCGTGGTGGGTAACTTCCGTATCTATATTTGCGACATTGCTCAGTCCGATTTCATTCCTGTCACTGGCAGGAAATTCTTATGCAGGAACATGGATCATGTGGTTTGCTCAGCTCGGTATGCTGCTTGCGATCCCGCTGACGATCAGATTCTTTCTGCCGATCTACAGTAAGCTGGATATTGATACCGCATATCACTATCTGGAACTGAGATTCGGAAGCAAAGGACTTCGTGTTCTTGGCGCAGTTATGTTTATTATCTATCAGATCGGACGTATGTCCATTATTATGTATCTTCCGTGTATGGTACTTGGAAGCCTGACAGGAATCAATGTAAACCTGCTGATTATCATCATGGGTGTGATCGCGATTATATATTCATACACAGGTGGTCTGAAATCTGTACTCTGGACAGACTTTATTCAGGGATCTGTATTACTGATCGGTGTTACATTTTCACTGATCTTCCTGCTGACACATCTGGATGGAGGAATTGGTGCAATCTTCCATGCATTTGCAACAGAACACAAATTCCTGGCGGTAGATCAGCCGATCTTTAATCCGAATATTCTGAAAGACAGTGTATTCATCATGATCGTCGGTGCAGGATTCAACACCATGGGATCTTACGTATCCAGCCAGGATATTGTACAGCGTTTTACCACAACAACAGATACAAAGAAACTGAACAAGATGATGCTGACAAACGGTGCGTTATCTATCTTCATCGCAACCGTATTCTATCTGATCGGTACAGGCCTGTATGTATTCTATCAGCAGAATGCGCTTCCACCGGCAGCGGCACAGGATCAGATCTTTGCTTCTTACATTGCATTTGAACTTCCGGTTGGTGTAACGGGACTTCTTCTGGCAGCGATCTATGCAGCAGCACAGTCCACCTTATCTACCGGTCTGAACTCTGTGGCATCAAGCTGGACACTGGATATCCAGGCACGTCTGTCTAAGAAAGAGTTAAGCTTTGAAAAACAGACAAAGATTGGTCAGTATGTATCTCTGATCGTAGGTATCTTTGCAATCGCAGTTGCAATGGTTCTTGCAAACGGTGGTGTAAAATCCGCTTACGAATGGTTCAACGGATTCATGGGACTGGTACTTGGAATCCTGATCGGTTCCTTCATCCTGGGAGCATTTACGAAAGTTGCCAATACTTTTGGTACTACACTTGCATTTATTGCAGCATCTGCCGTTATGGTTTATATCAAATACTTTGTACCGGCTGAGAGCGTTTCCATCTGGTCTTACTCTATCATCTCCATCGCAGTGTCTCTGGTAGTAGGAATACCTGCAAGTTATATCTGGAGAAAAGTAAAAGGCGACACTTCTGTACCGGCACCACACACAACGGTATATAAAAACTAGGAAGGAACGGGAAATATGATATTTGGTAATATTAATAACCTGGAAGAGTTTTCGTATCTGGAGAAACAGATCATGGAATGTTTTGCGTATGCAAAGAGCCACGATCTGGCATCCTATGAAAAAGGAAGTCATGAGATTGACGGGGACAGACTTTTTGTAAATGTTGTGGAGTATACGACCACTACCCCGGAGGAACGTTTCTGGGAAGCACACAAAAATTATCTCGATGTACATGTGATGATTCATGGAACCGAACAGATCGATCTGAATTTTATCCGGAATATGGATGTAAAGGAATTTGTGGAAAAGGATGATTTTCTTCCGATGGAAGGGGAAAAGAACAGTTCCGTGATCTTAAGAGACGGAGATTTTCTGATCTGTTATCCGGGCGACGGACATCGTACAGCAGTGGCTGTAGATGGACCGGAGCAGATAAAAAAAGCGATCTTTAAAGTGCGTATAGCATAGAAGTGATGCAGCTTAGAGAGGCAAGTCGGAATCGGTGTTCCGGATTGCCTCTTTGGTGCGCCGTACAGCAAGAAGGTGCATGGGAATACATCGCTTAACAGGAAGCAGGCTTGAATACAGGAAAAGACAGAGGTATAATAATGAAAAAATATATAAGTATCGATATAGGCGGAACAGCGATAAAATATGGCGTGATCAATGAAAATGCAGAGATACTGTACCGCAGCGAAAGAGCAACGGAAGCGTATAAAGGCGGAGCGTCTGTTCTGGCGAAAGCAATGGATATCGCATCTGAACTGACTCAGATACATGAGATCAGCGGAATCTGCATCTCTACAGCGGGAATGGTGGATACCGGAAAAGGCGAGATCTTTTATTCAGCACCGTTGATTCCGGATTATGCCGGAACCAGATTTAAAGAGACAATGGAAAAAGAATATGGAATCCCATGTGAAGTGGAGAATGATGTCAATTGTGCAGGGCTTGCCGAGTATATGTCCGGTGCTGCAAAGGGAAGCAGTATTGCGCTTATACTGACCGTTGGAACCGGGATCGGAGGCTGTATCGTGGTTGACGGGAAGGTGTTTCATGGATTCAGCAACAGTGCCTGTGAAGTCGGCTATATGCATATGGATGACAGTGACTTTCAGACACTTGGCGCTGCAAGTATTCTGACCAGAAAAGTGGCCGAATGGAAGCAGGAGCCTGCAGAAAACTGGAATGGATACCACATTTTCGAGGAAGCAAAGAATGGGGACGAGATCTGTAACCGTGCAATTAATGATATGACAGATGTCCTGGGAAAAGGAATTGCCAATATCTGTTATGTGATCAATCCGGAGATCGTGGTTCTGGGCGGAGGAATTATGGCTCAGGAGGAATTCCTGAGAGACAAGATAGAGTCTGCACTGAAAAAGTATCTGGTTCCGAGTATTGCTGCGAATACCAGGATTGCATTTGCAAAGCATAAGAACGATGCGGGGATGTTGGGAGCATTTTATCATTTCATGGGGTGCCGCCAGGAAAGTTAAGGAATGAAAAGGCATGGAATATTATGTAAAATCCGTAGTACCGATCATTGAATCAAATTATGATAAATTTACGACTGTCGAAAAGAATATTGCGGACTTTTTTATACAGAATCGTAAGAAAGTGGATTTTTCTGCAAAAGCAGTGGCAGAAAGACTGTTTGTATCAGAAGCTTCTTTATCAAGATTTGCAAAAAAATGTGGATACCGCGGATATCGGGAATTTGTCTATCAGTATGAAGAGACGTTTGTAGAAAGGCAGGAATCTATCACCGGCAATACAAGGATGGTCTTAAATGCATATCAGGAGCTTCTGAATAAAACCTACAGTCTGGTGGATGAAGCACAGATTGCGAGGATCAGCAGATATCTGAATCAGGCAGAACGGGTATTTGTGTGTGGAAAAGGAAGCTCCGGACTTGCGGCAAGCGAGATGGAGATCCGGTTTATGCGAATCGGTGTAGACATTGATTCTGTTCTCGATACAGATCTGATCCGGATGCAGGCGGTGTTTCAGGACAAACGAAGTCTCGTGTTCGGAATCAGTATCAGCGGAGAAAAAGAAGAGATTCTTTTCCTGTTGAAAGAGGCACATCGAAGAGGTGCCAAAACAGTGCTTCTTACGGCCAATAACAAAGAAGAATATGAAAAGTTCTGTACAGAAGTGATTCTGCTGCCTTCGCTTCGACATCTGAATCATGGCAATGTGATCTCACCACAATTTCCGATACTGATTATGCTGGATATTATATACTCTTATTATGTGGAGCAGGATAAATATAAAAAAGAATCACTGCATGACAATACGCTGCGGGCGCTGGAAGAGGGCACTCAGAAAAGGCGCCGTGTAATAGACCGGACAATGGAAGATCTTATATAAATAATGATTATCGGGAGGGAAAAAAGATGCTCATTAAAAATGTGAAAGTGTACACAGAAGACTGGAGATTTGAAGAAGGAGAAATCGTCATTCGAGACGGTATCTTTGAGCGGGTAAACTTCAAAACAGACAAAGAAGAAGCAGAGGGAAATGGAGAAAACGTGCCAGACGTGGCAGAGGATGTCATAGTGGACGGAGAGGGTTGCTTTGCGATTCCCGGACTGATCGATCTGCATTTTCACGGGTGTATGGGAGACGATTTCTGCGATGGGACAAAAGAAGCCATTGAAAGAATTGCCGCATATGAAGCATCTATTGGTGTCACAGCAATTGCTCCGGCAACGATGACACTTCCTGTGGAAGAACTGGTGGACATATTGAAAGTTGCCGCAGAATATAAAAAAGAAGCGACAAAGGGCGCTGACCTGATCGGTATTAATATGGAAGGACCATTTATCAGCCCCGCAAAGAAGGGTGCACAGGATGAGAGGAATATCATTCCGTGCGACGCAGAAGTATGCCGGAGGTTTCTGGATGCATCTGAAGGACTGGTCAAATTCGTCGGAATTGCACCGGAGGAAAGCGAAAAGTCAATTGAATTTATTGAACAGATGAAAGACAAAGTAAATATTTCTCTTGCGCATACCAATGCTGACTATGATACGGCAAAAGCAGCATTTGATGCAGGAGCCAACCACGCGGTGCATCTTTATAATGCCATGCCGGCATTCACACATCGTGCACCTGGAGTTGTGGGGGCTGTTGCTGACTGCGAACATGTGATGGCAGAGATTATCTGTGATGGCGTGCATATTCATCCCGCTGCGGTCAGAGCAACCTTCCGGATGATGGGAGAAGAACGCATGATCCTGATCAGCGACAGTATGCGGGCAACCGGAATGCCTGACGGACAGTATACACTTGGCGGTCTGGATGTAAACGTGGTCGGCAATCGTGCAACACTTGTGTCTGATGGGGCCCTGGCCGGATCGGCGACAAACCTTATGGATTGTATGAGAACAGCAGTCAAAAAGATGGGAATTCCATTCGAGACGGCTGTCGCATGCGCAACAATGAACCCTGCAAAGAGCCTGGGCGAATATGAGAATTATGGCTCCATCACAGAAGGAAAAAAAGCAAATGTGGTGTTGCTTGACGATGAATTGAACTTAAAAATGGTAATCAAAGACGGGAAAACGTTATAAGTTCAAAGGGGACGGAGGATTTTTAAAAATCCCCCGTCCCCTTTGATTAAGTCAATCACCAGAGAAATCCACAATAAATATCCACAATCGGTGGAAAAATTGTTATCAGGGGGATATATGAGAATAGTTTTTTTAGGGGACAGTATTACGGATGCAAATCATATTTTTTTGAATAATGGATTAGGAAACGGGTATGTATATCAGATTTCGGAAAAGTTGAAAAAAAGAGGGGGGGATTTCTGTATTCTGAATCGAGGTCATGACGGTGCAACAGTACAGAGTCTCAGAAGAACACTTGTGTCAGACTGTCTTATTAAGAAACCTGACATTGTCAGCATTTTGATAGGATGCAATGATGTAGGAATAGTGATGAATACGGGAAAGACATTGGAAAAACAGGAGTTTGCGGAAAATTATGAGAAGCTTTTAGGGGAGATAAAACAAGAAACGACTGCACAGATCCTATGTGCGGGTCCGTTTATTTTTCCGGAGCCGTTGGAATACATAAACTGGTTTCCGGTAATCGATGAAGCAGAGAGAATACAGGTTGATGTTGCGAAGAGACAACAGGTGAAATATCTACCGCTGCAGAAGAAGATGCAGAAATATGGAGAACAATATGGTTATTCGGCAATTACAACAGATGGAATCCATCTGACAAAAAGAGGGAGTGAGCTGTTGGCAGAAGAATGGATCAAAGCAGCGGCTCAGATAATCACATAGATGTGTAAAATGTGGAAAACACAGTGGGATTGCGTGGATAAATACGCGAAAATATGTTGCGTTAAAGCGATAAAGGCGGGACGGGGGTTTTTTAAAAATCCCCCGTCCCGCCTTGACAAAGTTCTGCAAATACGGTACTCTTTTGTTTGTGAATATGTTTTGATATGTGAAAGGCTTTGAAAAGAAGAAGTAATGATCTGTACACCCATACAGAAAGCTGCCGGTGGATGAGAGGCGCATGAAGGAATGGATCATGAATACATCTTGGAGCTGCACACCGAAAACAGACGGTTCTGTCTGCGGAGCAAAACCTGCCGCAGACGGCTTATCTCTGTTGAGTAGGCTGTGACGTAAGGCACACGTTACTGTGCGGGGGTTTGTGAATACGCAGACTTAGTGAGGCTGGCAGTGTAAGCTGTTGGCGAAGCAAGGTGGTACCACGGGTAATTTCCGTCCTTATCGTATGATAAGGGCGTTTTTTTGTATCAGCGACGAGCCAAAGTCCAAGCTTGCTTGTGACCTTGGCGACCGCTTACAATCTCAGAACGTGCCCTTAGGCACTTCTGATGATTGTGCTTTGATTTATTTTGCTTGAGAGGTATGTATGAAAAAAGAGAAAAAGCCAAACATGGCAAAACAGAAGATTATTGAAAATTACGAAAGGCAAAAGCAGCAATATCTGGAAGCCGGATATGAGGAACGGCAGGAAACGATTTCGATAGTGAGGGCCAATGTCATGGCATTTGTGACTGCCGGACCGTTTGTGGTGCTGGGATTGATCCTGTGGTTCTGTATCAGACCTCTGTCGAAAGAAGGAAATTTCGTACTGGGGAACCAGGCAGTATGTTTTTTGGTTTTGTTCCTGGTATGTATCTTCGTTCATGAACTGCTCCACGGTGTGGGATGGGTTTTCTGGACGCAGAACAAATGGAAGAGCATCTATCTGGGAATGATGTGGGAATATCTGACACCTTACTGTCACTGCAAGGAGCCTCTTGGACCCGGGCAGTATCTGGTGGGCGGACTGGCACCGTTTGCAGTGCTGGGAATCGGAATGTATCTGGCTGCGCTCGTGAGCAGCAGTATACTTCTGCTGTCACTGAGTCTTTTCAATATCCTTGCAGCCGGTGGCGATACGACAATCGCCTGCATGCTGTTTCGGTATTTAAAGTACGACAAGTGCTGCTATATCCTGGATCACCCGACGGACTGCGGTTTTGTTGCCTTTGTAAAACAGAATTAATGAAGCAATAAGAAAAGGAGAGATATGATATGGGAATTTATGAAGAACTGATTGCGCGCGGACTGATCGCGCAGGTAACAGATGAAGATGACATCAGAGAACTGATTAATAATGGAAAGGCTACATTTTATATCGGTTTCGACCCGACGGCTGACAGCCTTCATGTAGGACACTTCATGGCGCTCTGCCTGATGAAACGTCTGCAGGAAGCAGGAAATAAGCCGATTGCGCTGATCGGCGGCGGTACTGCAATGATCGGTGACCCATCCGGAAGAACGGATATGCGTCAGATGATGACAAAAGAAACTATTCAGCACAACTGTGACTGCTTCAAGGAGCAGATGAGCCGTTTCATTGATTTCTCAGAAGGAAAAGCTTTGATGGTAAACAATGCTGACTGGCTTCTGGATCTGAATTATGTAGATGTTCTCCGTGAAGTAGGTGCGCATTTTTCTGTAAACCGTATGCTTGCGGCTGAATGTTATAAGCAGAGAATGGAGAGAGGATTAAGTTTCCTTGAATTCAATTACATGATCATGCAGAGCTATGATTTCTATATGTTATTCCAGAAATATGGATGTAACATGCAGTTCGGCGGGGATGATCAGTGGAGCAACATGCTTGGCGGAACAGAACTGATCCGTCGTAAGCTTGGAAAAAATGCATGTGCGATGACGATCACGCTGCTTCTGAATTCAGAAGGCAAGAAGATGGGCAAGACCCAGAGCGGCGCTGTATGGCTGGATCCTAATAAAACCTCTCCGTTCGAATTCTACCAGTACTGGAGAAATGTTGCAGATGCGGATGTTCTGAAATGTATCCGAATGCTGACATTCCTTCCGCTGGAAGAGATTGATAAGATGGATTCCTGGGAAGGTGCTCAGTTAAATACAGCAAAAGAGATTCTGGCATTTGAGCTGACCAAGCTGGTACATGGAGAAGAAGAAGCACAGAAAGCTCAGGAAGCTGCAAAGGCACTTTTCAGTAAAGGTGCAGCAGCAGACATGCCAAAGACAGAGCTTACACAGGAAGATCTGACAGATGGCAATATTGATATCCTTACCATGTTGGTAAAAGCAGGACTGACGGCTTCCAAGTCAGAGGCCCGCAGAGCTGTACAGCAGGGTGGTGTAACTGTAGACGGAGAAAAGATCACAGATATCTATCATACATTTGCCGGAGAAGCGCTGGATGGAGAAGGTATCGTTCTGAAAAAAGGAAAGAAAAATTTCAGGAAAATTGTGATGAAGTAATTGCCGGTGAGGCAGACAGATGAGGAAAGAGAACGATGTATTGCAGTAAATGTGGTACCCAAAATAAAGATACTGCCCGCTTTTGTAAAAACTGTGGAGAGCCGCTGGATGTCCCGGTGGTCTCACAGCCGGTGAAAAACGCAGATTCTGCCGGAGCAGAAGGTCCGGAAAAATCAGGAAGACGGGCAGGGGAAGCGCCCGGGAAAAAAGCATCCGGTATCAACCGGAGTAATATTAAATGGATCTGCATAGCAGTCGGAATTCTGATAATTGCTGCTGTCATAGCGTTCAGTTTTATGTCGAAGGATAAAAAAGAGAAGGAAAGATATGATAATTATCTTACTTCTGCGGATAAATATCTGGAAGAAATGGATTATGAAAATGCAGAAGATGCCTATCTGAATGCGATTAAGATTGATCCGAAAAAGGAAGAACCGTATCTGGGACTGGCAGATCTGTATGCACTGCAGGGAGATTATAAAAAGGCAGATAAGATACTGTTAAAAGCAGAAGAGGTAATCTACGGGAATACAGATGACGAATCTACCGGAGACACCGTATCCGAGTGGTCCGGACTCAGTGAAAAGAGGAAGGAACTTGCGGATAAGGCTGCTGCCCAGGCGTATTATGATCTGCTGATGGAATATCAGGATACTTACGGAAACGCAAGAAAAGTTACCATAGACACCTACTGGAAATATCTTGAGGGTCTGGCATTTGCGAAACTCATCGATTTTGATGGAGACGGACGGGATGAACTGGTGGTCGCTTATGCAGATCCTGCAAAAGAACTGGACTTTATTGCACGTTATTCGATTGAAGTATGGCAGTACAAAGATTATGAATTGCAGAATATGTTCTCCGGGGAAGGATATGGAAATGATGGAGCAACAACGACTCTTTATATTACCAGTGTGGAAGATCAATATTATCTGATCGAGGGTTCTGCAGATGATTTCGAATATGATTATTTCTGGGGCTTTCAGGATGGTGATTTCAAGCAGGTACGTTCCCTGGAGATTGATTACGGGCTGTATCCGGAGATTAACGCAAGAATTGACGGTGAGATGGTGTCGGAAGCAGAATTCAATGCGGAGCAGGGAAAATGGTGGGCGAACTGTCAGACATATGGCCTGTCCAGAGTTGAGGAAGATGAGGATGTAAGCCTGGCTGAATTACAGAACACACTGGACATATTACGAGAGATTCTGGGAATCCAAAATGCTGATGAGGAACCTGCAAAAAAGCAGACTGAAGATAAAGTAAAAGATATTACGCCGGAAGAGATGGCGACCAGTATTACAGATCATTATAATGAACTGGCAGATAACGATGGAACGTATGTGGTATTTATGGAAGAATCTGTAGAGAGTGATCTTGAATATCAGGTATGTCTTCGTTATCAGATGTCAGATGAAGAAGCAGAGGAGATTCTGGCAAGAGGAGGTACACCTTCTGCAAATAAGCTGGTTGGAATGGTCACTGTCAATAAGGTTACCGGGGAGGTAACTACAGACTGGGGAGACACATGGAATATGTGGTGAAAGGAATAAGATAGAACGACACTGTGAAAGAATGCGCCTGCATCCGGAGCAGTGAAAAGATATGCCGTACAGGGAGGATAACTGCCATCCTGTACGGCATTTGCCTTTTGATACAACTGAAGGGGTTTTCAATTGACAAGCTTTTAGAACGTGCTAAAATTAAAAAAGGCACATTTTTGTTATTTTTGAAATAAAAAAATCAGGAATAAAGAAGGATTGAGAAGGATGTATTGTGGAAATTGTGGAACGAAGAATAAGGATGGAGCAAGATTCTGCAAAGAATGTGGGGAAACTTTGCAGGCACCGGAGACGTCTCAGTTTCAGGCACAGGCACCTGGAGAAGGAGCTTCCGTGGCGGCGAAAAAGCCTGATCGGAGAAAATGGATACTGGCAGCAGCAGGTGTGCTTGTTTTGGCTGTAATCATAGCGGGGAGTCTCAGCTTTAAGAATAAGCAGGAAAAGAAAAAATATGACAACTATATGACTCAGGCGGAAAAATATATGGAAGATATGGACTATGAAAAAGCCAAAGATTCCTATCTTCGGGCACTGGCAATCGATCCGAAAGAAAAAGATGCATATCTGGGCCTTTATGACCTGTATGTTACACAGGGAGATTTTGACAGAGCGGAAGAAATATTAAGGGAAGCGCAGAAGAATGTTCCGGGAGTATCAAAAGGAGAGCATGAGGAAAAAGAAGCCGATAATGGCAGGAATATTGTTGAGGAAAGTGATGAGGTAGATCAGCTGTTGAACAGTGGAGTAAAATTTGAATGGGTGATGAAACCGAGAATAGAAGCTGATAGTATCTACTATGTGTCAAGTGCGGATTATGAAGAGAACTCAATCAATGATATCCAGCGGCAGAAGATGTCCCCCTATGCGGTGATAGAGACAGAAGAGGGACTGGGTCTGATCGATATGGAAGGCAATCTGGTGACAGAGATGATATATTCTGATATCTATACCGTATGGATGGATGCGGAGGATCAGTATATGCTGACACGCAGTGAGCCGCAGTATGAAGCAGAATGGGACTGTGACTGGGATATGTACTGCCTTCAGAATGGCGAGGTCGTTCCTACGATGTTTGGGGATGCGGGTATGCCGTTCAGTTATTATATTTATCGAAATGAACTCCATAATACAATGGAAGATGCCGAATGGGATATGGAGCTGAAATACAGTGTTCCCCAAAATGCAATTCCGATTCAGCAGCTGGATCAGCTGTTGGGCGTATATGAGTATCATTCCAGCTGGCCGCTGGATGCGGATGCTCCGTTCGCAGTGTATGCAGATGGAAAACTGGTTACTGATTTTAGCTATGATGCATGTGGTTCCTGTGTAGAAGGGCTGCTCGCGGTTCAGAAAGACGGAAAATGGGGCTATATCAATGAACAGGGAGAAGAAGTCATTCCGATCGAGTATGACGCTTCCTGGAAAAAATATACGCCGCTTGTGAACGCTGCAGGATCCGACAAATATCAGGAATTCTGTTATGCGGCTTCCGATGGCTATGTTGTTCTTCGCAAGGACGATGTATGGGAACTTCGGGACGTATCGGGAAATATTGCAATTCGTCCGGGAATGTTTGAGGAGATCTGTCCGGTCTATGAGAATAAATGCTGGGTAAAAAAGAATGGAAAATGGGGTATCATTGAATTAAAGACGGAAGATTCCAAAGAGGATCAGGCAGGAAATGAGAAGGTGACATCTCAGGAATATCAGGATATCTATGGACTGATTCTGGATCAGATACTGGAAGAATATGGAGAATATAATGGATATTATCTGTATGATATCGATAAGGATGGCGTAAAGGAGCTTCTGGCACAGGAAGGTGACTGTGAGGCGGCTTATATGTATCAGGTCTATACCATTAAGGATCATGCAAGTGTTTATCTGGGAGAGATTACCGGATGGCATTCGATGTTTTATGCAGATGAAAGTGGAGGAAAAGAAGCATACATTATCCGACATTGTGCACAAATGGGACATGAACAGTTATATCGTGTCAGCATACGGAACGGCAGCGTAACTGAGACAGAGATATCGGAGAGGGATCTGGAAAGTTATGATGATGAATATTATTCCAATCCATATCCACTGGAATATATATATGTAACGGAACGTGCACCGTTACAGTAAGGAAGAGAAGATGAGTGAGAGAAGATTAACAATTATTGATACCGGAAGCCGATTGACAGAAGTAAATCTGGATGCGTACGGAAAGCAGGAACTGAAGATCGGAAGAAAGAAAGAACGGTGTGACATTGTGATCCCGGATGAGATCATATCCGGATTACACGGTATATTCCGACTGCAGGGGGACAAGATCTATTATATGGATCAGGATAGCAGTAATGGGACTTTTGTCGGCAATTCAGGGCAAAAGAAACTTTTGGATGCAAAAGCGGGATATGTAGAGCTGTTTGACAAATCTGTGCTTCGCATCGGCAATATTCATGCGCCGGATAAAATGGTCCTTCTGCTTCTCCAGGTGGTGGCAGAAGATGAAGTGTGGAAAACAAAATCACTGGATTGTGCAAGCATTACGATCGGACGTTCCAGAGAGAACCAGATTGTTTTAAGGCATCCCGGGATTTCAAAGGTGCATTGCGAGATCCGGAAGCAGAACGGCTGCTTTGTTCTGTACGATTGTGACAGTGCCAATGGAACGATGCTCAATGGGGATAACGTATCCGAGCCGGTAATATTGAAGGATAAGGATCTGATACAGATCCTGGATTATCAGCTGTTCTTTTCCAATGAATGTATTTATTATAAGAGTGTTGAAAAAGGTATTTCTCTGCGTGCAGAGGGAATTAACAAGTTTGTCGGTTCAAAGAATAAGAGAAAACAGATTCTGAGAAATGTCAACTGTGAGATTCGTCCAAATGAGTTCGTTGCGATCATTGGCGGTTCCGGAGCAGGAAAGACGACACTGATGAATGCAATCAGTGGTTTTGAACCGGATTTTGAAGGAAAGGTATACTGTAATGGAATTGACCTGATCGAACAATTCCAGAATCTCAAGAATATCATTGGCTTTGTACCGCAGCAGGATATTATCTATGAGAATCTGACGCTTCACAGAATGCTGTATTATACGGCAAAGATGAAGATGCCGAAAGATACACAGCCACAGGAAATCACACAGAGAATTCAGGAAGTCCTTGAGATGGTGGATCTGAAGGCACATCAGAATACTTTCATCCGAAAGCTTTCAGGAGGACAGAAAAAAAGAGCAAGTATAGCGGTGGAACTTCTGGCAGATCCGAAGCTGTTCTTTCTGGATGAGCCAACCTCCGGTCTGGATCCGGGAACAGAGAAGAATCTGATGATTACTCTGAACAAGCTTGCAAAGACACAGAATAAGACCATTATCATGGTTACGCATACAACACAGAATCTGCATCTGTGTGACAAAGTAATCTTTATGGGACCGGGCGGAAGATTATGCTTCTGTGGCAATGTTGAAGCTGCAAAGGAGTTCTATGGAACGGATGATCTGGTAAATATTTATAACATGATTGCGGAGAATCCGGAAGGATGGGCGGAAAAATATGCGGTATACAGTAGTAATACCGGAATCAGAAAACGTTCCTCAGGAAGAACAGATCTGGTAAAACCAAGAAAAGAATCTGCCTTTCGGCAATTCCTGATCCTGACACAGCGATATGCGGAATTGATGGTCAATGATAAGCCGCGTCTGCTTCTTCTGTTGATACAGCCGCTGTTGATTGCGATTCTGCTTAATATTGTGGCGGATAATAAAGTATTTAAGATATATGAAAGCACGAAGTCCATGCTGTTTGCTCTGAGCTGTTCGGGAATCTGGATCGGACTGTTTGATGCGATCCAGGAGATCTGTAAAGAAAGAGTCATCCTGAAACGAGAGTATATGGCGAACCTGAAGCTGCCCGGATATATATTCTCCAAGTTTGTTCTTCAGGCGGTGTTGGGCCTGATACAGGCGATGATTCTGACACTGGTATTCCTGGGGCTGATAGGAAAGGATAAGCAGGGAATCTTTCTGGATCATTTTGCGCCGGAGATACTCCTGACTATGTGGCTTACGATTCTTGCTTCTATCACGATGGGATTTGTAATATCATCCATGGTAAAAACCGGCGATAAAGCTATGGCGGCTGCTCCGTTTGTGCTGATCGTTCAGTTGCTTTTCAGCGGAATCCTCTTCACCTTAAAAGGAGCAGGAGAAATCATTTCCTACTGCACCGTGAGCCGATGGTCCGTAGAAGCACTGGGAAGTATTGCCAAATTAAACAGACTGGACCTGAAGCTGCAGAAAGATTTCCCGATGCTGGAACATGAGGCAGAAAGCTTTTTCAAAGCATCAAAGATGCATGTGGCACAGTCATGGATGATTCTGGCAGGAATGACGATACTGTTGTTGATCGTAAGTATGCTGTTATTAAGAAATATTTCGAAAGACCGCAGGTAGAAAGGAAGAGAAAATGGTAGATTATTTAGAAGGCTGGAAGGATCTGTATGAGGTACAGATCCCTTTGGTGGAACATCCGGGATTTAAAGAAGATATTCTGATTCGAAAAAAAATAGATCCGATTGAGCCGGAAGAACCTGCGATACAGGAGGTATATACGGGAGAAGATCCTACCGTTCCTCTGGACCAGCCGCAGACATGTCATGTTTATATCAGACGATTGAGTGAGACATCGAATCATGAGATTACAAAGAGTCCGTTTGTGATTGGAAAATCGGCAGATTGTGATTATGTGATCCGGGGCAATACGACTGTCAGCAGACATCACGCACAGATCCTGACGACAGAGGAAGGATATATGATAAAGGATCTGGGATCGTTAAATCATACATATATTGATCAGAATCAGATAACCGGTCCGGAAAGACTTGCTGATGGCATGGTGTTTCAGATATCTGATGTGGAATTTCAATTTGTTGTGGAGATGAAGTAGGATCATGATGGAGACAATATCAGATACATATGTGATACTGGAAAAGCTTGGAGAAGGAAGCGGCGGTATCGTATACAAAGCGTATCACAAAAGGCTGGAAAAAGAGGTAGTCATAAAAAGGCTGCGGAAAAAAAGTGTGAATATGGAGATCAACCGTCAGGAGGTAGATATTCTGAAGAATCTTCATCATACATATCTTCCGCAGGTTCTGGACTTCCTGAGTGCAGACGGAGAGATCTATACAGTGATGAGCTATATCCCGGGAAAATCTTTCAAGCAGTTGATGGAAGAAAAATACCCGTTTACACAGAATGAGTTGATCCGTTGGGGAATGCAGCTGTGCAGTGCGTTGAATTACCTGCATAATCAGAATCCTCCGATTATTCACGGAGATATCAAACCGGCGAACATCATGCTGACACCGGACGGCAATATCTGTCTGATAGATTTTAATATCTCTTTTTATCTGGATGGAACGACAATCCTTGGATATACAGATGGATACACTTCTCCGGAGCAGTATATTATTGCGCTGGATCAGGAGTCTGCTTCCAGCCTGTCCAATTATACAAGTATTAATGAAAAAAGCGATATATACAGTGTCGGTGCTACATTTTACCATCTGGTGACGGGAAAGAAAGCCGGAAATTATCGGGAACGCCCGGACGCTTCTGCCCTTGAAGGCAGGGTCAGTGAATCATTTGCCGGTATTATTCTGAAGGCGATGCAGATTGATCCGGATGACCGGTTTCAGAGTGCATTTGAGATGTTTCAGGCGCTGCAGGGGGTTACCAGAAAGGATCAGAGATATCAGGCGCTTCTGAAAAGGCAGATGGCAATCCGGATGGGACTTGTGGGACTGATGGCAGGATTTATTGTGCTTGGAGGATACGGAATTCATAATATAAAATTGGAAAAAGTTGAAAAATATAATTCGCTGGTAGATAAGCAGACGGAATATCGTGAGAATTGTGATTATGAGAAAGAGGAAAAGATCTATCAGGAAGCGATAAAGGTGATGCCTTCTGCTCTGGAAAGCTATTATCAGAATGCGAGCTCTCTGTATGAACAGCAGAAGTATGAGGAATGCCTCGAATTTATTGATTATGACATTCTGGAAAATGAAAAGCTGGATATGCGGGATGAGCGAGGCGCAGATCTCTACCACCTGAAAGCGGAATGCTGTATGCAGATGGAACAGTATGAGGATGCTGTGAGTGCCTTTGATCAGGTATTTCAGTATGGCGGATATAATTGTGAATATTACAGAGATTACGCAATTGCACTGGCATATGATGCAGATACTTCCAAAGCGCAGGAAGTGCTGGATGAGGCAATTGATCATGGTCTTGAGGAAGATTCCATCTATTATACAAAAGGAGAGATTGAAAAGTCCACAAGACAGCTTGATCTTGCAGCGGAAGAATTCCGTAAGTGTATTGAGATATCGGACAATGATGAGCTGAAGGCAAGAGCGTATGTCATGCTCAGCAAGATCTATGAAGAACAGAACCTTCGATCCAAAGAAAGAGATATACTCAATGAAGCAAGAAAGAATGTTTCCATCGATCATCAGATGCTGATTCTGGAACGCCTGATACAGGCAGACATTGATCTCGCAGAAAATGCCTCTGACAGACAGTACCGCGACGAGGCAATTGCTGTGTTGCAGGAAGTGATCGAACAGGGCTGGGATAGCTATGATACATATAATAATCTCGTGATCCTGAATGAAAAACAGGGGTATCTGGATAATGCCAGAAGTGCGCTGGCGGAGATGGAGAAGCTGTTTGGAGAAGATTATAATATCTACAAGAGATATGCGTTTCTGGAAATTGATATACAGGCATTAAAAAATAATTCGCAGAGAGATTATCGTACATTTGAAAAGTATTATCAGAAAGCAGTGAGCATGTATCAGGGCCAGATGAAGGATAATAATACGGATGCAGAGATGGGACTTCTGGATAATGTATATCAGCAGGTGAAGGCAGGAGGTTGGCTGTAATGGGAATGATACTTGTAGGAATCAGTGTACTTGGAATTGTGGGATGTTGTGTGGCACTTCTGATGACCGGACGGATATTTAAAAAGCAAAAAGAGCAGCTGTTGGAAGAGATTGAGAAAGAATAGCAGGGAGGAACAGATGAAGAAAATATTGAAATACGTAATTGCAGTGGTGATGTTCTTAACTGTAGGAATCGGATTCATGCCGATCCTGTCACTT
Organism: Dorea sp. YH-dor226; assembly: GCF_039832105.1. Lineage (NCBI taxonomy): Bacteria > Bacillati > Bacillota > Clostridia > Lachnospirales > Lachnospiraceae > Dorea > Dorea sp. YH-dor226. Next base: position 74,995 of record NZ_JBDOHS010000002.1, on the reverse strand, counting down.
GGTGTTGTGGAACTATCGGTAGCTGATATTATTAAAATCGGATTCGGTGGCAGATCGGATGGATCGATTGTTGAGGAAGTACAGACACTACTCAGAGAATATGTCAGTGATTATTCTTATTATCTGCTGATATTAATGCTTGGTATCCTGTTCGCCGCAGCCATGACGGCGGCATTGTCCAATAAAAATGCGTATCGGGCCTCGTTGATCTGTCAGGTGGTGATCAATCTGTTTGCCGGTATTATGTTTTTTCAGATGACGGACAAAATCAGATCTATCCGGGATGTGATTGACTTTTTTGGAATGGGAGATTACATCTATGTAATCAGTACTCCGGCGATCATATGGGTGGTTGTATACGTGATCATCTTATTCCTGACATCATATGGACTCCTTCTGAAGGAGGACGATACAGCTCCGGCTCCGGGAGATATTATTGAGGAAAGTTTTCATCATGTACGCAATCCGAGGGAAAATACTCCACAGCAAAAGAGTAAAGAGCAGATGTATCTGGATCGCATTCAGGAACTGGAGGCACAGAAATCCAGGAAGCCGAAGCGACAGGCTATGATTGATAAGGCTCCGGAGAATCCTGTGAGAGAGGAGGATACTGTTGCGGATACCGTTGCGGATACTGCAAGGCTGGTCATGCCCGGCAAAGTTCCAAAAGCAGCAGAAAAACCAAATCCGGATTTTCAGGGAGCTATCGTTGGAAAAAATGGCATATATCAATCAAAAGCATATATGTTGAAGGATCGCATTCCGGTATATTTCTGTGGGCAGAAACAGCCGGTTGTTACAACAAGAAGTACAGGCGGAGAAGGTCTGGCGAAGGTATATTATGTTGCAGAATATCAGGAATACTGTGTAATACCGATGGGAATGAAAAAAGTATTTCTGGAAAGTGGACAGCCTTTGGGAGCAACACGTGAGTATTATCTGCCGAGAGGTACAGAGATCTATCTGGAAGATAACAGATTCCGGTTTTTACTGGCATAAGCATAGGAGGTAGTCGATATGAGTAACGATGATAAAACTGTATTTGTAAATTATGACAAAATAATTTCAAATTCAACGCTGGACCAGGCGTATATGGAACTTGGAAAAGCATATTATGAGGGCAAATTCGAAGATCCATTGCCGCAGCTTCTTCCGCTTTTTGATAAGATCACGAGAATCAAAAATGAAGAAGTGGGAGACTATATCGTGTGCCCGGAATGTGGTAAACGCTTAAGTAAGACTGCAGCATTTTGCGGACAGTGCGGCTGCAGGATAAGATAACAAGATAAAGGAGGAACAAAAATATGGCATTTCAGGAAATTGCAATTGAAAGCCTTGTATGCAATCCATTTACGAAAATATCTAAGGAATGGATGCTGATTACAGCAGGAGATGAGGAAAGAAGTAATACGATGACGGCAAGCTGGGGAGGCCTTGGAATTATGTGGGGCAAGAACATTGCTACTGTATATATCCGTCCGCAGCGGTATACGAAGGAATTCGTAGATGCAAATGGTACATTTACGATCTCATTTCTCTCGGAGGAATACAGAAAGGCATTGAATGTATGTGGTACGGTGTCAGGAAAAGATGTAGAAGACAAATGGCAGGAAGCAGGTCTTCATCCATATCCGGTCGATGGCACCGCAGCTGTAGCAGAGGCAGATCTGGTGCTGGTATGTAAGACACAATATCATCAGGAAATGAAGCCGGAGTGTTTTGATGTTACTGAAAATGATGAGAAATGGTATCCGCAGAAAGATTACCATATCATGTATATGGCAGAGATCGTAAAGGTATTGAAAAAGAGTGAATAAAAGTGAATAAAAGAGACTGCTGCAAAATATAGATATACACTCAGGGTGATATCTCTATATTCTGCAGCAGCCCTTTTTTAATTCGTATCTGCTATCTGCTTTGCAGGTATTGTATACTGTATGGAGGCAGTTCCAGCTGACCGGTCATATGGACTTCTTTGTCGGACAGAAGGTCAATGAAAGCTCCGTTCAGGTCCTGATGATATGCGGTGTATGGAGCATCGGATGCATTGACTGCGACCAGAACACGTTCTTGCTCAGAAGCGCGTTCGAAGATCAGCTGATGGTTCTGAATGACTACATTTTTATAAGAACCATTGCACAGAGCCTTACTGTTCTGGCGAAGTGCAATGAGCTTTTTGATATATTCGGTCAGGTCATTCGGTTTTGGTTCGTCAAAGCATGGCCTTAATGCATAGTCATTATCCGGTGCTTTTTCGCCCGGCTCTCCCCATTCGCTTCCGTAATACAGGCAGGGGATACCCGGCATGCCAAGCAGAAGTCCATAAGCAAGTGGGATATGGCTCTTGTTGGTCAATATGCTGGAAAGTCTTGTGACATCGTGATTATCAGCAAATGTCATCAGATGCTTGCCGCGGTAGATGCACCACTGGTCACTGCCAAATTGTCTGTGCAGAGAATGTGCGATCTCAAACAGATTCATGGAATTGAAGCTTGAAAATAATCCTTTGTAGCATTCGTAATTGGTACAGCTGTGAAGCATTTCATCGTTAACGATCTGATTGTAATCTCCGAACAGTACCTCGCCGATCAATGCAAATTCCGGTTTCAATTCCTGCGTAAAGGAGCGAAGACGACGCATGAAGTTCCGGTCCAGACAGTAGGCAACGTCCAGCCGCAATCCGTCAATATCAAAGGTATCCACCCAGAATTTTACGCAGTCCAGGAGATAATCAACGACAGCAGGATTCTGAAGGTTCAGTTTTACCAGTTCATAATGCCCTTCCCAGCCTTCATACCAGAAACCGTCATTATAGGCACTGTTGCCGTCAAAGTGAATACAGAACCAGTCTTTGTATGGGGAATCCCATTTTTTCTCCTGTACGTCTTTAAAAGCCCAGAAACCACGTCCGACATGATTGAATACTCCATCCAGAACGACCTTAATTCCGTGTGCATGCAGATCTTTGCATACCTCTTGAAAGTCTTCGTTTGTTCCCAGTCTTACATCAATCGTTCTAAAATCTCTGGTATCATATCCATGGTTGTCAGATTCAAAAATCGGATTCAACAGAATGGAATTGATGCCAAGATCCTTCAGATAATCAGACCAGTCCAGCAGTTTTCGGATGCGCGGAACACATTCCCCATCATTGTGTACCGGAGCGCCGCAGAAACCAATCGGATAGATCTGATAAAAAACACTGTTATAAGCCCACATATTTTATGCCCTCGCTTTCTTGTATTTATTATAGGTCAGGGCCACGATCAAAGTGACATCCATTACTATACCAAAATATAACAGAATATTCCATGTATATGGTTATTCAATTCTGCTGAGACGAATCTCCATTTCTTTTTTCTGAAAAATGATGTACCACAGAAACAGAAAGACTCCCTTAAAGATACTGGAAATCGTAATGCTCCACCAGATTCCGTTCAGTCCGAGTTCCGTCTGTGTAAGTAAAAGTGCCAGAGGAATCCTTGCAGCGGTAAAGGAGATACTGATAACGGATGGCGGAATGGTCTTTCCATATCCCGAAAATGCACCTGCGGTCGTGATCTCAACACTCATGAATAACTGAGAGACACCAAGAATCACCAGATAGTCAATTCCGAGAGGGATGATGTCTGCTTCCGTAATAAAGATTCTGAAAATCGGCGTTGGAAAGAAAATTAAAAGTATCGTGCAGAAGATACCCCAGAGCAGAACGATTCCCATAGCTGACCAATATCCGGATCGAATCCGGTCTTTTTTCCCGGCTCCATGATTTTGTGCAATAAATGAATTCACGGCAGCAGCAAATCCGTCTGCGGTCATCCAGGAGATGGATTCAATCTGGGAGCCTACTTTTTGTACTGCAACAGCAGCGTCTCCGTAACCGGCTACCATTCTGGCGATGATCATGGAGATACTGGTGAAAAGCATGTTCTGTATGGAAGTTGGAAAACCGATTCTCAGGATGGAGAGTATACACGCCGGATTCGGGCGCCGGAATACATGTACATCCTGGAAAATACTGGAATCCTTTGCTGCGTAATAAAGAAACAGGATGGTAACGATGATCTGAGCGAAAATGGTTGCAATCGCAGCACCGATCACACGAAGTTCCGGAAATGGACCTATCCCGAAGATTAACAGTGGATCCAGGATAATATTAAAAATCAGCCCGGCTGTGGTAGCCAAGAAAGCCGCCCGGCTGTTACCGATTGCAGTAAATATACCGGTAAATGTCTGGTTTAAGAAGGAAAAGACCACAAGGCCACAGGTGATTTTAAGATAGCATCCGGCATCCGCAATGACCTGGGAACTGTTCAGATGGAAAAAGCCGATCAGCGGTGAGGCGAAGACGGCACAGATCATACCGTAGATCAATCCGAAAAAGCCGGTAAGCTGCAAAGCATTGTCGGCGTATTCGGATGCTTCATCATTGCGGCCTGAACCGAGAGAGTATCCGACATTGACTTGTCCTCCCATCTTTGCGAGGGCAGCAAGTCCATTGGAGAGCCACATGTACATTCCGGCAGCACCGACAGAAGCGACGGCATCACTTCCGATTCTTCCGATCCAGATCATATCAGTCAGATTATAGGCCATCTGGATCAAAGAGGTTGCCATAATCGGAATGGCAAGTTTCGTTAAAGATGAAAGGACGGGTCCATCCGTCAGATTAATGTTCTTTTGCATTTTAATATCCCCCAAGAAAAATGTTTGTATTTTCAAAAAAATGTATTGTATTATAATAATGTAAATGATATGGCAGAAATGCTCATTTTTATTAAAAAGCAGTGGAATTGACACATGCAGACATATTATATCACAGAAGAAAAAAACGGGAAACCTTCTTTAAAAAAATGCGAAAAATAGTTGACACGCGTGGAACCGTATAATATAATGAACAAGTATGACAAAAGGAGAAACAGTAAGAAACCAAAGCCCCGGAGTCTTGCTGATTTCGATATAATTATCATGAATAATGTTAATGATTCACAGGAGGTAAACCGATGAAAACTTATATGGCTAATCCAGATAAGATTGAAAGAAAATGGTATGTAGTTGACGCTTCTGAATATACTTTGGGACGTCTCGCATCAGAAGTAGCTAAGGTTTTAAGAGGAAAGAACAAGCCGGAATTCACACCGCACGTTGATACAGGCGATTATGTAATCGTTGTAAATGCAGAAAAAGTAAATGTTACAGGTAAGAAACTGAACCAGAAAATTTATTACAATCACTCTGAATATGTAGGTGGAATGAAAGAGACTACATTAGCAGAGATGATGAATAAGAAACCTGAAAAAGTAATCGAACTTGCTGTAAAAGGAATGCTTCCAAAGGGACCTTTAGGAAGATCTATGATGAAGAAGCTTCATGTATATGCTGGACCAGAACATGAGCAGCAGGCTCAGAAACCAGTTGAGCTGAAATTCTAAGGAAAGGTTTGAAAGGAGGACATTACAGTGGCTAGTGCAAGATTCTACGGAACAGGAAGAAGAAAAAAATCAATTGCAAGAGTATATTTAGTACCAGGAACAGGTAAGATCACAATAAATAAAAGAGATATCGATGAGTATTTTGGTCTTGAGACATTAAAGGTTGTAGTTCGTCAGCCGTTAGTAGCAACAGAGACAGAAGGAAAATTCGATGTTATCGTTAATGTAAAAGGCGGCGGATATACAGGACAGGCTGGAGCAATCCGTCACGGTGTTGCAAGAGCACTTCTTGAGGCAGATGCTGATTACAGACCGGTACTTAAGAAAGCTGGCTTCTTAACACGTGATCCACGTATGAAAGAACGTAAGAAATACGGTCTCAAAGCAGCTCGTCGCGCACCACAGTTCAGCAAACGTTAATTTGGAGCGAAGCGACAACAAGAGAAAACGAAGTTTTCTCGAGTATATTTCGAAGATATCAAAAAGATTTTGTCCCGGAAGCAATTTTGTTTCCGGGATTTCTTCATACATGGCCAGGAATTGACCGTGGATTCAATTATTCTTTATACAGGTCACCCAATTGTGGTCAGTAGATGACCGTAAATCTAACAAATCAAAATCCAGTCCCCCCGAACAGCGGTGTAGGATGACCGCAAATCTAGCAAATTAAAATCCAGTCCCCCAAAACAGCGGTGTAGGATGACCGCAAATCTAGCAAATCAAAATCCAGTCACCTCGGACAGCATTGTGAGGTAACTGCAATCCCCGTAATAAAAAACAAAGTCATTAAAGTGAGGTAAGGAATATGCAAGATCTAAGGAATATGCAAGATCTGCGGTGCGAAAAATAGAATCCTATCAAAAGAACAAAATCTATCCGGGCGATCGCTTGATTCTTACTTTCGAAACAGAGCAAAGTGTTTTGAATTCAAATGTGATAGAAGAGTTGGTAAACCAATATTTGTAATTATTAAAATAAAGAGCGATTGTTTTATCACTTGAGTCGTATTAGTGATGCTTATCATACAGGAACAATTGAATCTTCCTGATGATTATGTCATTATACTTCACGGGATATTTGTTTTGGGAAGTTTTTTGGTTTATCAGAAGTGAGAACTGTGATAGAATCTAATCGGGTTCATATGTAAAAATATTTTCAGAAGAAAGAGGATAGAAATACAATGCTGGCGCCAAGGGAAGTGAAATTTGAAGCTCAGAAAAGAGAAAGGGAAAATCTGGAATTTCGTACATTTTTGAAGTGTCATGCGGATGAAAAAGAACTGGATGAGCAGTTTTTTAAATTGCATGATGAGTTGTTTGCACAATATGATTGTAATAGATGTAGAAATTGTTGCAAGATGTATCATGGAAGTATTCCGGAGGAGGATGTTGAGAAAGATGCGATGTATTTAGGAGTAACCGCTACAGATTTTGCTGAACAATATTTAGGCGGAAAAGATTCTGAGGGGAATTACAAGACAAAGCATAAACCATGTGATTTTTTGATGGAAGACAGGAGTTGTAAATTGGGAGATTGCAAGCCCGAAAGCTGTAAAAAATATCCGTACACGAATCAACCAGAACGTCTGTGGAGCTTATATAGTGTGTTGGATACTGTGTCTGTTTGTCCGGTGGCTTTTGAAATCTATGAAAGACTGAAGAAAGAATATGGGTTCAAAAAATGAAATGGTATACATTATTTAGACAACACATTTTAGACAGAGGGATTGAATATTATGAAGATGGTCATGTCGTAGATTTTAGCTATTCTGATGACGAAATTATAGCACAGGTAGATGGAACGGATGTATATGATGTTCAAATTACGTTGGATGGGGAAGACGTAATAGATATGTACTGTTCCTGTCCATATGCAGCGGATGGAAGAAATTGCAAACACATGGCAGCGGTTTTGTTTAAGTTTGAGGAAATGCTGGATGGAAAGGATGCTGAAATAGAAGATAACGATACAGAAGAAGAGGTTTCATTACTAAAAGAGGACTTTTTCCAAAGACATCAAAGGGAGAAAGAAGAAGTAACAGAGCTCATTTCAAAAATACCGGAAGACAAAGTAAGAGAATTGCTGGTCGGATTTGTTCTGGCAGATGAAGGATTAAAGCATAGACTGAAGATGCAATATGAATTTAAAATGAATAGTAAGTTAATGCTGGAACTTCGAACAGAAATAGATCACATTATATATCGAAATAGCAGAGGAGGGTATGTGGATTGGTATCATGCTTCTGAATTTACATCCGAGTTAAGCGGTTTTTTGCATACAAAGGTAATGCTGTTAATTGAAAAAAATTGCTTAAAACAAGCGTTTGAGTTGACAAATCTGGTATTTCATTGTATTGGAAATATCGATATGGATGATTCAGATGGAAGTTCTTCTTGGGTTGCGAATGCCTGCTATGAATGTTGGAAGCAAATTATTGAAAAAAGTGATGAGATATATAGAAATGAGATGAAATCATGGTTCGAAACGCATCGGGATGGGTACGTAATTGATATTTATGAAGAATATATGGAAGAAATCTTGTTTGAATTTTTTGCAACAGAAGAAATGATAACAGAAAAGATTAAAAACCTGGATAGTCTTATCAATAAACGTTCGGGAGCAGATTGCGGAACAATATATTCGGTTCATTACGGATTCGAAAATCCAGTCATAAAGAGAATAGAATATATGAAAAAATTGAACTATACTGCTGAGCAAATCAAGGAGTATAAACAGGCAAACCGCAGATTTTTTGTAATTCGAGAGTTGGAAATCTCAGAAGCAATCGAGAATAATGATTATGATACAGCTATAAAGGTGCTGTTAGAAAGCAAAGAACGTGATGCTGGCAATACCGAGCAGTTGGAAAAATATAGCGAGCAATTAATAGAAATATACGACAAATTAGGGAAAACAGAGGAATATATTGAGGAACTTATACGGTATGTTACATCTTTTTGGCAATATGACTTAACCTATGTTAAGATGTTGAAAGCATGTATTGTGAACCCGGATCAATGGAGTAAGATGGTTGACGATATCGTGATGAAAAGCCGTTATGAAGATTTTGTATGTCAGTTACTCTATGAAGAAAAACGATATGATGAGTTGATGAGTAAGATTGAACAGAGTTCCAATAAAGTTAGTCTGCTGGATTCATATGATAAAATTTTGCGTAAAATAATGCCGGAACGAGTAATAAAAATATATTCTGCTTATTTAAAACAGGCGGCTGAAATGGCGAATGAAAGGAAAAAATATAAATATCTCATGCCATATCTTAAGAAGATATCTAAATGTGATGGAGGAAAAGCCGTAGCAGAAGATATTGCGGCTACATGGAGACGAGAATATAAACGTAGAACTGCAATGATGGATGAACTGCGAAAGGCAGGTTTTTAAATCTGTTAAAAGAATTGTTTTGCAAAATCTTTAGGTGTGGTAATATAAAAATAGTTACGGAGGTGTTAGATATGCCAGAAATTTCTTTGTTTTATGGTATTCTTGTTACAATGTATTATGAAGATCGTAATCCACCACACTTCCACGCAGAATATAATGGAAATAAAGCACTTATAGATATAGTAGAAGCCAGAGTACTGAAAGGTGCATTGCCATCAAGACAATTAAAACTGATTTTAGCCTGGTGTGTGATTCATCAGGATGAATTGATGCAAAACTGGGAGCTTTCCAAAGATGGACTTCCATTAAATCGAATTAATCCTTTGGTTTAATATGAGAGGGGGATGTATATGTTTCCAAGAGTAGTACAGGTAATCCCATATAGAGACTATAAAGTAGATGTGTATTTTGAGGATGGAAAAATAGTTTGTTATGATGCAAGTCATCTCTTAGAAAAAAAGGTTTTTGAGCGATTAAAGGATATAGATTTTTTTATGAATGCATGCACAATATTAAATGATTCATTGGCTTGGGATGTTACAGGAACCAGAGATGAAAGCAAATGTTTAGATTTGGATCCGGATATGCTATATGAGTTAGAAAATGTAAAGGAAAAAATTGCTTAAATATTTGTCCGAATACTTTTTCAAAAAGCCGGATACCATCTCTGATACCTGACCATGAAGAGAAGTGCTAAGTTGTGATAAGATGCTGTGGGTTTGCAGCAAGTATGCAGCACATATATCCGCAAAGCCTTATTTTACAGGTTTCCACAGTTTCGCAAACGTTAATTTGGAGCGCGAGTCTATTTCGAAGATATCAAAAAGATTTTGTCCCGGGAGTAATTTTGTTTCCGGGATTTCTTCATACATGGTCAGAAATTGACCGTGGATTCAATTGTTCTTTATTCAGGTCATCCCAATTTTGGTCATTAGATGACTGCAAATCTGACAAATCAAAATCCAGTCCCCCTGAACAGCGGTGTAGGATGACCGCAATCCCCATAATAAAAAACAAAGTCATTAAAGTATATCTAAAATGGTGCCCAAAAGAAGTTTGAAAGAGTGAAAAAGACTGTACAGATGCAGAAAGAATCTGTAGAATAAGTATCAGGAAAGAAAAAGGAGGGAACGGATATGCCACATATCGGTGTAAAATTATATCCTGGAAAAAGTGAAGAATTGAAAGAGAAGCTTGCAAAGGCTTTGAGAAAAACGCTGGCGGAAGAGTCGGGAGTATGGAAAGAAAGTGATATCTCCGTATCGATGGAAGAGTATGCGCCGGACGAATTCGAAAAAGCAACAAAGTCAAGCTTCCGTCAGGAAGAACTTCTGCTGGATTCAGACTATATTAATTTTAAGTAGATGTTTAAGTGAAGAGAAGGCCATGTAGTAACAGCCGTAAGGAGTGATTCCAATCGTCTGTTACTACATGGCTTTTCCTGATCTTTTATTGTATTTTTAAGAGCAGATAACCTGCGAATCCGATCAGAAGCAGAAATACCAGATTATAAAAGGTGAAGGTCCGGAAATACTTTCCCTTTTTGGCCCCCTTCAGATTGACATAATAACGGTAGGAGATCAGACTTGCCAGAGAAGCAATCAAAGTTCCAAGCCCTCCGATATTAACACCGTATAACAATGGAATCGCCTGATCGGTAAAGCCTGACAAAAGGATGGCTGCGGGTACATTACTGATACACTGACTTGCCAGAATCCCGAGGAACAATTCTCTGTGCCGGATCAGGTCGCGCAGCAGCATGGCAATGGCCGGAATCCGTTCCATATTTCCGATGAATAAAAAAAAGCAGACAAAAGTCAGTAACAGAAAATAGTCTGCATCTTTGAAAAGAGAACGGTCAACGAGAAAGATGCAGATCGTAACGATCAGTATCATCCACGGAAATGTAATCAGATGTATGACACATGCAAGACAGACCAGAAAAAGCGCAAGATAGACCAGCAGTTTTTTTCTGGAAAGCTGTGCTTTTGTGCCGGAAAGTGTCTGAAGAGAGAGTTCCTCATTTGGAAGCAGAAAAGCAGCTGCAGCCAGAAGAATCAAAGACAACAGGGTCAGAGGCAGCATAGCCAGTAAAAAATCTGCAATCGGGATGGAATAAGCAGAATACAGATACAGATTCTGTGGATTCCCGACGGGGGTAAACATGCTTCCCAGGTTTGCTGCAATGGTCTGCAGCACGATGACCGGAATCAGAAGGTTATCCTGATCGGCCATATGGAGAATCATGATTGCAAACGGAACAAACGTAATCAGAGATACATCGTTGGTGATGAGCATACTGGAAAAAAAGCAAAGACCTGTCAGCAATAACACGAGCTGACGGGTATTTTTGGTTCCGGATAATAGTGTTGTTCCAAGCATCTGAAAGACACCGATGCTCTGCAGGCCGGCAACCACCAGCATCAGACAGAACAAAAGCGATAAGACCCGAAAATCCAGATATTCCAGATAATGGAGAGACGGGGGAACGAAGAAAGCAGAACACAGAGCCAGAAGAGCGGCGATGCACAGTACCGTTTCTTTTTTGATAAAACAGATACAAGTTTGGATTGATTTTTTCATATGAATCTCCTGTGATAGTATTTGACGGGATATTATTGATTAAATTCCGTTTTTTCGTATGATATTGTTATAACGCAACTTATTTTTTATGTCAACAATTGTTTGGATAATAGATTGCGAGAAAGCTTCCTGTTTGTCTATTGACAGTTGCATGTGGCATTTATAGCAATGACCTGCGTTGCTGTCATCATGATCCTGATTGTACAGACATGCATTAAATTTGTATGTAAAGAAAGAGAGCAAGTAGAGATAAAATATTGTTAACAAACAGGAAAAAGAATGATTGGAATGACTGGATAAATAGATTATACTATATTTTATAAGGATAATCTATTTAGACTCAAGATTATGCTGAATGATATGATTTTAGGACGAAAACATGGCCGTATTATTTGAAAAATGCAAAAAAGGATAAGACAACTATGAAAAAAATAATCATAATGTTTGAGGAAGCGGGAAAATACCGGGAGCAGATAGAAAAACTCTGCCGGGACAGATGGGAGGTTCTGTATCTTTCCGGGGAGTGCTCGGAAGAAGAATTCAGAGAATATGCCCGGGATGCGGAGATCATATTCGGTGATGTGGATCCAAAATGGCTTCGGGAATGCCGGAATCTGAAGTGGATTCAGATCTCCTGGGCAGGAGTCGGTCCGTACATGAATAAAGAGTATCTGCAGCATATCGTGCTTACCAATGCTTCCGGGGCGTATGGAGCGGTGATCGCCGAGCATGTAATGGGGCTACTTTTGTCTCTGGCAAGGCGTATTCCGGAGTATGTACATCATGCGAAGACCGGATGCTGGAAAGATTGTGGCGCGGAGTGGAGAATTCAGGGAAAAAAAGCATTGATCCTTGGCGCCGGAGATATAGGAACTGCAGTGGCGGATCGGGCAGCAGCATTTGGAATGGAGGTAACGGGATTCTGCCGTCATATGCGGAAACCGGAAGGTTCATTTACACGCATGATCATGGCAGAACAGCTGGATCATGCAATCAAAGAAGCAGATTTTATCTGTGGCTGTCTTCCGGAAACACCGGAGACAATGCACCTGCTGGATGCGCGTCGGCTGGCAATGTCAAAAAAGGATGCGATTCTTGTGAATGTAGGGCGCGGTAGTCTGATTGATACAGACAGTCTGGTAAGAATGATTATGCAGGGGCATTTCTATGGAGTCGGTCTGGATGTCACGGATCCGGAACCGTTGCCAAAGGATCACCCGTTGTGGAAATTGCACAATGTAATTATCACGCCACATGTTGCGGGGATCGGTTTTGGGCACCATAACAGTGCGGAAGAGGCAATCTGGAAACTGAGTCTTGAGAATCTGGAACGTTTCAGAAATGGGGAGACGCTTAAGAATCTGGTAGATTATAAGAGAGGATATTAATAGACTGAGAATTGACGGATTTATTGTTGATTTGTTTCGTTAAAAGGTATATAGTTATGCTAACGAGAAAAAACAGAAGCATTTTGCAGTGGGGCAAAATGTACTATTAAGGAGGTAATTATCATGGACAGATTAAAAGGAAAGGTTGCAATCGTAACAGGCTCTACCAGCGGAATCGGAATCGGTATTGCAAAGTTATTTGCAGCTGAAGGTGCAAAAGTAGTGATCTGCGGACGTAGAGAAGCAAAAGGACAGGCTGTTGTGGATGAGATCGTGGCAGCAGGAGGGGAAGCTTCTTATCACTTTATGGATATCACAGATGTGGCTACAACAGAGAAACTGATTGCTGATACTGCAGAGAAATACGGAAAGATCGATATTCTCGTAAATAATGCTGCAAACGTAGCTCTGAAAGACGGACGTGTAGATGAGCTTACATTGGAAATGTGGGATGCCATCTTCGAGAGTGATATGCGCGGCACATTCTACGCAGTGAAGAGTGTAATTCCATATATGCAGAAAAATGAAAAAGGTGGTTCTATCATCAACATTGGATCCATGGCTTCCTGCGGCGGTGACCTTGGATCTACCGCTTATGCATGTGCAAAAGCAGGTGTTGATATGCTGACTAAGTATACAGCTCTTCAGTATGGAAAACAGAACATCCGCTGCAACTGTGTTCGTCCGGGTCTGATCGTTACACCACAGAACGAAGCACACGTTCCACAGGCACTGAAAGACATTTTCACAAGCAATATCTGTGTAAATCGTTATGGATGTCCGGAAGATATCGGACATATGTGCGTATATCTTGCATCTGACGAGAGCGAGTATTTCACAGGACAGGTTGTGACAGTAGACGGTGGTCTGAATTCTCATGTATCAACCGTTGCTCAGTTCAAGGAATTAAGCTCCCGTACATGGTAAGAAGATCAAGAATTGTTTGCCAGAGGTAGTTGAATGGGAACAGAAGAAAATAAGCAGGACAGAATGAAGTACCGTCTTGCAGATGCGATGAAAATCTGCATGAAGAAGATGCCGGTGGAAAAGATTACGGTAAAAGAAATTGTGGCTGAGTGTGGTACGACAAGGCAGACGTTTTATCGGAATTTCCAGGATAAATATGATTTGATCAACTGGTATTTTGACCGGATTCTGTTGGAATCTTTTCGCCATATGGGGGAAGGTGAGACGGTATATGAAGGGCTTGTGAACAAATTCCATTATATTGAGGAAGAAAAACTATTTTTCAAAGCCGCTTTTCGAACGGATGAACAGAATTGCCTGAAGGATCATGATTTTCAGCTGATTTTGAGATTCTATACGAAAAGGATTGAAGAAAAAACAAAAAAGCCTGTTCCAGAACATTTAAAATTTCTGCTGGAAATGTATTGTCAGGGATCTGTCTATATGACCGTTCGATGGCTTCTTGGAAATATGAAGCAGACGCCGGAGGAGATGGCAAAAAATCTGGTGGATGCCATGCCGTTAGAACTGATGAAAGCATTTCAGGAGATTCATCTGGTGTAAAATTGTATAGTATGTGATGAAAAAAAGCCAGTCTTTCATGTAAAGTGACAGATTGGCTTTTTTGTAACTTTCTTTTGATAAGAAAGATTGTTAAAATATAAACATATAATACAGGAATCAAGAAGAAAAGGAGATTGATAACGATGGCAAACAGAATCATGTTAAATCAGACTTCCTATCATGGGGCAGGAGCAATTCAGGAGATTGCAACAGAAGCAAAGGCAAGAGGATTCAAAAAGGCGTTTGTGTGTTCCGATCCGGATCTGATCAAATTTGAAGTAACAACAAAGGTTACAAAAGTACTGGAAGATGCAGGGCTTGAATATGCTGTATACTCAGATATCAAAGCAAATCCGACGATTGAAAATGTACAGCATGGCGTAGAAGAATTCAAAAAGTCTGAAGCTGACTATATTGTTGCAATCGGTGGAGGATCTTCCATGGATACAGCAAAGGCAATCGGAATCATCATTGCAAATCCGGAATTTGAGGATGTAAGAAGTCTGGAGGGAGTTGCCCCAACGACACAGCCATGTGTTCCGATCATTGCGGTACCTACAACAGCCGGAACTGCAGCAGAAGTAACTATCAACTATGTAATTACAGATGTTGAGAGAAAGAGAAAGTTTGTATGTGTAGATCCACACGATATGCCGATCATTGCAGTGGTAGATCCGGATATGATGTCCTCTATGCCAAAGGGGCTGACCGCATCTACAGGAATGGATGCATTGACACATGCAATTGAAGGATATACCACGAAAGGCGCGTGGGAGATGACAGATATGTTCCACCTTAAAGCAATCGAAATTATTTCTAAGTCTTTAAGAGGAGCTGTTGCAAATGAAAAAGAGGGCCGTGAGGGAATGGCACTCGGACAGTATATCGCAGGTATGGGATTCTCCAATGTTGGACTTGGAATTGCACATTCTATGGCTCATACGCTGGGAGCTGTATATGATACACCACATGGAGTTGCGTGCGCAATGATGCTTCCGATTGTTATGGAATACAATGCAGAATGCACCGGAGAAAAGTACAAAGAAATCGCAAAAGCAATGGGTGTAGAAGGCGTGGATAGCATGTCAGTAGAAGAATATAGAAAAGCAGCTGTGGATGCAGTAAGACAGCTGTCTGTAGACGTTGGAATTCCTACGAAACTGGATGCATTAAAAGAAGAAGATCTGCAGTTCCTGGCAGAGTCTGCTCATGCAGATGCATGTGCACCGGGAAATCCGAAAGATGCAAGCGTAGAAGATCTGAAAGACTTGTTCAGAAAATTAATGTAAATAAATGTCGTTGGAACGATGTCCGAATGAGCGAAAAGCTGTCGGACATCGTTCTTTTTTTGTTAATAATAGAACTTGATTTCTTTGAAAATCCAGTGAAATATACATAGCCTGCTATGTTATTGTAGCGGAGTTCCTGAGTGGAAGGATTCATAGTTACCTATGCGATTGGAAACAGATATTACCCCATATCAAAAAGCCTGTAGAAAATCCAATTTTTGCAAGAGGATGAAGAATTTTGACATTTACATCGTTCACTTATTGTGGACTGTATAATAAAAAGAAGAGTATAAAGTCGGATGATATAAATCAAACGAGATTGGAGGGCAGGGGCAGAATGTGGAAGAATATGATAAAAGCTGCAATAGTGGTTATTTCAACAGGTTGCGCCGGGTATCTGATAGCCGCAGGATTGTTTGTGACAGAATCGAAAGAAGAGGCCCTGCAGGCATTCCGTTACGAGAAGGATGGAGAAGTAGACTATACTTCAAGAACAGAACCGGAACATATTCGAACAGACGGAGCCACTCCAAGTGCATATGCAGACAATGAATTGATTGTGCAGCTGGCGGAGGGGACATCCGAGAGAGAGGCAAAGAGTATTGCGGGGGAGAATCAGGCGGAATTGGTGGGATTTATCAGTATTACGGATAAAGATATTAACATTACAAAGCCGGTGTTAGATCTTGAGAATTCAATGAAACAAGCCAAAAGGTATGTATAGGAACATCCGGAAAAACGGACAGAAGCGGATGTAAAATCTGATGAAAAGGAGATTCCGGAGGAGTCAGAAGATGATTCGGAAAAATTCATGAAATACCTGAAGGAAGAATTGATTCCAGAGTACGGTGTTATGCCGGTTGATGAGATATGTAAAACAAGCAATGGAATGGATGCGTGGCTGGAGCCGACAGATCTTCAGGGAATATTGGCAATTGAGATTGATGATTATGACGGAGACGGAAAACATGAAATGCTTCTGATAAGAGGAACCTGTGAGGGCATGGATAAACAGGAGCTGTTCAGTTCAGACGATCAGGGCGGCGGCGCCAGGATTAATATGGAAATGTATGAGTGTGACGGAAGCGTGAAGCTTGCGGATTCCAGGGAACTGATTCCCAGCGGTAAATACCGGGTTACTTATCAGGAAGTTCAGACCGGCTTCTTCACCTATAGTAACGACGGCACAGTGTATATAGGAATAGATAGCAATTTTATTATGAATGAGACGATTACAACGCTTGCACTATACCAGTATCGGGACGAAGCTTTTCAATATGTAAAAGGCTTCTGCAGGCGGCGTCAGGGAAGCTGTTATGAGGCGGTACTTACAGCAGATTCGGAGCCGGAACAGACAAACATTACATTTGCACCGACATTTACGGAAGACAGCGGGGGATGGTCGATTCTGGAGGACTATGATGATGAGCAGGCATCTGATTCGGAATTAGAAGAAAATGCACTCAGATTAAATGAGATTTATTATGAACAGCTAAAAACATACGGACTGAACGGTAAGGATGTAAGATTGCTTTGGGGAGAACGGCAGTGGG
Organism: Dorea sp. YH-dor226; assembly: GCF_039832105.1. NCBI lineage: Bacteria > Bacillati > Bacillota > Clostridia > Lachnospirales > Lachnospiraceae > Dorea > Dorea sp. YH-dor226. The sequence goes on along the minus strand of NZ_JBDOHS010000002.1, from coordinate 57,818 downwards.
ATGCAAGAACCGCCGATATCTATACATCCGGTGAAGGTAATCTGAAAGTGATGGCTTCCATTGCGGAATGCTATGAATATAGCACATCTACGGAGTGTCATCTGTTTCGAGAGGATCCTGCGGGCAGTCTGGATGCCTACCGATAAGAGTCACAAAAAAATGAAGAAGGATTGTAACAGGAGGAAATTATGAAGCAAAAAAATGTGTGGAGATATGGACAGTCTATTGCTGGCGTCATTGGACTTGCCAGTCTGCTGTTACCGCTATATCAGGCGGAAGGAATCACTTATAACATGCCGATGCTTCTGCGCCTGGGGAAAAGCGCAGGAATACAGTACTGCATCATACTGGTGGCAGTGATCCTGCTGTCGTTGGCCGGAAATCTGCTGGTGACACTGTGGGAACACCGGACCACCGATCTGGCAGCGGGAATCATAAGGCTTGCCGCTGCGGTACTGCTGCTGGTGATACGGCTGGCATTCATGGAGCAGCTTACAGGCATCCCTCAAAGTGGATTATTGGATGGGGCGGGCCTTGGATTCTGGTTATTTCTGGCGATTCATACAGTATGTGGAATCTTTGGAATTGTGCCTGCTCGATCCGGAGCAAAATCTGCAGGCGTGAAAGAATCGGCTCCTATGTCTTCCGCGGATGCATCAGCAGAGGCGGAAAGGAAGAACGGTACGGTTGCCATACTGGAAGGTATCTACAAAGGAGAGGTGATTCCTCTGGAAGACATGCAGGCGCTGGTTGTCGGAAGAGATGCCGCTCAGTGCAATCTGGTGGTGGAAGGGGAGAAGGTAAGCCGGAAACATTGCAGTATTACCTACTGCGCAAGAACCGGTGGTTATCTGCTGTGCGATTATTCCTTTAACGGGACTTATTATCTGAATGGACAGAGACTTCCGAAGCATATGAATATGGAACTTCCGGAAGGGACAGAAATTTATCTGGGAGATAAGAGGAATATACTGCGTATGGGCAGATAGAGTGACAGAAAGGAAAGAGGCAGAATGATGAGGGATCCGGAGAGATTGTGTCTGGGATGATCTGAAGAAAGGGAGGTAAGGATCGTGATGAAGAAAGGAATTAAAGTACTTCTGTCACTGGCAGCTATTCTGTGTGCAGGAGGAATGATAATAGCTGGTCTGGGAGGAGCGGATCGGCAAAGCGTATCCTCCAATACATGTGTCGAGACTGTCCAAAATGAGAAAGAAAATGATACAGATAAGGAGGAGACCGTTGAACTGGAAAAAGTGGAGCTTCCGCTTTATGAGAATACCCTTCAGCCGGATACCTCAAGTGGTTCATATGTGCCGGGGGAAATCGTGGAAAGCAATGGAAGTCTGTACTATACCTGCGGGGATGCCGGCGTTACGGCTGTAGATCTGGACGGCACGAACAAGAGAACAATCGTAGATGTAATTGATGATAAAACAGGATATCTTATGATTACGGATCAATACATCTATGTGCGCTGTGACGGATATACGGTGAGACAATACAGTTTCGACGGCGAACTGATGGGGCAGGTTGGAGAAGTCCTGAATTGGGGGTATGTCTGTCACTGGTATTTTCAGGACGGATGCCTGTATTTTCAGGGAATGAGCTCGGATAATGAAATATATAGCGGGTTGTATCGGGTCGCTGTGGGCAGCGGTGATTATCCGGAGTGTGTGACAAAGAACTGTAAGAGTAATAGTGATACAGACGTGTATTTTTATGAAGACAAAATCTATTTTTTTGATAACGATATCAGCTTTTGCAGCATCAGAGATGACGGAACAGAAGAAACGGTTTTGAGAAAAAATAATGTAGAACCTGATAATGAGATTACACTGCATGGGGCGGAAACACAGTGGCTGACGCTGGGGCTGTATGCGCAGGACGGTCTGTATTATGCAGTGGATGGCGAAGATACGTATCGCAGACTGAATGTTCAGACCGCGGAGGATGAAATCTTACCATGGCAGTATATACAGGATGCAAGGCTGGGAGCTCTCATCGAGGGAGATTATATCTCGTACTGGGCTCAGGAAGACTATGTGCGATATATAAAAAGTTATCAGATCTCTACCGGAGAAGAGCGAAGTCTGAAAGAATTCGTGGAGCATCTCCCTAATAATCTGGTGGAGCGGGTGCCCTGCTATCTGGTGGAAGTTCCGGGTGCGACCAGAATCTATTATGTTGTGGAACTGGAAGGCGAGAAGGCATTCTATTCCATTACAGCAGACGGATCGGAAGAGAGAAAGCTGGATGCACTGGAAGAAACGATTCCGCATATATCGGCTGGTTACGGAGATTTTTGATTCCAGCGTGAATTGGCAAATAAAATCATAAAAACTTAAGAATATTCCGTCCATATATTAATATTTCCTTTTTATAATAATACACAGGAAAAAGAAAGGGGAATCAAGGTATGGAATATGTCTTAGGAGTATTGATGTACAGTCCATGTATCATATATCAGCTCATATTGATGCACAGGTATCTGAAAAAAGGAAAACAGAGTCCGGTAATATATTTCATCTGGGTAAATATCTTCCTGCTTTATCTGTATATGATATTTGAGGTGACCGGTATTGGAACACTGGGAGAACTTATTACAAATGGCACAAAATACATGAGCAGGAGTAATTTTATTCCATTTGATTCAGTGGGGATCAGTTTCTTTCTGAATATCATAATGTTCATGCCATTTGGATTCCTCGTTCCGTTTATCTGGAAGGAATACAGAAAAATAGGGAAAACAGCGGCAGTAGGAGCAATGTTTTCAATCATAATAGAAGTGTCACAACTCTTCAACTACCGAGTCACAGATATTGATGACCTGATAACAAATACATTTGGAACTATCATTGGATATCTTGTGTGGAAAACATTCGTACAAGTATTCGGATTACATTTGAAAACAGAAAATAAAAGTAAATGGGAACCGATCATATATGTAGTGCTGGCAATAACCGGTATGTTTATTTTTTTATAAATTGTAGAGGGGGACGGGGGATTTTTAAAAATCCCCCGTCCCCCTCTACAATTTATAAAAAATTCTGGAAATTTAATTGGCGTAAATTCTGGGTTTTTGGACAAAAGAAATAGATTATATAAGAAAAAATCGAAAAAGAATTGTATATGCATTTCAGAAAATATTAAAAAGGGACAGGTGAAATTGTCTATGGGGACGGAGGATTTTTAAAAATCCTCCGTCCCCATAGACAATTTCACCCCGCCTGAGTTACAATATCCAACAGACAATACTATGATTCAGACAAGGGAGTGTATGTTATGGGTGAACAGTTAACAAAAAATGATGTGGAGAAAATCAAGGAAGAGATTGAATATCGTAAGCTTGTAGTCCGCAAAAGAGAGCTTGAGGCTGTGAAAGAAGCCAGAGCGCAGGGGGATCTGAGTGAAAATTTTGAGTATAAGGCTGCAAAACAGGATAAGAACCGGAATGAGAGCCGGATTCGTTATCTGGAAAAAATGCTGAAGAATGCGAAGATTGTGTCGGATGTCTCCAACGCGGATGAGGTTGGAATTAATAATACGGTTGATGTGTATTTTGAAGATGATGATGAACTGGAAACCTATCGTCTGGTAACGAGTATTCGGGGAAACTCGCTGCAGGGGCTCATAAGTATTGAGTCCCCGCTTGGGAAGGCAATCAAGGGACATAAAGTCGGAGACCGTGTGTTTGTGAACACAAATGGAAATAACGGATATTATGTGACTATTAAGCGGATTGATAAATCTACGGATGATTCGAACGATACGATCAGAAAATATTAGTATGTAAAAAAGAAAAGGAAAGAAAATAAAGTGAAAAAACAATTATCACAAACTAACCCGATCACAGAAGGAGTGATCTGGAAACAGGTTTTGATTTTCTTTATTCCGATTGCGTTGGGAACGGTTTTTCAGCAGTTATACAATGTGGCGGATGCAGCAATTGTTGGCCGGTTTGTGGGGAAACAGGCTCTGGCCAGTGTAGGGGGATCGGCTGCAATGCTTACGAACATTGTAGTATACTTTTTCAGTGGACTTTCTACCGGTGCAGGAGTGATCATCTCTCAGTACTTTGGAGCAAAAAATCTGGAAAAACTACATAAAAGTCTGCATACAGCATATGCATTTTCAATCGTGATCAGCATGATGCTGGCGGTGATTGGCTGGTGTATCACGCCATGGATTCTTGAAGTAATGAAGACACCGGGCGATGTGATGACGGATTCGATTATATATCTCAGGATCTATTTCCTGGGATTGATTGCGACGCTCACATACAACATGGGATCAGCAATCATGAGAGCCGTCGGTGATTCCAGACGTCCGCTTTACTATCTGATCGTCTGTAGTGTGCTGAATGTTGTGCTGGATGTAGTTTTTGTAGTGTTTTTTCAGTTGGGGATTGCAGGAGCGGCGATTGCAACTGTCATATCACAGGCTGTCTGTGCGTTGATTGTCGCGAACACACTGATGAATTCTTATCCTGATATGAAACTGGTACCGGCAAGGATCGGGATTGACAGGAAAATTTTATGGGAAGAACTTCGGGTAGGACTTCCGGGAGGGCTGCAGTTTTGTATTTCCGGGGTAACCGGCATCATATTGCAGACTGCTATCAACAGTTTTGGAACGGATACAGCAGCGGCATGGGCCGCATATAATAAGATGGATATGATCTTCTGGACGGTCTGCAGCGCATTTGGAGCGACTGTCACAACGTTTGTGGGGCAGAATTATGGAGCGGGAAAGATGAAACGTGTCTTCCAAAGTATAAAAATATGCCTGGGTCTGGCGCTGATCGTCTGCGGTGCGGCACAGATGATGCTCCTCTGGTTCTGCCGGCCGATGTTCCATCTGTTTGTAACGGATGGAAATGTGATTGATATCGGTGTATATATGATTCATTACCTTGTCCCGATCTATATTTTATTTGTGTTTATGGAGATCCCTTCAGGGGCGCTCAGAGGACTGGGGGATGCAGCGATACCGACTGCCATCAATCTGGCGGGTGTTTTCCTGGTGCGTGTTCCGTGGATACTTCTGGTGCTTCCAAAGCATCATACGCTGGAGGTTGTGATGCTCTCTTATCCGATCTCCGGAATCGCATCCATGATACTGCTGATTGTTTATTATTTTATCCGGACGAGAAAAATAAAAACAGAAAACCGCGAAACGCTAAATTCGAAAGAAATATCAGAATGAATTTGCAAAATGTCTCAGAAGTAGTATAATGAATACTGTATATGAACCAGAACGGGGAGCCGGTACATGATCCGGCTGAGAGTAGGCTGAATGTGCCTTGACCCATAGACCTGATTTGGATAATGCCAACGTAGGGAAATATCGTGTATGGAATGACGGATATGCCTGTGACGGCATATCCGTTTTTTGAACTCAAATAATAAAAGCAAATAAGGAGGAATGGATGATGCTGGGAAATTGTATTGAAAATGTAAGAAGCACAGTACCACTGGTGCATAATATTACGAATTATGTGACGGTAAATGACGTTGCGAATGTGCTGCTGGCCTGCGGCGGAAGTCCGATCATGTCAGATGAGCCGGAGGATGTGGCTGATATTACATCGATCTGTGGAGGATTGAATATCAATATTGGAACTTTAGATCAGAGAAGTATCGAAGGAATGTTTGTGGCGGGAAAGAAAGCCAATGAACTGGGACATGTTGTCCTTTTGGATCCTGTTGGTGCCGGAGCAAGTGCACTTCGTACCAGTACAGCCATAAAATTAATGGATGAGATTCAGTTCGATGTGATTCGAGGCAATATCTCAGAGATCAAGACGCTGGTACAGGGAAGTGGAACAACAAAAGGTGTAGATGCGGATGTAGCCGATGCAGTAACGGAAGATACCCTTGACAGCGCTGTTGCATTCGTAAAAGAGTTTGCGAAAAAAGCAGGATGCATCGTGGCGATTACCGGAGCAATTGATCTGGTCGGTGACAAAGACCGGTGCTTCGTCATCCGCAATGGTCGTCCGGAGATGGGCAAAATTACCGGAACAGGATGTCAGCTGTCGGGTATGATGACGGCATTTGTAGTGGCAAATCCTCAGAATAAGCTGGAGGCAGCAGCGGCAGCTGTATGTACGATGGGGCTGGCAGGAGAGATCGGATGGAGCAGAATGCAGGAAGGTGACGGTAATTCAACATACCGCAACCGCATTATTGACGCAATCTACAATATGGATGCCAGAACGCTGGAAGAAGGTGCGAAATATGAAGTGCGATAAGAAGGACCTGCTATTATATGCAGTGACAGATCGTCACTGGCTGAATGGAGAAACTCTTTACAGCCAGGTGGAGAAGACGCTGGAAGGCGGGACAACGTTCGTACAGCTGAGAGAGAAGGAACTGGATGAAGAGAAGTTTCTGGAAGAGGCAAAAGAGATCAAGGAATTATGCAGACGCTATCAGGTTCCTTTTGTGATCAATGATAATGTGGATATTGCGCTGGCAATGGATGCGGATGGTGTCCATGTGGGACAGAGTGATATGGAAGCCGGAGATGTCCGTGCAAAGCTTGGACCGGATAAGATCATCGGAGTATCTGCACAGACTGTTGAGCAGGCATTACTGGCAGAAAAAAGAGGTGCGGATTATCTGGGTGTTGGAGCGGTTTTTCATACAGATTCCAAAGCGGATGCAGCAGACGTAAGTCATGAGACTCTGAAAGCGATCTGCGATGCTGTGAGCATTCCGGTGATTGCAATTGGTGGTATCAGTAAGGAAAATGTTTCAGAACTTGCGGGCACCGGAATATGCGGAATTGCCGTAATCAGTGCAATATTCGCACAAAAAGATATAAAAAACGCGACAAAAGAATTAAAATTATTGACAAAAGAAATGGTGGAAGCATGATAAAAGGAGCTGTATTTGATGTGGACGGAACACTTCTGGATTCCATGGAGATCTGGGAAGAGGTGGGAGTCCGCTACCTTAAGAATCAGGGGATCGAGCCGGAACCAGGATTAAGTAAACTTCTGTTCCCGATGACGGTGGAAGAAGCTGCCTGCTATATGAAAGAGAATTACCATCTGAGTCAGAGCGTGAATCAGATAATAGAAGGAGTCCTTCATACAGTTCGGGATTTTTATTATTATGAAGCGCCTCTAAAGCATGGCGTGGAGGAATTTCTGGAAGAGATGAGGCAAAGAAAGATCCCGATGGTGATTGCTACTTCAAGTGAAAGAGATCATATCGACGCGGCATTCCAAAGACTTGGGATTGCACATTATTTTGAAAGAATCTTTACCTGTTCCGAAGTGGGCGTCGGAAAAAGTCAGCCGCTTGTCTATCAGAAAGCTGCAGAGTATCTGGGAACAAAGCCAGGGGATACCTGTGTGTTTGAAGATGTGCTGCATGCGATCCGGACAGCAAAAAAAGCCGGATTCCATACGGTAGCTGTATATGACAGGTTCAGCGATGACGATCAGGAAGAGATAAAGAAAACTGCAGATCGTTATTATGCAGATCTGCGGATGGCTGAAGATTTCTGGAAAGAGATCTGACGGTCTACATGCGGCAGATTGGGGGCACCACCTTATGTCGCTTTATAAAATTAATGCGAAAGACGAAAGGAAGTAGAGATTATGAGAACAGCATTAACAATCGCTGGAAGCGATTCCAGCGGAGGCGCCGGCATCCAGGCAGATATCAAGACGATGATCACGAATGGTGTGTATGCCATGAGCGCGATCACTGCCCTGACTGCACAGAATACGACCGGCGTAACAGGAATCATGGAGGTGACTCCGGAATTTTTGGCAGAACAGTTGGACTGTATCTTTACAGATATCTATCCGGATGCAGTGAAGATTGGAATGGTTTCATCCAGTGAGTTAATCAAAATGATTGCAAAGAAACTAAAAAGTTACAATGCAAAGAATATTGTGGTTGATCCGGTTATGGTAGCGACCAGTGGATCCAAGTTGATCAGTGATGAGGCAATCGCTACATTAAAAGAATACCTGCTCCCGATGGCGGCGGTTTTGACTCCGAATATCCCAGAGGCAGAAGTTCTGTCGGGAATGCATGTAAAAACGGAAGATGATATGATATCCGCTGCGAAGTATATCAGTGAGACTTATCATTGTGCGGTATTATGTAAAGGCGGACATCAGTTGAATGATGCGAATGATCTGTTGTATCGCAATGGGGCATATCAGTGGTTTTATGGTAAACGAATTGATAATCCGAACACACATGGAACCGGATGCACACTTTCCAGTGCGATTGCATCAAATCTTGCAAAAGGATATGGTCTGGATGAGGCTGTGGAGCGCGCAAAGGACTATATTTCCGGTGCACTCGGTGCGATGCTTGATCTGGGACAAGGAAGCGGTCCGATGAATCATGGTTTTGATATCAGCAGTAAATATACGCAATTATGCGACGAAAAGGAGGAACGTTAATGATGGAAGAAAAGCGTACCTCTATCTTTGAAAATGGCCTGATCTGGTTTGGTGCAGGAGTATCCATTGCGGAGATACTGACAGGAACCTATCTGGCTCCGCTGGGATTTGGAAAAGGACTTCTTGCAATTGTTCTGGGTCATGTGATCGGATGTATCATGCTGTTTCTCGCAGGTGTGATCGGAGGAAAGGCAAGACGCAGCGCAATGGAAACGGTAAAGATGAGCTTCGGACAGAAAGGAAGTCTGCTCTTTTCTGTTTTGAATGTACTTCAGCTGGTCGGATGGACTGCAATTATGATCTATGACGGCGCACTGGCAGCAGACGGAGTGATCAGCACCGGCAGATGGGTCTGGTGTCTGGTGATCGGTGTACTGATCATTCTCTGGATCCTGATTGGCATTACGAATCTTGGAAAGGTAAATGTGGTAGCAATGACAGCACTGTTCATTCTGACACTTATCCTGTGTAAAGTCATCTTTTTTGGCGGTGGTGCAGTCGGAGTTGCATCAGACGAAAGTATGACGTTCGGTGCGGCAGTGGAGCTGTCTGTGGCAATGCCATTATCCTGGCTTCCGCTGATCAGTGACTATACCAGAGAGGCAAAAGAGCCGGTAAAGGCAACGGCTGTCAGTGCAGTTACATATGGAATCGTCAGCAGCTGGATGTATGTGATCGGTATGGGTGCCGCAATCTATACCGGAGAATATGATATTGCGCAGATTATGGTAAAAGCGGGACTTGGAATCGCAGGACTTTTGATTATCGTTTTCTCTACGGTTACAACAACGTTTCTGGATGCATATTCTGCCGGAATATCCAGTGAGTCTATTGTCTCAGTCTGGAATGGAAAGTATATTGCTGTCATAGTTACGGTCATCGGAACGATCGGGGCAATTATATACCCTATGGATAACATTACAGACTTTCTGTATCTGATCGGTTCTGTATTTGCACCGATGATCGCAATTCAGATTGCAGATTTCTTCCTGCTTAAGAAGGACGCAAGCAGTAGAACCGTAAATATCCCCAATATGGCAGTATGGGTGATTGGATTTGTTGTATATCGCTTCCTCATGCATGTTGATATGCCGGTTGGGAATACTCTTCCGGATATGTTGATTACCATCATTCTTTGTTTGATCGTAGACAGATGTACAAAAAAGGATGTGCAGGGATAACTTCTGATAAAGAGAAAAAGTGCGGATCATATATGGATCTGCACTTTTTAATTATATTAAATCTTTTGAAATTCAGAATCAAGCAATTGACCTTTTGCGGATAAGTGATGCAGAAGACTTGCTCTTTCTTTCGGTTTTTGATAATCTGGAAATAACAGAAAACGGACGTCAGACAGGAGGGGAACGGATGAATCAGAAGATGGTAAAGCTGTATACAAGACAGAACGATAAGACATTGTATCAGCTGGAACGAGACGGAAGGATTATCAATCACCGTGTCTATGTGGAGATGCATTTTGGGGATATTGCTCCGCTTTTTATGGAAAGTTATGACTGGTTTACACAAGAGGCGGCAAAGAGGGTGCCTAAGCCGGAGGATGTGCATGCACCAATCTGGTGCTCCATCAGTGTGGAGAATTGTCTGAAGCCGATTCCGGGAACGGTAGTGTATGAACTGGAAGTTCCGGAAGATCAGATCATATACTTTGATGATGTAAAATGGGACTATGTGCTGAACCGTATCTATCTTCCGAAGGATGCGGAGGATGAAAAAGCATATAAGCAACATCTCAAAGAGCTTGGGGTGGTAAATGGATTTGAATTCTTTGAAGGAAGATATAAGGGGATGTATCCGGAGGAAGTAAAAAGAATTCGGGAAAGCTGGAAGCGTGCGTTTGAGATTGATGAATGGACCATCTTTAATGTATGCGGCAATCTGTGGGAGATCAGGAAAGAGTGGGTCAGACGGATCGTAAGGCCGGGAGAAACGGTCGGAGAGAAAAAAGATTGTGATACATAACATGGGGAGTTTATGTCATAACTTCAAATTATGACTGGAAAAACGTATCTATATTATATATAATAGAATAACAGGTCAAAATACCAATGAAAAGGAGACGTATTCATGGAAATGTTATCAATTGAGAAAGAACTGCAGAGTAACTCTTATCCGGGACGCGGAATCATCATAGGAAAAAGCGCGGACGGAACCAAAGCGGTGACAGCATATTTTATCATGGGAAGAAGTGAGAACAGCCGTAATCGGATCTTTGTGGAAGACGGAGAGGGAATCCGTACGCAGGCATATGATCCGTCAAAGCTGACAGACCCAAGTCTTATCATCTATGCGCCGGTACGCGTATTGGGTAATAAGACAATTGTAACAAATGGAGACCAGACAGATACGATCTATGAAGGCATGGACCGGCAGATGACTTTTGAACAGTCATTGAGAAGCAGAGAATTTGAACCGGATGGTCCGAATTATACACCAAGGATCTCAGGTATTATGCATATTGAAAAAGGAAACTACAATTATGCCATGTCAATTTTGAAGAGTAATAACGGAAACCCGCAGAGCTGCAATCGCTATACATTTGCGTATGAGAATCCGGCAGCAGGAGAGGGCCATTTTATTCATACCTATCAGTGTGACGGCAATCCTCTTCCGAGCTTTGAAGGGGAACCGAAACTGATTGCGATTCCGGATGATATGGATGCTTTCACAGAGACGTTATGGAACAGTTTGAATGAAGACAACAAAGTGTCATTATTTGTTCGTTATATTGATATTGCAACAGGCACATACGAAACCAGGATTGTAAATAAGAATCAGTAAGGAGATCAGACATGAAAGAATTAGAATTAAAATATGGATGTAATCCAAATCAGAAACCATCAAAGATCTATATGGCTAACGGACAGGAGCTTCCGATTCAGGTACTGAACGGAAGACCGGGATACATCAATTTCCTGGATGCATTTAACGGATGGCAGCTGGTAAGTGAGCTTAAGAAAGCAACGGGACTTCCGGCAGCAACTTCATTCAAGCATGTATCACCGGCAGGTGCCGCAGTCGGACTTCCATTAAACGATACACTTGCCAAGATCTACTGGGTGGATGATCTTGGAGAATTATCCCCACTTGCCAGTGCATATGCAAGAGCCAGAGGAGCAGATCGTATGTCTTCTTTCGGAGATTTTATCTCTTTATCTGATGTATGTGACGTGGATACTGCAAAACTGATCAAGCGAGAAGTGTCTGATGGTGTGATTGCACCAGGATATGAGCCGGAGGCGCTGGAGATCCTGAAGCAGAAAAAGAACGGTAATTACAATGTGATCCAGATCGATCCGGATTATGTACCGGAGCCGCTGGAGCATAAGGATGTATTCGGAATTACATTTGAGCAGGGAAGAAACGAACTGAAGATCGATGATGACTTTTTTGCCAATATCGTAACAGAGAATAAAGATCTGACAGAACAGGCAAAGATCGATCTGGCGATTTCCATGATTACTTTAAAGTATACACAGTCCAATTCTGTGTGTTATGTAAAAGACGGACAGGCAATCGGTATCGGTGCGGGACAGCAGTCCAGAATCCACTGTACACGACTGGCAGGACAGAAGGCAGACAACTGGTGGCTGAGACAGGCACCGCAGGTAATGAATCTTCCGTTTGTGGATTCCATCAGACGTGCAGACAGAGACAATGCGATCGATCTGTATATCGGAGAGGACTATATGGATGTACTGGCAGACGGAGCATGGGAGAAGATCTTCAAGGAAAAACCGGAAGTATTTACAAGAGAAGCCAAGAGAGAATGGCTGGATCAGATGACAGATGTAGCTCTTGGATCAGACGCCTTCTTCCCGTTTGGTGATAATATTGAGCGTGCACACAGAAGTGGTGTAAAATTCATTGCACAGCCGGGCGGATCTGTAAGAGATGATAATGTAATTGAAACATGTAACAAATATGGAATGGTGATGTCCTTTACCGGAATCCGTCTGTTCCATCATTAGAGTTCAGAAAGTCTCAGAATAGATATGAGGGTGCAGGTGTGAATACTGCACCCTCTGTAATTAGAACACGAGTCCCGTATCTGATGTATTATGGGTTGTATATTGTGGAAAAAGCATATATAATAGATAGGGTGTAGATGCTGATTGTGCAAAAAAATCGGCAGATGTGTTAAACTGCATAAAGGAGATTAATCAATATGGGTAAATATTTTGGAACGGATGGGTTCCGTGGAGAAGCAAATGAAGTATTAACAGTAGAACACGCATTCAAGGTGGGAAGATTCCTTGGATGGTATTACGGACAGGATCATAAGGCAAAAGTAGTCATCGGAAAAGATACAAGAAGAAGCAGTTATATGTTTGAATATGCTCTGGTTGCAGGTCTTACAGCATCCGGTGCGAGCGCTTATCTGCTTCATGTAACAACAACACCAAGTGTGTCATATGTAACAAGAACTGAGAATTTTGACTGTGGAATCATGATTTCTGCAAGCCACAATCCGTTTTATGATAACGGAATCAAGGTAATCAACGGAAAAGGGCATAAACTGGAAGCAGAAGTCGAAGCAAAGATTGAAAGTTATATTGACGGAGAGATGGGAGAACTTCCGCTGGCTAAGAAGGAGAATATTGGCCGTACTGTAGATTATGCAGCAGGAAGAAACCGTTATATCGGTTATCTGATCTCACTTGCAACTCGTTCTTTTGAAGATATGAAGGTCGGGCTTGATTGTTCCAACGGAAGTGCATTTGCCATTGCAAAGAGTGTATACGATGCACTGGGAGCAAAGACGTATGTGATTAACTGCGAGCCGGATGGAACGAATATTAATACGAATTGTGGTTCCACACATATTGAGGTTCTGCAGCAGTACGTAAAAGATAATCATCTGGATGTAGGATTTGCTTTTGACGGAGATGCAGACAGATGTATTGCTGTTGATGAGAATGGAAATGTTGTTGACGGTGATCTGATTCTCTACATCTGTGGCAAGTATCTGAAAGAGAACGGACGTCTGAACGGTGATACAATCGTTACAACGATCATGTCCAATTTGGGCCTTTACAAGGCATGCGATAAAGTCGGACTGAAGTATGAGAAGACTGCTGTCGGTGATAAGTATGTATATGAAAATATGGTTCAGAATAACTATTCACTTGGCGGTGAACAGTCTGGTCATATCATTTTCAGCAAACATGCAACGACGGGAGACGGGATCCTGACCTCTCTCATGATCATGGAAGTCATTCTGGAGAAAAAGATAAGCCTCGCAAAGCTTGCAGAAGAAGTGACGATCTATCCGCAGCTTCTGAAGAATGTCCGTGTGGCAGATAAGAAGACCGCACGTGAGAATCCGGAAGTAGTAAAAGCGGTGGACGCAGTGGCAGAGGCGCTTGGAGATGACGGACGGATCCTTGTGAGAGAAAGCGGAACAGAGCCGGTGATTCGTGTTATGGTGGAAGCAGAAACAGATGAACTGTGTGCGAAATATGTAGATCAGGTAATCGACGTGATCAGAGATCAGGGATTGATTGTCGAATAGGGAATTCTGGTATAAAAAGAAATATGAGAAATAAAAAGCGGGTTGCACTCTAGACAGAGTGGAACCCCTTTCCTATAATTTCACTGGTATTGGATATCAGAAGAAATGCATCCGGTGTTGTGGCTTTGATAAAATTTCGAAGTTTTACAGCTTCTGTCGGACTTAATACGGTCAGGACGATGTATTTGTCTTCGCCGGAGAATGCTCCCTGTGCCAGAACGATCGTTGCACTTCTGTGCAGCTTATCTTTAATATAGGAACATATATCCTCAGGATTCGAGCATACAACGTTGAAGTATTTGGAGCGGTTCAGACTTTCGATGAAGCTGTCAATGAGCGTTGATCTCATGGTCAGTCCCAGGAAGGAGTACAGACCCGTCTGAATATCAAATACGAAGAAACCGGCAAGCGTGATTAAAAAGTCAGATAAAAGCAGAGCCTTTCCGATATCGACGCTGGTATACTTTTTCAATATCATGGCAATGACATCTGTTCCGCCGCTGGAAGCACCGATGTTGAACAGAATCGCGGAACCGAATGCAGGAAGCACGATGGCAAATATCAGTTCCAGAATCGGCTGGTCGGTCAGAGGTCCGTCCATCGGGCAGAGTCTTTCCAGCAAAGACAAAGACACAGACAATAAAATGCTGCTGTAGGCTGTCTTGATCGCAAACTTTTTGCCGAGAATGATGAATCCGAGCAGGAGAAGCAGCATATTAGCAATAAAAGTAAAGTCACTGGCTGAAAGTGGTGAAAATCTGGCGATCAAAACGGCCAGACCTGTGATGCCGCCAAACGTAAAGTTGTTGGCAAACTTGAAAAAATAGACACCTACCGCCATGATCAGTGTACTGACGGTAAGAAGAGCAAAGTTTTTTAATTTTGATTTCATAATAACATTCCCCAATGTAATTCTTTTGTAATGGAAAAACCATTCTTTTACCACATCCGATTGTAACGCTCACTATATGAAAAGTCAACGGAAATAATATAAGAAAAACCCGCATTATAACTATGCAATTCGCACATAATATTTTCTGTGGAAGGAGGAAATATGATGTATAAATATCTGCCGATTACAGATGTGTACGCAAGAGAAATCCTTGATTCCAGAGGAAATCCTACGATAGAAGTAGAACTGCTGGCAGGAGATGAATTCTGTGGAAGAGCAAGCGTTCCGTCGGGAGCATCTACAGGACAGCATGAGGCTGTGGAACTCAGAGACCACGAAAAACGATATGCAGGTCTGGGTGTTGAGCACGCTGCAGATCATGTCAACGCAAAGATCGCACCTGCAATCATCGGAATGAATGTATATGACCAGGCAGCATTGGATCAGATACTGATTCAGCTGGACGGAACGAAGAACAAGTCTAATCTTGGGGCCAATGCGATCCTGGGGGTATCGATGGCGGCCGCAAGAGCGGCAGCCACGGCTCTGGGAATGCCTGTGTATTCCTATCTGGGAGGTACCAATGCCAAGAGAATGCCGGTTCCGATGATTAATATCATGAATGGGGGCAAACATGCAGATAATACGATAGATATACAGGAATTTATGATCATGCCGACAGGAGCACAGTCGTATCGGGAAGGACTGCGGATGTGTGCAGAAGTATATCACAGATTAAAACAGCTGCTTAAAAGGGATGGATATTCGACTGCAGTTGGTGACGAGGGGGGATTTGCACCTGATTTGAAAGATGCGAAGGAAGTATTGCGGTATATTGTTGAAGCAGTAGGAGACGCAGGATATGAAGCCGGTGAAGATATGGTGATCGCGCTGGATGTAGCGGCAACAGAATTGTATGATAAGAACTTTAAGAAATATGTATTTGAGGGAGAAGGTAAGATGACGGGTAGAAAAGTGATCCGTTCTGTAGAGGAGCTGATTGACTATTATATCGATCTTACGGATGAATTTCCGATTGCCTCCATTGAAGATCCGCTGGACGAAGATGACTGGGAAGGATGGGAACTGCTTACAACCAGAATGGGGACGGATACGCAGCTGGTAGGAGATGATCTGTTTGTGACCAATACAAAAAGACTGGAAAAGGGGATTCGAAAAAATGTTGCCAATGCCATTCTGATCAAGGTGAATCAGATCGGAACACTGACGGAAGCATTTGATGCGATAACGATGGCCCAGAACGCCGGTTACCGTACGATCATTTCTCATCGCTCAGGAGAGACTTCGGATTCAATGATTGCAGATATAGCAGTTGCTTTTAATGCAGGACAGATCAAGACAGGAGCACCGTGCAGGTCGGAACGCGTGGAAAAATACAACCAGCTTCTGAGAATAGAGGAAAGACTTGCCGATGTTGCGGTGTATGAAAATCCATTTGCCGACGGGAGATAACAAATCGCTATAAAAAGATTATGCCACAATCCAAATTTGTCTTGCTATATCAGGCCTCCTGTGCTAGAATAAATGTGGTTTATCCGCAGGAGGTGTGAAAAGTGGAAATTTTAAAAATTGTTTTGATGATTATATTTGCAATAGACTGTATCGCATTGACAGCGATCGTATTAATGCAGGAAGGTAAGTCAGCGGGGCTTGGTACCATTGGTGGTATGGCTGACTCTTACTGGGGACAGAACAAGGGACGTTCTATTGAAGGTGCACTGGTGAAGTCTACAAAATTCCTTGCGATTCTGTTTATTGTACTGGCAGCAGTGTTGAATTTAAAAGTATTTGCGTAGGATTAGCATATTTTTAGGAAAATGGTGGGACACTCCTGTAAGGGAGTGTCTCTTTTGGTTAATGGGAGAAAAAGATAAGGGGGGACTGCGAAAGTATGGATAAGTTATATGAAAAACGAAAAAAAGTTGTCTATGACCTGATCTGTGACGACTTGTATGTACCCATGAAATTCAAGGAAATGGCCATTCTTCTGCAGGTCTCAAAAGAACAGAGGGATGATCTCAGAAAGATTCTTGAAGAATTGGAACTGGAGGGTAAGATCTATCTGTCCAAAAAAGGAAAGTACTGTAAGGGAGAGGCAAGGAGGCTGACAGGAACGTATCGGGCAAGCCTGAAAGGATTTGGCTTTGTTGTCATCGAAGGAGAAGACGCAGATGTATATATTGATGAAAAGGAAGACGGAGGTGCTCTGGACGGAGATAAAGTAGAGATTGTAATCATAAGGGAGCCGAAAGAACGCAGACGGGAAGGAAAAGTTGTACGGATTCTGGAACGGGGAGTTACAAAGGTCGTAGGGTTGTACCAGATGCGTCACGGGAAGAATTATGGCTTTGTGATTCCGGATAATCAAAGGATTGCACAGGATATCTTTGTGCCGGTTGAAAAGTCCAAAGGAGCAATGGATGGTCATAAAGTCGTGGTGGAATTGACTTCTTATGGTGAGCCTGGTAAGAAGCCGGAAGGAAAAGTGGTAGAGATCATTGGTCATGTCAATGATCCGGGAACGGACATTATGTCGATCGTGAAAGGATATGATCTGCCGGTAGGATTTTCGGAAAAGATCATGAATCAGGCCGATCGGGTTGCAAAGCCCGTAAGTGATGCAGACATGGCGGGGCGTAGGGATCTCCGGAACTGGCAGATGGTGACGATAGACGGCGAAGATGCAAAGGATCTGGATGATGCAGTGTCTGTGACGAGGGAAGAGGATGGATATCTTCTGGGCGTTCACATTGCAGATGTAACAAACTATGTGCAGGAGAACAGTGCGCTTGACCGGGAGGCAAAAGAGCGGGGGACCAGTGTATATCTGGTAGACCGCGTGATTCCCATGCTTCCACACAGGCTTTCGAATGGGATCTGTTCTCTGAATGAAGGAGAAGACCGGCTTGCACTCAGCTGTATCATGAAGGTAGATATGTCCGGACATGTAACAGACCATGAGATCGCAGAGACGGTGATCTGTGTGGATCGTAGAATGTCTTATACCAGTGTGAAAAAGATACTGGAAGACGAGGATGTGCAGGAAATCGAGAGATATCAGGAGTTTGTACCGATGTTTCGTCTCATGAAAGAATTGTCGGGGATCATCCGGGAGCGCAGAAAACGGAGGGGCTCTATTGATTTTGATTTTCCGGAGACCAAGATGATTCTGGATGAATCAGGGAAACCGATTGAAATCCGCCCTTATGACAGAAATGTGGCAACAAAGATCATAGAAGACTTTATGCTTCTGGCCAATGAAACGGTAGCTGAGGAGTATTACTGGAGAGAACTTCCGTTTGTATACCGTACACATGAAGCTCCGGATGAGGAAAAGATACGGGCACTTGCAACATTCATCAATAATTTTGGATATTCGATGCATGTGGGGACGAATGAGATCCGCCCGAAAGAAATTCAGAAATTGCTGGCGAAAGTAGAAAATACACCGGAAGAAGCACTGATCAGTCGACTGGCACTCCGCTCTATGAAGCAGGCAAGATACACGCCAGAGAATACCGGTCATTTTGGACTTGCAGCGAATTATTATACGCATTTTACCTCCCCGATCCGCAGGTATCCGGATCTTCAGATCCACCGGATCATCAAGGATAACTTAAGAGGCAGGATGACTCCGGAGAAAATGGAGCATTATCAGAGTATCCTTCCGGAAGTGACGAAGCATTCCAGCGAGATGGAACGGAGGGCCGATGAGGCGGAACGGGAAACGATCAAGCTGAAAAAAGTGGAATATATGCAGAAGCATATCGGAGAAGTATTTGAAGGAGTCGTATCCGGTCTTACCAAATGGGGAATGTATGTGGAACTTCCCAACACGATCGAAGGTCTGGTTCATGTTGTGAATATGACAGATGATCATTATGAATATGATGAAACACATTATCAGATGACAGGGATTCATACACATAAGGTGTATAAACTGGGTCAGAAGCTTAAAGTCAGAGTTACAGGTACTGACCGGCTGCTTCGGACAATAGATTTTGAGATTGCAGATGAAGGAGATATGAATTATGGCGAAAAGCAATGGTAAGATGGTTGCCAACAACAAGAAAGCATATCACGATTATTTTATTCTGGAAACGTATGAGACGGGAATTGCCCTGCATGGTACGGAGGTGAAATCCCTTCGAATGGGAAAATGCAGTATCAAGGAAGCATTTATCCGCATTGAAAATGGAGAAGTGTTCATCTACGGAATGCATATCAGTCCATATGAAAAAGGAAATATATTTAATAAGGATCCATTGAGGGTGCGTAAGCTCCTCTTACATAAAGCGGAGATCAACAAACTCATGGGCAAGACAAAAGAAAAAGGAATGGCAATTGTGCCGCTTAAGGTATACTTCAAAGGAAGTCTGGTAAAAGTAGAGATCGGACTGGCAAAAGGTAAGAAATTATACGATAAGCGTCAGGACATTGCGAAGAAGGATCAGCAGAGAGAAGCGCAGCGTGACTTTAAGGTCCGCAGCTTCGGTTAGGAGGATAAGATGGTACCAACGAAGAAAGAAGATCTGAGAAAACTGGTGACACAGACAACGATGGAAATATATGAAGAACTTACGCCTCAGCTGATTCAGCTGATTAATGAAACGAATCAGAATCCGTCACTTACAGAGGCGCAGAGGCAGGATGAGATATCGCTTCATATGATGGGATATGTCAAGTCCTGTACAAATGAGATCATGATTGAAGTACTGGCAGAGATTCTGGGATTGGAGGATTAAAAGATGGCATATTGTGTGAAATGTGGAAATAAAGTAGAGGACGGAACCAGGTTCTGTCCCAAATGCGGTGCTGAGATCCCGGTACAGACATCGCAGGAAAATGCCGGTGCAGGACAGAACACAGGACAGAATGCAGGAAATGGTTCTCAGGGAGGCTGCCGGCAGGGAAATACGCAGGAATATACCTATACGCAGAATACATATGAACAGAATACATATGGGCAGGGGCAGACACAGGAAGAATATTTTCCGCAGGAGGAAGTGCGACAGAATAAGGGGATGGGAATCCTGTCTTATTTTGGATTTCTGGTTCTGATTCCACTTCTTGCCGGGAATAAAAAGTCAGAGTATGTAAAACAGCACGTGAACCAGGGCGTTTCGCTGTTTGTGATCTCTGCGATTCTGGATCTGCTGGACGGTGAAGCTGTATTCGGATTGTATTCCTTTATCAACTTTGGAAATACAATGTTGTCCGGAATACTGGACGTTGCAGGCTTTGCAATTTTTATCATTGCGATCATGGGAATTGTGAGTGCATGCAAGGGGACGAAGAAAGAATTGCCACTGGTAGGAAATATTAAAATTTTCAAATAAATAATCCGGGATTTTTCGATTCATTAATTGATATAGTATGTGAAGTGAAAAAAGGACATTGTAATAGTATATTACAGGGTCCTTTTTTTTGTACTTTCTTATATTCTGAAGTATAGTTATATGTATAAAGGAATTTCAAGTGTAATAAAAAAACGAAAGAATTTATTAATAATATATTATAATTATTTTAAGAATTGTATTTTGGAATGAGGTGAATGGATTTTTTTTGTTTTATTGTGTAAACTCTCCCATCGAGTGGAATTCTAATGTGATATTTTCAGCGTTTGAATTTTACTTAATAGTAAAGAGGTCAAAACAGAGAAATGCGATCTGGTTTGGCTGGAAAGGAGAATGATTTGTCAGCTACATATGGATATATCCGTGTCAGTAGCCGTGATCAGAATGAAGATCGACAAGTAATTGCCCTGGAGGAGCAGGAGATTCCCAAACAGAATATCTTTATGGATAAACAGTCCGGAAAAGATTTTGAACGTCCTCAGTACAAAAGAATGGTATGCAGATTAAAAAAAGATGACCTACTGTATATTCATAGTATTGATCGACTAGGCCGAAACTATGAGGAAATTCTGGAACAGTGGCGTATCCTTACCAAAGAAAAAGGAATTGACATAGTCGTGTTGGACATGCCTCTTCTGGATACAAGACGAGGGAAAGATCTGATGGGAACTTTTTTAAGTGATATTGTTCTTCAGGTACTTTCTTTTGTGGCAGAAAATGAACGTAGCAACATTCGAAAGCGTCAGGCTGAAGGAATTGCAGCTGCAAAAGCAAGAGGAATCCGGTTCGGACGGCCGGAGATTCAGGTGCCGGAGTATTTTGGGCAAGTTGTAACGGCATGGGAGAAAAAAGAAATATTGCCGCAGCGGAGTCAGTGCGTTCTGGATAAACTGGAAAGGGGAAGTGTCTGACTGCGGTGTGGCAAACGACGACATTCACAGTCTTGAGAGGGAAAGCTTTGCAGATGCGTGGAAAGCAATTTCACGCTATACAAAAGAAGTACAGCTTTCAAAGAAGTGCAGCACCTGCCGATATCTTGGCATCTGTCCTGTCTGTGCCGCCGGAGCATACTGTGAGACCGGAGCAATTGATGGGGAACCGGAATATCTATGTGAATTCTGCCATTACTATTCAGCTCTTCTTCAAGAGGAACTTACACAGCTTAGGAAAGCGGAGGAATCACTATGAGCAGCGAAGCCTATTACCGGATTGCAGATATTGTATTACGCGTGGTATTTGATTTTGTTTTCCCGGCACAAAACAGTTATATGAGAGAGTTCCTTGTGGAGCCATGTGAACCCGACTATACATTAAGATTTTGCCAGACGGATAATATTCCTTCTTTCTTAGAGAAAACCCCTGTTTTTGTCGGAGAGATAGCCAAGTTCCATTACTATCAAAATCAGGAAGGGACGGAAGCCTGCTTTCATGTCCATGATGGATATTATCATGCCGTTACCATTCTGGGAACAGACAGTGGAGTCTGCCATTATCTGAGTGTGGAATGGCTGAAAGAGGAAATAGAACGGGGGAATCATCTGGAAAACTTTTTTGCATTGAAAAGCTGCTGATGAGATTTGATGCCATGATCCTGCACAGCTGTCATATACAAAAAGATGGGCAGGCGATTCTGTTCACAGCTCCTTCCGGTACGGGAAAATCAACGCAGGGAGATTTGTGGCGGATTTACAGAGGCGCAGAGATCATTAACGGAGACCGTACGATCATCCGCAAAAGAAACGGTACCTGGTATGCGTATGGTGCGCCGTTTTGCGGTACATCCAATATTCATCTGAATCGTCAGGCACCGATCAAAGCCATTGTCGTTCTACGGCAGGCACCAGAAGATCACGTAGAACTAATTTGCGGGCATCGAGCCTTTTCTGCAATTTACAGTGAATTAACAGTTAACAGCTGGAATGACGTATTTGTTCGAAAAGCCTTGAATTGGGTTACCGAATTATCGGAAGAAATAAAGATCTACCGTTTTCTGTGTACGAAAAATCCGGGAGCAGTAGATACGTTAGAGAGTGTTTTATATGAAGGATCTGCATTGAAGTCTGTGTAGATGATAGAAAGCGGAATATTATCCGCACAAAAAAGATGGGAGAATCAGAGACCATGAAAAGAAATAAAAATTTTATCCTCCGAAAGATCGCCGGGGAATCGATTATCGTTCCGACCGGGGAAGCTACTAAAAAATTTAATGGATTATTCTCGCCTAATCGCGTTGCAACATTTGTTTGGGAGCATATCGACGAAGTGGCTGATACAGAAGAAATGATCAGGCTTGTGTTAGAACATTTTGATGTAGATGAAGAAACTGCCAGAACGGATGTCGAGGGACTTATCAGAGAGCTGATATTAATGGGATTTGTAGAAGAGTAAAAACCGGGATGGCGGTAGAAAAGTTTCTTAAATATTTTATGGCTGACAACTCAATATACATGGAGATTGAGAAATGAGAGGGAACGACCTGACGGGAAAACGATTCGGAAAGTTAACGGTTCTGGAGCCGACACAACAATGTGTGCGGAATGCGGTAGTATGGCGCTGTCGCTGTGAATGCGGAAATGAAATTCTGGTGGAAAGCCGCCGGTTAAAGCCGGGCGTAATCTTCAGCTGTGGCTGTGAACCATCTGCCTACGATGGGGTCAAAGATTTAACGGGATATCATTTTGGGAAACTGCATGTCAAAGGCCGATCCGGCAATAAGGCAAAAGATGGAAATCCCCTCTGGCTCTGTCAATGTGAGTGTGGGAAAGAAATAGAGACAACAAAGCGGAGACTGATTACAGGCGGAGTGAGAAGCTGCGGCTGTGGGAAAAGACCGCCCTTAAAAGACTGGGTGGGAAAACGCTTTGGAATGCTTACCGTTCTTTCATACGTAGAAAAAGAAAAGGGATTTCATGTCTGGCACTGTCAGTGTGATTGTGGAAATACTGTGGATGTACGTCAGTCCAATCTGCAGAGCGGATGGACAACCAGCTGCGGCTACCAACGGAATCCTGCGAATCACATGCATTATGTGGACGGGACTTGTGTGGAAAAGCTTCAGACAGATACTATGTATAAGACCAACACAAGCGGAGTGCGGGGGGTGTACTATAACAAAAAACGTAATAAATGGATCGCACAGATTATGTTTAAAAAGAAATGCTATAATCTTGGCGGCTATAAGACGCTGGAGGAAGCTGCACAGATCCGTGCCATTGCAGAAGGAAAAATATTTGGAGATTTTCTGCAGTGGTATGAGATAGAATATCAGAAAAAAAGAAGAAAAAAACAGAGGAATAACTCATTTCTATACGTTAGGAAAAGAGTTGTTCCTTTTTTGTATAATATGGGAATTTCTTGTTGACAACTATAGTTGTCAATGCTATGATACATATGACAAGAAAAGTTGTCATAATGAAAAATAAAGTTGTCAATTTGACATTGCGTGAGGAGGTAGACGAATGGGATTGGAGAATCGCCTGAAAGAACACCGGGCCAGAATTAATGTGAATCAGACGACTCTTGGAAAGATGGCAGGAGTATCAAGGCAGACGATCAGTCAGATTGAGAGAGGAGATTATTCACCTTCAGTAACGCTGGCATTAAAGCTCGCAAAGATATTTCAGGTACCGGTAGAAGAGATATTCATATATGTAGAAGATGAGGAGAATAAAGATGAGTAGAGAAGTGAAAAAAGAAAAATCAAAGAAAATGAATTCTTATATTAAGATGCTGTTGTTTATGGCCCTGGGAGGTGTGATCGGAGGTGTCGGAGGATATGTGTCCATCTATTATGAAGATGGCGTTGCGGGAATGATGGGAGCATTATCTGGATGGATCACGAAGCATGTATTGATCATTATGGTTGTTCTGACTTTGATCGTCCTGATATTGTGTATACTCTGCTATTGGAAGAGTGGAATGATTATCCGCTCTATGGAAGGGCAGGAAGACGATGAACTGCAGGATCGTATGGATAAAAAGTTTGATTTCTGGGGAACCGTTGGAGTGATGGTTAGCAATATCGGTATGTGTCTGGGGATGATATTTCTGGCATTTTCTTTTCAACTGGACAGCAAAGGAGCTGCCGGCAGGATGCTGTACTGTGCAGTGCTGCTGATTGTATGCACTGCCATCTGTGGAATGTACCAGGTGGCTATGGTAAAGCAGATCAAACAAAAGGATCCGATGAAGAGAGGGGAGGCTTCAGATATTCATTTCCAGAGAGATTTCCTCGCAAGCTGTGATGAGGCAGAACGCAAAGTGATCTATATGGCAAGCTATAAGACGTTTATGTTGATGAAAACAATGCTGATGTTAGCTATAGTGATAGCAATGATCGGACATCTGATCTGGCAGACCGGACTGATTGCAGTCATACTTCTTGGAATTTGTTATGGACTTATGACGGTTACCTACGGGATCTATACAGTACGACTTCAGAAGTGCAGGCTGGATCTGTAGAAGAAGCAAACATATCTTTACAATTGGAACAGTAATATTAATCTTTGTGTTGCCCGGTATCATCCGGGCACATTTTTATGCTGCTCTCGATAAGATCAGCTTGTAAAAAAGCAGGAGAAGCATTATGATGAAAATACCATTTCCCGACAGGTCATCCGGCAACTACCATCTAATATTTCAAAAACGTATTCTATACATGCAAAATTTTGAAGAGAAATCCATCACAAAAACAAATGTCAAATTTATACATGAAAAAATCGAAGAAAAATACCATCAAGAAATCCAATATCAAGTCTATGCATGAAACTCAAAAAGAAAAATACCATCAAGAAATCCAATAATGAATCTATACATGAAAAGCCCCAGAAAAAATACCATCAAATATACGGAGGTTGATATATATGCTTGAACACAATCAATTTAAGGAATATTTAGTCAGGGAAATTGATGAACTGCAGGAAACCCAGAAGCAGTTGAAGGCCCGGTTGACCGGTGCACCGGAGGGAACGCTGAATCTTTTGCAAAAGAATCAAAATGTGCAATATTACATTTATAGGGAAGGCAGGAAGAGGCAGTATCTTTCCAAAAAGAAGAAAGATCTGGCGGCAGCACTTGCACAGAAAGCATATGACAGTAAAGTATTGTCTATCGTAGAGGCAAGATTAAAATATGGCAAACGCATGCTGGATGAATATCACGTGTCGATTGATGACATGTATCAGGCAATGCCTGCGGCGAGGCAGGCATTAGTTTCACCATGTATTCCGGCAGAAGAAGCATATGTCAGAGAATGGTATGAGAAGAATCCGGGCAGAGAAAATCCTTATCCGATTTTGCAGAAGATTTTTTCTGAGAGGGGTGAGCCGGTGAGGTCTAAGTCGGAAAAGATTCTTGCAGACTTATTTTACCGAAATCAGATTCCTTATGTCTATGAGCCGAAAGTATGGATGCAGGACGGTAGGATTGTATATCCGGACTTCCTGCTGTTGAATGTCAGAACCCGTAAGGCATACGTGTATGAACATTTTGGCATGATGGATAGTCCGGAATATTCCCAAAAAGCAAGTGAGAAGATCAATTATTATATGGAAAATGGATATCACTACGGAGATAGGTTTCTGTTCTCTATGGAAACAAGTAAGACTCCGTTGAATACAAAAACAGTGGAAAAGATAATTGTAAAATTTCTGATATAATATGAAATAAAAATAGGGTATATGAAAAAAACTGATGGAAGAGAAGTATTGTGAAAAGGGCCCGGTTTCTGATTCGTAACGGAAAAAAGATTGATTGCCAGAAAAGAAAATGGAATTATATATTTGCATGGTGGATGACCATGTATCCAATTCGCAGGTATATATTTTGGATGTGGTTTAAAATCAGAAAAATAAAATTGAGGATTCCTTCCGTGCTTTTTTGGCTGGCTATAGCAAAAGCCGCTGGCGGGCAACAGATAAGGTGTCTGGTGACTACCATCTTATATTTCAAAACGTAATCCATACATGCAAAATTTTGAAGAGAAATCCATCACAAAATCAAATGTAAAGTTTATACATGAAAAATTTGAAGAAAAATACCATCAAGAAATCCAATATCAAGTCTATGCATGAAATTCAAAAAGAAAAATACCATCAAGAAATCCAATAACGAATCTATACATGAAAAGCCCCGGAAAAAATACCATCAAATATACGGAGGTTGATATATATGCTTGAACACAATCAATTTAAAGAATATTTAGTCAGGGAAATTGATGAATTGCAGGAAACCCAGAAGCAGCTGAAGGCTCGGTTGGCTGATGCACCGGAGGGAACGCTGAATCTTTTTCCAAAAAAAAGGGTGCCGCAAACCATCTCAAAATCAGATGGTTGCGTCCCCTTTCCTAAAGAGAATCTGGTGCAGAGGATAACTTTGAAGAGCTATCCATGCTATTATTCAATGGTGATCATTTTAGGCTGATCTTCCGGCTTTTTGATCTCTTTCGGGAACTGCAGGCACAGGACACCGTCTTTAAATGCTGCCTTGATATCCTCCTGAGACAGTTCTTCTCCTACATAGAAGCTGCGGTTGCAGGTTCCGGTGTAGCGTTCTTTGTGGATGCATTTGCCTCTGGCTTCTTTTTCTTCCTTGGTCTCATTCTTGTGAGCTGTAATGGTAAGATATCCATCTTTGAGATCCGCTTTGATCTCTTCTTTTGCATATCCCGGAAGTTCCATCTCGATGATGTAATTGCCGTCTTTTTCATGGATATCGGTTTTCATTACCTGAACGGATGTGTTGTCATACCGACGGGTGAAGAATGGGTCATCGAACATCTCATCAAATAAATTATTAAATCCTCTGTTTGTAAGTAACATAAGTCATTCCTCCTTAAAATGTATCTGAATGTTTTAGTTGTTTTATTTGCTATAGTTATTATATAACATATATTGTTAGCACTGTCAATAGGTGAGTGCTAATTTTTTGAATAAATATGAGTGCTAATTTTTTTGATAAAAAAACAGAGGAAAATAAAGAAGAAAAATATGATATAATATGGAAGAGGTGATGAAGTAATTATGAATATCCGGGATTTGAAAGTATTTATAGTAGTAGCCGAGACACGCCATCTTACAAAAGCATCAAAACTTCTTTATATGACTCCGCAGGGAATCAGCAGAGTGATAAAGAATATGGAAAGCGAATGCGACTGTACGCTGTTTCTGAGAACCGGAAGCGGAATGGAACTATCGGAATGTGGAAAGCGTTTTCTGGAATATGCGAAAACCGAACTTGAGGAATATCATAACATGAGAAATGATATTCTGCGAATCAGACAGCAGGAGCATGGTGTGGTTGATCTGCTCTCTGCTTTTGGCATTCTTCGTCTTGTCACACCGGAATGCCTGCTGGATTTCAAAAGTAAATATCCGGAGATTGAGCTCCATTACAGAGAATGTCCGGACCTGCAGATCGAACGCTGGTTTCAGACAGGAGAGGGAAATGTGATGTTTACTCTGGCTCCGTGTGATGAAGAGCTGTATGAAGTGCTGGAACTGGAATCGTTTCCGGTCAAGCTTCTGGTCAATAAAAAACATCCCCTCAGTAGCAGAAGCTCTGTTACCATACAGGATCTGAAAGATGAACCATTATATATAGAAAGCCGGGAATTCAAGATTCATCATCTGATCGTTGATAAATGCCGCGAAGCCGGATTTGAACCGAATATCATGTTTGAGGCAAGCGGATTCAGTCTGTGCCACAAGATGGTCAGAGAAAATAAAGGGATCTCTGTTACGGTGGATTTTGTGTCGGATGATATGGGACATGATGATCTGGTGCTGATTCCGTTTTCAGACGGCATCTATGAATGGAAGATCTGTATGGTGACAAGAAAAAATGAATCGATAGGAAATGGTGTTGACATCTTTCAGAAACATGTAAAAAGCTGGATGGACAGAATTAATACAGGATCTATCACCAGATAATTGACAGATGGTAACAAAGTGTTGATAAGGCTCTGAAAATTTTACTTTTTCTACAAAAAAAGAAAAATTTTCAGAGCCGTTTTTTGTATTTATTTATAATTATAGTATATTTGAATATGTTTATAGATAATACTGATAAAGAAAAAGAAAGAAACTATGATAAAATATAAACAAATATATTGTAAGATCAGGAGGAAAAATGATGAATATTGGAGTAACAGAAATCAGCCCAAGAGCGGTACAGCAGGTGGCAGAGAAAAAATTTAAGGATGGTTATTATTGTTGTGAAGCACTGATCAGTGCAATTCGTGATGAATTTAAGCTTGATGTGCCGGAAGAGGTTATTGCAATGGCATCCGGTATGGCGGTAGGTGCAGGAAAGTCCGGATGTGTCTGTGGTGCATTTAACGGAGGAATTCTCGCATTGGGAATGTTTTTTGGAAGAACAGAGCAGGATGGTCCTACGAATCCGAAGAGTGTGAAATGTATGGAGCTGACCAAAGAACTTCACGACTGGTTCAAAGTGGCAAATCAGAAAAACGCAATCTGCTGCAGAGTTCTTACGAAGGAATTTGATAAAGGACGTGGAGAGCATAAAGAACAGTGCATTTTCTTCACAGGATTGTGTACATGGAAAGTGGCTCAGATTGTCTGTCGTGAACTGGGAATCAAAAATCTTGATGAGATCGATGAACCGGCACCGAGACGGGCGATTGCAGAGATCTGATCAGGGTTGTTGTGACAATTTTTATTGAGACAGAAAGGAATTCATCAATATGAAAGACATAATTAAAAAAGTTCCGATCCCTCTTTGTGGTGTTATGCTGGGATTGGCAGCGCTTGGCAATCTGCTGCAGAGCTATGGGGAAGGCATTCGTTCTGTGTGCGGTATTGTAGCGGCGTTCTTACTGATACTGGTATTGCTGAAACTGATCATGTTTCCGCAAATGATCAAAGAAGATATGCAGAATCCGATTATGGCCAGTGTATCCGGAACATTTCCAATGGCACTGATGCTCCTCAGTACTTATGTAAAACCGTTCATTGGACCGGCGGCAATGTATATCTGGTATTTTGCGATTCTTTTACATATCGTACTGATCGTTTATTTTACAGTGAAGTTTATTCTGAAGCTTCAGCTTCCGAAGGTGTTTGCAAGTTATTACATTGTATATGTCGGAATTGCAGTAGCGGCAGTTACGGCACCTGCTTATGAAAAGACCGGAATCGGATCAATCGCTTTCTGGTTTGGTTTTGTAACACTGATTCTTTTGCTTGTGCTTGTGACGATACGCTATGTCAAGTGTCCACAGGTTCCGGAGCCTGCACAGCCGCTGATCTGTATCTATGCGGCGCCTACAAGTCTCTGTATCGCAGGATATGTACAGTCTGTAATGCCAAAGTCAAGAGGATTTCTGCTGGCAATGCTTGCAGTAGCAACGGTTCTTTACCTCTTTTCACTTGTAAAGGCGATTGGATATCTGAAATTAAAATTCTATCCGAGTTATGCTGCATTTACATTCCCGTTTGTAATCAGCGCGATCGCTACGAAGCAGACGATGGCATGTCTGGCCAATATGGGAACACCGATGCCGGTGCTTCAGTACGTTGTACTTGTTGAAACGGTAATCGCAGTTGTATTTGTGGTATATACACTGATCAGATTCCTAGGATTTATATTTGCATCCAATAAATAAAGTACATTAGTAATTGAAAAGAGGGACGGCTGCAGAATGATATATTCCATTCTGCAGCCGTCCCATTATGTATTAACGTTCGTCTATGGCATGAAATTCGCTGTGTGTTCCTACATACTTATAAGCAGGACGAATGATCTTGCTTGCGTTGATCAGTTCTTCCAGACGGTGTGCACTCCATCCCGGCATACGTGCGATTGCAAAAATCGGAGTGAAGAGTTCCTGCGGAATACCCAGCATGGAATATACGAAGCCGCTGTAAAAGTCTACGTTTGCACATACGTTTTTAAAAAGCTTGCGATGTTCCATGATCATCTGTCCGGCCAGTTGTTCTACCAGTTCGTAGAGTGCGAATTCTTCCGTCAGTCCCTTTTCTTCTGCCAGAGCTTTTGCAAATTTTTTCAGAATGACTTCACGTGGGTCGGAAAGCGTGTAAACGGCATGTCCCATACCGTAGATCAGACCGGAATGGTCAAAGGCTTCCTTGTTCAGGATCTTCTGAAGATATGCAGACACTTCTTCTTCGTTGGTCCAGTCGCTGATGTGTGTTTTGATATCGGCAAACATGTTCTGGACTTTCAGGTTGGCACCGCCGTGGCGCGGTCCTTTCAGAGACCCGATCGATGCGGCAGTGGAAGAATATGTATCGGTACCGGAGGAGGTGACAACGTGTGTCGTGAAGGTTGAGTTATTACCGCCGCCGTGTTCTGCATGTAGAATCAGTGCAATATCCAGTACCTTTGCTTCCAGTTCTGTATACTGGCCGTCCGGACGAAGCATCAGAAGGATGTTTTCGGCCATAGACAATCCCTTTTGAGGGTTGCGGATCAGCAAAGTATCATCTTTACGAAAATGCCGGTAAGAATGATAGGAGTAGACCGCGATCAGAGGAAGCTTAGCGATCAGATCCAGGGACTGCCGAAGTACATTGGCAGGTGATATGTTTTCCGGATCAGAGTCATAGGTGTAGAGTGTAAGGATGCAGCGCTGCATGGCATTCATGATGTTTTCGCTGGATGCTTTCATGACAACATCTCTGAGAAAACGTCCGCTCAGTGTCTGCAGTTCGAACATGACATCCAGGAACATGTTCAGTTCTTCCTGATCCGGGAGTTTTCCGAACAGGAGCAGATAGATGGTTTCTTCAAAACCGTACTTTCTTCCACGCAGACCATTTATCAGATCTTTCACGTTAATTCCCTGGTAGTAGAGTTCACCGTCTGCCGGGATCATACGTCCGTTCACAAGGTTGTAGGCACAGACATCAGAGACTTCCGTAAGACCGGTCAGTACACCTTTTCCGGCAGAGTCACGGAGACCACGTTTTACGTCATACTCCAGATAAAGATTCGGATCGATCCGGTGGCTTTTCATAAGTACCTTCTCTAATTGTTCCATATTCACTTTCAGGCTTTCTGTCTGCTGCGATTCGTTTAGATTCATAATGTTGTTTTCCTGCATACTTGTTCCCTCATTTCAAAAATAATAAACGAAAAAACACCTATTACAATACGTCATCGTAATGGTGTTTTTTTAGTGGACCTGGCGGGAGTTGAACCCGCGTCCGAAAGCCCATCCATCGAAGCATCTCCCATCACAGTCATTATATTAACATTCCCTCCGTCCGTCACCTAATGACAGGTTACGGACTTTAGTAGCTTCATAAGTTCTTCCATTCCCTCAAAGCTTTGGAAACGAAGTGCTCCGCCTCGTTGAAGCCGGTGACCCAGGCAGCGGATGACCCGGGGCCGACTGCCGCCAAATTAGGCAGCGTACGCTAATTCTCTATTGTCTGCGTTTATATTTAATTGGAACTTTTATCGTAGTGTCCCGCTACGGATGGCTTCTCCAACTTCCAGACCCCCGTCGAAACCAGTACAAGCCCTGATATATGTGCTGTTGCTGGCTCGCAGACTGTCTTGCATCAGTTGAAATTAATTATATAGAATGAATGTTTTGTTTGTCAAGGTTTCTGCTTTATATTATTTCTTTTATTCTATTCACACAAATGACATATTTTCCTGTTATGATAGAAAAAATGAGACAATAGCGTCAATATGGAGGCGAATGACATGGATAAAGTAAAGATACTGGTGGTAGATGATGAAAGCAGAATGCGGAAGCTGGTTCGGGACTTCCTGGAAAGAGAAGGCTATACTGTTCTGGAGGCAGGCGATGGAATGGAAGCGATGGAGATATTCTATGAGGAAAAGGACATTGCACTGATCATTCTGGATGTAATGATGCCAAGGATGGACGGCTGGCAGACCTGCAGGGAGATCCGTGAATCTTCACAGGTTCCGATTATCATGCTGACTGCAAGATCAGAAGAGCATGATGAACTGCAGGGATTTAACCTCGGTGTGGATGAGTACATCTCAAAACCGTTCAGTCCGAAGATTCTGGTTGCAAGAGTCGGTGCGATCCTAAGAAGGGCTCATGCGATCGGATCAGAAGAAGAGCTGGATGCAGGAGGCATCGTGATCGACAAGGCGGCTCATCAGGTGAGAATCGACGGAAAAGAGATTGAACTTAGCTTTAAGGAGTTTGAACTGCTGACTTATTTTGTGGAAAATCAGGGGATCGCACTGTCCAGAGAGAAGATTCTGAATAATGTATGGGATTATGATTATTTTGGAGATGCGAGAACGATTGATACACATGTGAAAAAGTTAAGAAGTAAGCTTGGAGAAAAAGGAAATTATATTAAGACTATCTGGGGAATGGGATATAAATTCGAGGTGGAAGCATGATCTCTCTGAAAAAACGTATGGGCAGACATTCTGCAGGGCATTCGATCAAGCATCAGATGATCGCCGCTTTTGTGGGTTTGCTTGCCTGCATGATGCTGGCTCTTCTGGTTATCAATGGGAATTTCCTGGAGCCATATTATATCAGAAATAAACAGACACAGTTTATCGATATATACGGGAAACTGAATGAGGCAATTGAAAAAGGGACTCTGACTGATGAAAAAGTGGCGAACAGTCTGGTTCATCTTGCAGAAAAAAGTAATACTTCTTTTCTGATTCTGGACGAAAGCAGCGGAACGGTTTTTACAAATGTGTATGATAAGGATATGCTAAAGAATCAGATGTTTGGATATCTGCTTAATCAGGCACAAAAAGACAGTAAGGTTCTGAAGTCTACAGATGATTACCGGATCAGTCAGTCCTGGGATCCCTGGAACCAGAATTATTACATTGAGATGTGGGGATATCTCAGTGACGGGAGTCAGTTCCTGATTCGAAGCCCGTTGGAAGGAATCAGGGAAAGTGCGGCGATATCCAATCGTTTTCTGATTTATATCGGTAGTGTGCTGATTCTGTTGGCCGTAATCTTTATCTGGTATTTTTCCAAACGGATTACTGATCCGATCCATGAACTTGCCCTTTTGTCGGACCGCATGGCGAATCTTGATTTTGATGTAAAATATACCAGCGGAGGAAAGAATGAGATCGGAGAACTGGGCGAGAACTTCAACCGGATGTCAGAAAAGCTGGAAAGTACGATCTCAGAGCTGAAAAAAGCGAATAACAGCCTGAAAAAAGACATTGAGCAGAAAGAAAAGCTGGAACAGATGCGCAATGAATTTCTTGGCAATGTATCGCATGAACTTAAGACACCGCTGGCATTGATCCAGGGATATGCAGAGGGGTTAAAAGAGGGCGTCAACGAGGATGCACAGAGCCGTGAGTTTTACTGTGATGTTATCATGGATGAAGCAACAAAGATGAATCAGATGGTAAAAAACCTTCTGACGTTGAATCAGCTGGAATTCGGAGATGAGGATATCTCGTTTGAGCGGTTTGATCTGACAGAGCTGATCAGAGGAATTCTTCAGAGCATGGAGATTCTTGCACAGCAGGAGGAGGCAGAAGTCATCTTTCGCCAGGAAGCTCCGGTCTATGTATGGGCGGATGAATTCAAAGTGGAACAAGTGGTACGTAACTATGTAAGCAATGCATTTCATCATGTGAGCGGTGCGAAAGTAGTAGAGGTGAAGATCCTGACAGACGAAGAAAAGGCGAAGGTCACCGTCTTTAATACCGGTATGCCGATTCCGGAAAAAGATATCCCTCACATCTGGGATAAGTTTTATAAAGTGGACAAGGCACATACCAGAGCGTATGGAGGAAACGGAATCGGCCTTTCTATAGTAAAAGCAATCATGGAGTCTTTCCATCAGAAGTATGGAGTGAATAATTATGATAACGGTGTTGAATTCTGGTTTGAACTTGATGTAAAATAAAACAATACAGTACCAGATGAAGAAAGGCAGGTTAAGACATTGATTGCAATTATTGATTACGATGCAGGAAACATTAAGAGCGTGGAAAAAGCCATGCAGTTGTTGGGACAGGATGTGACGATTACAAGAGACAGAGAGACAATTCTTAATGCGGATAAGGTGATCCTTCCGGGAGTAGGAGCGTTTGGAGATGCGATGGAAAAGATCCATCAGTATGGGCTTTATGAAGTGATTCATGAGGTGGTCAGAAACCGTACTCCATTTCTTGGAATCTGCCTTGGACTTCAGCTTTTATTTGAACGAAGTGATGAGACACCGGGAGTTGAGGGACTTGGAATATTAAAAGGGGAGATCTTACGGATTCCGGATCAGGAAGGCCTTAAGATTC
Organism: Dorea sp. YH-dor226; assembly: GCF_039832105.1. Taxonomy (NCBI): domain Bacteria; kingdom Bacillati; phylum Bacillota; class Clostridia; order Lachnospirales; family Lachnospiraceae; genus Dorea; species Dorea sp. YH-dor226. The sequence goes on along the minus strand of NZ_JBDOHS010000002.1, from coordinate 23,313 downwards.
CACACATGGGATGGAACTCTCTGGAATTTCATAATCAGGGAAGACTGTTCCGGGGACTTCCGAAGGATCCATATGTATATTTTGTACATTCCTATTATCTGAAAGCAGAAGATGAAAGTATTGTAACCGCAACGACGCAGTACAGTACAAATATTCATGCTTCTGTGGAACAGGACAATGTGTTTGCGTGCCAGTTCCATCCGGAGAAGAGCAGCGATGTGGGAATTCAGATTCTGAAGAATTTTGTGGAATTATAGACGGAGGGGACAATATGCATACAAAGAGAATTATTCCGTGTCTGGATGTCAATAACGGACGTGTAGTAAAAGGCGTGAATTTTGTGGATCTCAGAGATGCCGGGGATCCGGTCGAGATTGGAAAGGCTTATGATAAGGCGGGAGCAGATGAACTTGTGTTCCTGGATATTACTGCATCTTCCGATGCAAGGGAAACTGTGGTAGACATGGTACGCAAGGTTGCGGAGACGGTGTTTATCCCGTTTACGGTTGGCGGAGGAATCCGCACGGTAGATGATTTCAAAGCACTTTTGAGAGAGGGTGCAGACAAGATATCAATCAACTCTTCTGCAATCAATACACCGAGGCTGATCTCAGATGCGGCAGAGAAGTTTGGCAGCCAGTGTGTTGTCGTTGCGATTGACGCAAAGAGGCGTGCGGACGGAAGCGGATGGAATATCTATAAGAATGGCGGCAGAATTGATGTGGGAATCGATGCGCTGGAATGGGCTGCAAAGGTGGAAAAGCTTGGGGCCGGAGAGATCCTTCTTACCAGTATGGACTGTGACGGTACAAAAGCAGGATACGATCTGGAACTGACCAGAGCGATTGCAGAAGCGGTGTCAATTCCGGTCATTGCATCCGGAGGCGCCGGAACGCTGGAGCATTTTTATGATGCACTGACGGAAGGAAAGGCGGATGCAGCACTGGCAGCGTCTCTGTTTCATTATAAGGAACTGGAGATCCGGGAAGTAAAAGAATATCTGAGAGGAAGAAACGTGTCTGTACGTTTATAGATATGAAGGGACAAAACGATGGCAGCAATTAATAATGACTGGCTGGAGGCTCTCCAGGGAGAATTTAAGAAGCCGTATTATAAAAAACTATATGAAACAGTAAATCAGGAATACAAAACGCATCAGGTGTTTCCGCCGGCAAATGATATATTTAATGCATTTCATCTGACTCCGCTCCATGAAGTGAAGGCAGTGATTCTGGGGCAGGATCCATACCATAATGTCGGACAGGCTCACGGATTGTGCTTTTCAGTTCAGAAGGGTGTGGATATTCCCCCTTCTCTTGTGAACATCTATCAGGAACTGCATGATGATCTGGGATGTACGATTCCGAATCATGGTTGTCTTACAAAGTGGGCCGGACAGGGAGTACTGATGCTGAATACCGTTTTGACGGTGCGGGCACATCAGGCTAATTCGCACCGTGGAATTGGCTGGGAGGAATTCACGGATGCTGCGATTATGGCACTGAATGGGCAGGATCGTCCGATTGTCTTTATCTTATGGGGTTCTCCGGCACAGCGGAAGGAACGGATGCTGACGAATCCGAACCATCTGATCCTGAAAGCACCACATCCGAGTCCGTTGTCTGCATACAGAGGTTTTTTTGGAAGTAAACCATTCAGTCAGGCAAATACGTTCCTGAAAGAGCATGGAGTGGAGCCGATTGACTGGCAGATTGACTAGAGGGGGAAGTTGTATGGAAAAGCAATATGATCTTGTAATCATCGGAGCAGGTCCCGGCGGATATGTGGCCGCAAAAAAAGCAGCAAAGCTGGGAATGAAGGTTGTGATCATTGACAAAGGAGAGATTGGCGGAACCTGTATCAACAGAGGCTGTATTCCGACGAAGGCACTTGTACATGCCGCAACCTTGTATCATGAGATGAAGGAATGTGAAAAATTTGGACTGACGGCGGAAAAGGTGGGATTTGATCTTCAGAAGATCTATGAGTATAAAGATGATTCTGCTGCAAAGATGCGGGAAGGACTTGAAAAAGAATTTGCTGATCTGGGAATCACATCGGTAAGAGGACGTGCAACCATCCAAAGCGACCGCAAAGTGAGAGTAGTCACGCAGTCTCAGGAAACGGTGTATTTTACAGGAAAATATATTTTGATCGCGACGGGTGCAAAGGCACGTATGGTAGATATTCCGGGAATGGAGCTTCCCGGTGTTATGACAAGTGAGGAGCTGCTTACATCCAATGAGAGCCGGTACAGGCGACTGCTGATCCTGGGAGGCGGTGTGATCGGGATTGAGCTTGCAACCGTGTTCAATGCTCTGGGGAGTGAAGTGACGATCGTAGAATTATCAGACCGTCTGCTTCCGAACATGGATGTGGAGTTTTCCGATACTCTGGAAGAGATACTGACCGGAAGAGGCATTCATATCTATAAGGAGAGTATTCTTGAAAAAGTAACGCAGAAAGAACAGGGCCTGGAATGCAGATATGTGTACCGGGGAATCAATCAGCATGAAGAAGTGGATGCGGTTCTGGTATCGGTAGGAAGAACAGCCAATACAGAAGGGCTGTTTGATCCGGATGTCCCGATCCGGACTGAGAATGGAAGAATTGTTGTAGATGACTTTTATATGACCAGTATGAAAGGAATCTACGCGATCGGGGATGTGATCGGAGGAATCCAGCTGGCGCATGTAGCGTCCGCGCAGGCTGCGTACGTGGTGGAACGTATGAATGATCTTCAGCCATCGGTGATCATCGAGATGGTGCCAAGCTGTCTGTTTACACCGATATCAATCGTTCCAAGCTGTCTGTATACAGATCCGGAGATTGCATCTGTGGGAATTACGGAAGAAAATGCAAGAAAGAAGGGAATTCCTCTTCGCTGTGGAAAGTATGTGATGGATGTAAACGGACAGGCGGTTATCTCACAGGAAAAGCATGGATTTATCAAGCTTTTATTTGCAGCGGACAGTGATGTGCTTCTTGGAGCGCAGATGATGTGTGAGCGTGCAACGGATATGATCGGCGAGATGGCGACTGCGATTGCGAATGGTCTTACGTCTGCTCAGCTGATGTATGCGATGCGGGCGCACCCGACATTCAATGAAGCGATCTCCTGTGCAGTCGAAAACAGCAGGGAAGATCAAAGGCGCTGGTAGTGAAATTCGAACATTGACAGAACATTGACATAACAATATATATTCTTGATTTTAAACAGCACTTCAGCTTATAATAATACAAGGACGATTATTGAAGTCAGAAGTTCCACCGTAAAAAGAAGTCCTATTATATTTGATGGAAAGGTCGCTGTAAAGACGGATTCCGCTGAGCGTGAAGGAATGAAGCATGTGGAGGATCCAAAAGCCTTATTTGCAGAAGTTTTTGCAGAGGGACAGAGTGATGTCTATGAGATTCAGAAGAAGTTTCGCATCTCCAGAATCTTTGACGGTGAGAACGAACTGATGGGAAAGCTTGCAAATAAGAAAAAGAAATAATCATATTTGAAATCGCGTATTATGAGGCAGGCATGGGGACCTGCCTTGTTTAATGCAACAGGAAATATTAATTACAGAGAGGGAAAAAGATGGGACGTATAAAATGTGTATTACTCACAGTCATTGTAGCGGTATTGGTGTTCGGCTGTGGAAAAAATCCTGCAAAGCAGGGAGTAGAATATCTGGAAGATGGAGAATATAAGAAAGCGATAGAACAGTTCGAGGAGGCAATAGAGAAGGAGAAAAACGTGGGAGACGCCTATCGTGGAATCGGAATCGCAAAGTGGGAGATGGAAGATTATGAAGGGGCGTGTGAGGCATTTAAAAACGCACTGGAGAATGATGCAAAAAAAACGGGCACGATCTATAATTTCCTTGGAAGCTGTGAAATGAAACTGGATCATCCGGAGAAGGCATTGAATTTTTACAATCTGGCGCTTGAGGATGAGGATAACAGTGAGGAGATGGAACAGGAGATCCGTTATAATATCATTGCAGCCTATGAACAGACAGGAGACTGGGAAAGTGTGAAGGTAAAGCTTGAGGAATATCTGGAAGATTATCCGGATGATGAGGATGCAAAAAAAGAAGCGGAATTTCTGGAGACAAGATAATTATGGCACATATGATTGATTTGGAAAAAGAAAAAGAGAAAGTGATTCTGGTGGGAGTAAGCTTATCCGATCAGGATGATACCCTGCAGTCTCTGGAGGAACTGAAGGATCTGGCATCCACAGCGGGGGCGGAAACGGTTGGAATATTGATTCAGAACAGGGAACAGATCCATCCGGGAACTTATGTTGGCAAGGGGAAATTACAGGAACTGAAGGATCTGATCTGGGAACTTGAGGCAACCGGAATTATCTGTGATGATGAATTATCACCGGCACAGATGAAGAATCTTCAGGATGAACTGGATGCGAAGGTGATGGATCGTACGCTTGTGATACTGGATATCTTTGCTTCGCGTGCATCCACCAGTGAGGGAAAGATCCAGGTAGAACTTGCACAGCTTAAGTATCAGCAGACCAGACTTACCGGGTGGGGAACTGCCATGTCCAGACTGGGTGGTGGAATCGGTACGAGAGGCCCCGGAGAAAAGAAGCTGGAGATGGATCGAAGACTGATCAAGAACAGGATTGCTCAGCTGAACCGCGAACTGAAGGATGTGAAAAGGCATCGGGAAGTGACAAGAGAGCAGCGTAGTAAAAGCCGTGTTCCGGTGGCGGCAATTGTGGGATATACGAATGCGGGAAAGTCTACGCTTTTAAATACACTGACAGGAGCCGGAATTCTGGCGGAAGATAAGCTGTTTGCCACACTGGATCCGACGACAAGGGAACTGAAGCTTCCAAGCGGTCAGTCGATTCTTCTTACGGATACCGTAGGTTTTATCCGCAAGCTTCCGCATCATCTGATCGAGGCTTTTCGCAGTACGCTGGAGGAAGCCAAATATGCAGACCTGATTCTGCATGTGGTAGATGCCTCCAATCCGCAGATGGATGAACAGATGTATGTTGTATATGAGACTCTGCAGAATCTGGGAGTGACAGATAAGCCGGTCATCACCGTATTCAACAAGCAGGATAAAGCAGAGAATGAATGGAATGTAAGAGATTTTCATGCGGATTATACTGTGAAGATATCTGCAAAGACGGGCGATGGAATTCAGGAGCTGTTAAAGACGATCGAGGCGGTACTCAGACAGCAGAAAGTTGCCATAGAAAGTTTATATTCTTATCAGGAAGCCGGAAAGATACAGCTGATTCGAAAGTATGGGGAACTTCAGGAAGAAGAATACAGAGAAGAAGGCATCTTTGTAAGGGCATATGTGTCCCCGGAACTCTATGAAAGAGTCAGAGTATCCCGGGGTGATTCCTGAAACAGTCGTTTGTAGGCTCTGGAAAATGTAGAATAATCCTTAAAGCCACAGTCGTAACACACCTGTGTAACGGCTTCACCGGATAAAATCAATTCTTTTGCGAGCAGGAGCCGCTTCTGGGAGATGTATTGTCCCAGCGTATAGCCGGTCTCCTGCTTGAATAATCTCATCATATAGTATTTGCTGATATAGAATCTGTCAGCAATCGCATCGATCGTGAGGTCTTCTCTCAGATTTTCATTGATATAAAAAAGAATGTCCTGAATCTTTGTATTGCAGATATCCGTATCAATGAACTCCAGCCGGTTTTTTCTTGCGGCGCGGTTCAGGTGGATCATGAATTCAAGAAACATGACCTGCCGATACAGATCTGCGGCATAGCCTTCGTCTGAAAAAGATGCTTCCAGACGGGTGATGGAACGCAGAAGAGAGCTTTTTTCGGGCGTAGCGATGCGAAGAACGTTGGAATGTTCAGATTCAGCTTTCTGAAAGCAATAACTCAGATCATAGGAATCAGTCTGGTAGGCATCTATAAAATTGGGAGAGATGTAGACGATGATCCGTTCATATGGAACTGTGTTGTCAACGGTCAGACGATGGATATCATTATGTTTGACCAGTACGATATCGTAAGGTTTCAGCTCATATGATTTTCCTTCAATCGTATAGACGACATGCCCACGGATGAAGATGGTGATCTTGTCGAAATCGTGGTAATGATATTCTACCTCCCGGGTTTCTTTGTCTGTCAGATGAAATAACCGGAACTCGCTGTTCAGATATCCTTTTTTGCTGTACTGGTCCATGGGAATGCTCCTTTCGATGTCTGGGATGCTTCTTTTTTACTTTCTTCATAGTATCGCAAAACAGCATTATTTGCAATATTATCAGCATTATTTGCCTTGAAACGGGAAATGTTGCCTGATATCATGTAATTAGATGATCAGGGAATACTGCGCCGGCAGGAGACTGAGACGATGGAGGTATGTTATGAAGGTTGTATTAGAGAGATATCATGGACTTGGCAATGATTATATTGTATTTGATCCGAATAAAAACGAACTGAAACTGACACCGGAAAATGTAAAAATGATCTGTGACCGTAACGAGGGAATTGGGGCAGACGGTATCCTGGAGGGACCGATTCTTCAGGAGAAAGGAATGTATGTAAAGGTATGGAATCCGGACGGAAGTGAATCAGAGACCAGCGGAAATGGAGTTCGTATCTTTGCAAAATATCTGAAAGATGCATCTTATGTTCAGAAGAAGAATTTTAAATTATATACCGGCAACGGACCCGTTGAAGTAACCTTCTTAAACGAGGATGGAAGCCGTCTCAGAGTGTCTATGGGAAAACTTTCTTTCTGGAGCGATGATATTCCGGTGACCGGAGAGAGAAGAGAAGTGATCAATGAAGATATGGTGTTTGGAAGAACACTGTATCCGGTTACCTGTGTATCGATCGGTAATCCGCATTGTGTGATCCCGATGCGGGAGATCTCAAAACCTCTGGTATGCAAGATCGGTGATTATTCCGAGATTGCAAGATATTTTCCAAACCGTATCAACACGCAGATCATGAAGGTGATCGATAAAGAGCATATTGCGATTGAGATCTACGAAAGAGGAGCCGGCTATACAAGGGCATCCGGAACGGGAGCATGTGCGACGGCAGGGGTTGCATATAAGCTTGGAATGACGAATAATAAAGTGATCGTCCATATGCCTGGCGGAGATCTGCAGGTGGAAGTGGAGGATGACTGGAGCGTCTACATGACCGGCGATGTGTTCTATGTTGCAAAAATGACATTGAGTAATGAATTTGCAGAGAAACTCAGGACATTATAAAGTCCGGGCATTATATTTCCTGTCAAAAGAATATCGTGATCATATAATATGAATAAAACCGGCAGTGTTTCAGCCATCATAAGAGTGGCATACATCGCCGGTTTTTTTCTGTATTCCGGGGATGAGGAGGGGACGACCAGAATCTGTCATTGTGGTCGGAAAAAGAAAATGTTAAAATAGACCTGATCTTGTATGTTTTCAGGAGGAGTTTTATGCCGTTACAATTTATTTTCGGACCTTCAGGTTCAGGAAAATCAACATATCTATACCAGCATGTGATCGAGGAATCCATGCGTTTTCCGGAACGTAATTATATTGTTCTTGTGCCGGAGCAGTTTACCATGCAGACGCAGAAAGATCTGGTGATGATGCATCCGAGGCATGGGATTATGAATATCGATGTACTGAGCTTTGGGAGACTGGCATATCGTGTGTTTGAAGAGACGGGAGGAGAGACACTTCCGGTTCTGGACGATGAGGGAAAAAACCTGATCCTTCGTAAGATTGCAGCAGATTATGAGGAAGAATTAAAAGTCCTGCGCGGCAATATGAAGAAGCTTGGTTATATCAGTGAGGTAAAATCTGTTATCTCTGAATTTACTCAATATGATATTCGGGAAGAAGAGCTGGAACATATGATGGAGTCTGCAGGGAAAGATTCCAGATTATACTATAAATTAAATGATATCCGCATCCTTTACAGAGGATTTCAGGATTATCTTGAGAAAAAATATATTACGAAAGAAGAACTTCTGGATGTACTGAGCCGCGTGGTGGAACGGTCAGATATCCTGAAGAACAGTACGGTGGTGCTGGATGGGTTTACGGGATTTACACCGGTTCAGAATCGTCTGCTCCTGCAATTGTTCATACATTGCCGTAAGGTGATGATCACGGTGACAATGGATGAACGGGAAAATCCATATTCTTACCGCCATCCATATCAGCTGTTTGCACTGAGTAAGCAGATGGTGACGACTCTGATACAGCTTGCAAAAGAAAAGAAGATAGCAATAGAAGATCCGGTCTGCTTATATGACAGACCCGTATATCGTTTTCGTGAAAATGAGCCGCTTGCGTTTCTTGAGCGCAATCTGTTCCGTTATGACAGCGATATTTACGAAAAGCCACAGGATTCTGTCAGGATCCATGTTGCGAGAAATCCAAAAGAAGAAGCGGAAGCTGTGGCGGAGGGAATCCGGAGACTGGTGAGAAAGGAAGGACTCAGATATCGTGATATCGGTGTGATCGTCAGCAATATGGATGTATATGGAGATTATCTGGAACGGGCATTTTCCATGTATGAGATTCCGGTATTTATGGATCATAAGAGAAGTATTCTGCTGAATTCGTTCGTGGAATATCTCCGAAGTCTTCTGAATATGGCAGAGCAGAACTTTTCGTATGAAAGTGTCTTCCGGTTTTTACGCACGAATCTGGCGGGGTATACTTTTGATGAAGTGGATGAACTGGAAAATTATGTGATCGGTCTGGGAATTCGCGGATATAAAAACTGGCAGAAAAGATGGATCCGCCGGTTGAAGGGAATGAAAGAAGAAGAACTGGAACACCTGAATCATTCCCGTGTAATGCTGGTTGAAAAGGTGGATGCACTGATGTATGTGCTGAAGCAAAAGCAGAAAACAGTACGTGATATTACATTGGCAGTCTATGAATTTATGGTGAAAGAGAACCTTCAGGACAGACTGGCTCGTCAGGAAGAAGCGTTTCAGGAAGCCGGAGAACTGGCCCTGGCAAAGGAATATGCGCAGGTCTATCGGATCGTGCTCGAATTATTTGACAAGTTTGTAGAACTTCTGGGGGATGAGAAGGTTTCTCTGGATGAATATTGTAAATTGCTGGATGCCGGCCTTGAAGAAGCCCGTGTGGGAGTGATCCCGCCGAGCACTGATCAGGTAGTGGCAGGAGATATGGAGCGGACCAGGTTAAAAGATATTAAGGCCCTGTTCTTTGTTGGGGCGAATGACTCCCAGCTTCCGGGATCTCTGCTTCGGACGGGACTTTTGTCTGAGAGGGACCGGGAGAAGTTTGCCATAGAGAAGTTGCCGCTGTCTCCTGGAGGAAAAGAAAAAGCGTATGTACAAAAGTTTTATCTTTATATGAATCTGACCAAACCTTCGGAAAGACTGGAGATCTATTACAGTAAGGTATCCTCGGAGGGGAAGAGTATGCGTCCTTCTTATCTGGTACAGGAACTGAAAAAGCTGTATCCGCTTCTTGTGCAGGAAGAGGAAGAAGACAAAACGCTGACAGATCATGAATTTACGGAAAAACAGGGAATCGAATACCTGATCCGGGGATTCCAGGGAGGATATGAGGCAATGGATCAGGTGTGGCAGGAGCTGTACACCTGGTATAAAAAGAATCCAAAGTGGCAGCAGAAGGTAGATGAGCTTCTGAATGCCGGATATTACAGGTGTCCGGCAGACGGACTGACAGAAGCCGTTGCAAAGAAGCTGTATGGAGAGCATTTTGAAACCAGTATTACACGCATGGAAAAATATGCTTCCTGTGCATATGCGCATTTTCTGGCATATGGATTGCAGCTGAGTGAGCGTCAGGAATATGAGTTTCAGGCAGTTGATCTGGGAAATGTCTGTCACAGTGCACTGGAACAATATTCCAGAAGGGCAGCAGCGCAGCCGGAAGGGTGGATCGGCATATCTGAAGAAAAGAGAAAACAGCTGATCGATGAGAGTGTGGATGTGGCGATTACAGATTACGGAAATTCTGTACTCTATAGTTCTGCAAGAAATGAATACATGATCATGCGTATGAAACGGATGCTGGAGCGTACCGTATGGGCTCTGACAGAACAGCTTAAGGCAGGAGATTTTCGTCCGGAGGCTTATGAGATGCGGTTTTTGGGCGGTAAGATCGACCGGATTGATACATGCGAGGATGGAGATAAGATCTATCTGAAGGTTATGGATTACAAGACCGGAAGCAAGTCATTTGATGTGGTGGCGCTGTATCATGGGCTTCAGCTCCAGCTGATGGTTTATATGGAGGCAGCGGTGCAAAATGAGAGCAGGAGACATCCTGAGAGGGAAATCATTCCGGCCGGTGTGTTTTACTACCGGATACAGGATCCGCTGGTGGAGCAGCAGGAAGAACAGCTGGAGAAAGCAATTTTAAAAGCATTAAAGCCGGATGGAATCATTAATCTGAGTGAAGATTCGCTTGCACATCTGGAACATCGAAAAGAGGGAGAATCGCTTGCGGTTCCGGTCAGATACAATAAAAACGGAAGTCTGGCAAAAAGTTCCAGAGTGGCTTCGGACGAAGAGTTCCGGGCGATGATGTCATATGCAGTGCAAAAGGTTGAAGAATCCAGGAGAAAGATATTAAGCGGAGATACGATGCCTTCCCCTTATCTGAGAGGTCAGGAGACGGGATGTGATTACTGCCCGTACAGGCATGTGTGTGGATTTGACCGGAAGATTCCGGGATATGAATACCGTGACATTGGTAAAACGAGTAAGGAAGAGGCAATGGCCACTATGATCAGAGCGCGGCAGGGACAGCAGGAGAAAGGAGACGGACAGGCATGAGTATGACTTGGACAAAAGAACAGCAGAAGGTCATTGACCTGAGAAACCGGAATATACTGGTCTCTGCCGCAGCCGGTTCGGGAAAGACGGCCGTGCTGGTAGAACGTATCATAGCGATGCTTACCAGAGACCGGGAGCCGGTTGATGTAGATCGCCTGCTGATTGTGACATTTACTGAGGCGGCTGCTGCGGAGATGAAAGAAAGAATCCGGAATGCCATTGAGAAAAAACTGGAGGAATGTCCACGGGATGAACACCTTAAGCAGCAGGCAACACTCATTCACAATGCGCAGATCACTACAATTCACAGCTTCTGTCTGTCAGTGATCCGGGATCATTTTCCTGCGATCAGTATTGACCCGGGATTCCGGGTTGGAGAAGAGGGGGAATTAAAACTTCTTCGCCATGATGTTCTGGAAGAGATACTGGAAGAAAAATATCAGGAAGCGGATCAGCGATTTCTGGATTTTACAGATGCTTATGGCGGCGGAAAGAGTGATAAAAAGATCGAGGAGCTGATTCTGAAGATCTATGAATTTTCCAGAAGCTATCCGGATGCTGACGGATGGCTGGATTCCTGTGTAAGAGCTTATGAGGTGGAGACGGTATCGGAGCTGGAGAATAGCCCGGGCATCCGGACAGTGATGAACAACGTAAGAAGTTATCTGGAAGATGCGAAAGCTATGGTGGAACAGGGACTTTTGATATGCCAGTCAGAAGACGGACCGGCGGTTTATGAGAATGCTCTTCTCAATGACCATCAGCTGGTCGAAGAACTTCTTAGTATAGGAGAATATAGGCACCTGTCAGAAAAAATGCAGAAGATCAGCTGGGTGAGACTGGCTCCGCTTCGGGATAAGAGTGTGTCTGAAGAAAAAGCAGAACAGGTAAAACTGATTCGTGAAGAGGTAAAAGGTGTGGTGAAAAGTCTGGCCCAGCAGTATTTTTATCAGGATCCACAGGTGATGATCCGCGATCTGAAAGCATGTTATCCTGCGGTACTTGAACTGACCGGTCTGGTGAAACAGTTTGCAGAGCAGTTTGAGCAGAAGAAGCGGGCTCAGAATATGATCGATTTTTCGGATATGGAACAGTATGCACTTCAGATACTGACCCGAAAGACAGAGGAAGGTCTGGTGCCTTCTGTAATTGCGGAAGAATACCAGCAGCAGTTTGTGGAAATCATGATTGATGAGTATCAGGACAGCAATCTGATTCAGGAAACGATATTGAACAGTATCTCAACCTGCAGATCGGGCCGATATAATGTATTTATGGTTGGAGATGTCAAGCAGAGTATCTATCGGTTCCGGCTTTCCAGACCGGAATTGTTCCTTGAGAAATTTAACACCTATGATGTAGAAGACAGCCTGACACAGAGGATTGATCTTCATAAAAATTTTCGAAGCCGCAAAGAGGTGCTTGAAAGTGTAAACGATATCTTCCGTCAGATTATGACAAAAAATCTGGGTGGGATCATATATGACGATCAGGCGGCATTGTATCCGGGTGCAGAGTATCCCGCAGGAGAACATCTGGATACGGAAGTTCTGGTGATTGACCGTGATGTTGATGCATGGGAAGAGGAGCTGGAGACAGAATCTGCAGCATCAGATACGGATAACCGGAATATGTCCGCGAGAGAATTAGAGGCAAGGGCGATTGCAGGACGGATCCGGACCCTGATTCGGGAACAGAAGGTGGTAGACAAGAGAACAGGAAAGCTTCGTCCGGCAAGGTATTCTGATATTGTAATTCTTACCAGAAGTATTCGTGGATATGCAGACGTATTTACTGAAGTGCTCAGCCGTGAAGGGATTCCGGCATGTGCAGGCACCAGAGAAGGATATTTTGGAACACAGGAGATCGGAGCGATTCTGGATTACCTGCGTGTTCTGGATAATCGGATGCAGGATATTCCGTTTGCGGCAGTTCTGTCTTCTCCGGTCGGGGGCCTGTCAGAGGAAGAACTGGCAGTCATAAGAAGCTTTGACAGAGATGTGCCTTTCTATCAGGCCGCGTCAGAGTACCGGGTGAATGGTACACAAAAACAGATCCGGGAAAAGCTGGATAGATGTCTGGGGCAGATGGAGCGGTTCAGGAAAGTCGTTCCATATACGCCTATGCATGAGCTTTTGTGGAAGATACTGGAAGAAACCGGGTATGGAGACTTTGTATCCGCTATGCCGGGAGGAAGCCAGAGGCGCGCGAACCTTGAGATGCTGATTGAGAAAGCCAGAGCCTTCGAAAGTACCAGCTATAAAGGATTGTTCCATTTTATAAGATACATCGAACAGCTTCAGAAGTATGATGTGGATTATGGTGAGGCAAGCATGGAAGATGAACAGTCGGATACGGTGCGGATTATGACGATCCATAAAAGTAAGGGACTGGAGTTCCCGATCGTGATCGTGGCAGGTATGGGAAAACGCTTTAATCTTCAGGACGCCAGAAGCAGTGTGGTATTGCATGCCGGGCTGGGAATCGGGCTGGATGCGGTGGATCTGGAACGCAGAACAAAAAGTCCGGGAATCATAAAAAAGGTAATTCAGAAAGAGGAAGTACTGGACAGTCTGGGAGAGGAGCTTCGTGTTCTTTATGTTGCTTTTACCAGAGCTAAAGAAAAGCTGATTCTTACAGGAACACTTTCCCATGTGAAAAAGAAAATGGAAGATTACGGAATGGCCCGCTGGCAGGAAGGAAAAGAACTGACATTTGAACGTCTGAGTACGGCATCTTCTTACTGGGACTGGGTGCTTCCGGCGCTTCTGAGACTGAAGACGGACAGTCCGATTACATTTCAGATTCTGACGATAGAGGACATAGTTGGAGAAGAGGTAGAAGAAGAAGCTGCTGCGAGGATGACGAAAGAGGTGTTGGAACACTGGGATACGGACAGAGTATATGATCAGGAGGTCGCCTGGAAGATACAGGAACAGTTCAGTTATGAATATCCGTACGCAACCGGCTCTTCGCAGAAAATGAAATATACAGTCTCTGAATTAAAGAAACGGGCTTATGCAATGGAACAGGCGGCAGAAGCCGATGAAGAACAGGGAGAGCTTCTGTATGAGGAGCCGGAAGCAGTTCCTCTGATTCCGGGATTCCTTCAGGAGGAAGAAGAACTGACCGGTGCTTCCAGAGGTACGGTTTACCATCGCGTGATGGAACTGCTGGAGTTTTCTGAAGTATACGACGAGGCGGCGCTGAATCAGCAGCTGAAACGATACGTAGAAACGGGGAAGATGACGCAGGATATGGCAGATTGTATCAGAGTGAAAGATATTCTGTACTTTTTGAATACGAAGACGGGACAGAGAATAAGATACGCTGCCGGCCGGAAACGATTGCGAAAGGAGCAGCCATTTGTACTGGGAGTGGATGCGGATGAACTGTATCCGGGAGAGAAAAGTGGAGATCTGATTCTGGTACAGGGAATCATCGATGTATATTTTGAAGAAGATGATGGACTGATAGTTCTGGACTATAAGACTGATAAAATCTATGATGCGAAAAAACTGGCAGACAGGTATCGAGCACAGCTGGATTACTATGCAAAGGCACTGACACAGATGACCGGAAAGCCTGTAAAGGAAAAGATCATCTATTCATTTACCATGAAAAAAGAGATATTTCTATAAAAAAAGGACAGGATGAAAGAATTCGGATTCATCCTGCCCTTTTTTTGATGTAACAGAGGGCGCAATCTATATATAAATATTTTCTCAAAGAAAATATAATATATGTTGACAAAATATATTATACGACATATAATATAGCTAACAAAATAATATTATTTGAATATGTAATATGTAATATGTTTTGAAAGAGCAGCATAATCTGAGAAAGGAGTGAGCTTATGGTATTCAATGCCGGAGCTGCCCTGTTGGATGCGATTGTACTGGCAGTTGTGTCCCGGGAAGTGGAAGGAACGTATGGATATAAGATTACGCAGGATGTAAGACGGGCGATAGATGTATCTGAATCGACGTTATATCCAGTGCTCAGAAGGCTTCAGAAGGATGAATGTCTGGAAGTGTATGACCGGCAGTTTGACGGTCGGAACCGCAGGTACTATAAAGTTACAGAACGGGGAAGAGCACAGTTGAATTTATATGAGTCAGAGTGGAAAAACTATACAAAGAAGATTAATGAGTTGTTTGAGGGAGGTGCAGATGCATGACTCGCGTAGAATTTATGACAGAACTGGCAGCACTGCTGCAGGATGTACCGGAATATGAACGTGTGGATGCAATGAAATATTATAATGATTATTTTGACGATGCAGGAGAAGAAAATGAACAGGAGGTGATCCGCGAGCTGGAAAGTCCTGCAAAGGTTGCGGCCAATATTAAGGCGGATATAAGCGGACAGGCAGAGAATACTGTGGAGAATCCTGTGGTGGAGTATCCGAAGGAATCAAAAGAGAGCGAAGAGAAAGCGCAGGAAGGATATCAGTATCAATATCAGGAGGCGGAACAGGATCAGAGAACAAGCCGGCCGGATGCAAAGACAAGCAGGGGACTGAAGATTCTTCTGATCATTGCGATCATTCTCGTTGCGGCACCAGTTGCCATACCGCTGCTTTTGGGAATTGCGGCAGTAATATTAGGGGGTCTGGCAGCAGTATTCTGTATCTTTATTGCAATTGTGGTTGCATTTGCCGCAATTACAGTTGCAGGAGTGACACTGATATGTACCGGTATCTTCAGCATGATTCCGACGATCGCAGTAGGGCTTGCTCTGTTTGGAACAGGGCTTATCCTGACGGTAATCGGTGTGATTGGGACGATTGCCGGGTTCAGACTCTGTACAATTGTATTTCCGGGCATCATCAGGGGAATTGTGTGGTTGTGTCGTCTGCCATTTCACAGAAAGGCGGTGGCTTAAGTTATGAAAAAAGGGTGGAAAATATTCTGGATCGTATGCGGTGTTACCGCGGCAGTAGGACTTATATGCTGTATTGTTTCGCTTATGATGGGAGTTACAACAGAGATGATTGAAGAACGGTTTCCGAACGGGATCGGTTGGATCAAAGAAGATGATCACAGGGACAGCGACGACAACGATGGTGCCGGATCCGACACAGAATCAGATATTTTGGCATCTGATTCCGTGCAGAGATACAGCAATATCAGGGAGATTGAAGGCGAATTATTTGCCGGTAATATAGTGGTGACAGTTGTGGATGATACAGAGATTACCGTAGAGACAAAGGGAGTCAGTGAACGGCTTGGATTTTATTCTTATGAGGAAGATGGAACGTTATATCTGGAGACAAAGAAGAATCTGAAGCAATGGAGTAATATGAATGTAGGGACAATTACTGTCTCTATTCCGCGGGATATGATTTTTGAAGAGGTTTCTCTGGATATAGGAGCAGGAAAGATGGAGCTGGAATCCATCTGTGCCAACAGCTTTTCCGTTGATGCCGAAGCCGGTGAAGTCAATATTCAGTATTTTGATGCCCGCGATGCAGAGATTAGCTGTGGAGCAGGAAGTGTTACAGCATATGGAAGAATATCAGAAGAGATGGATATGGAATGCGGGATCGGTCAGATCAGTCTCACAATGGACGGATGTGAAAATGATTACAATTATGATATAAGCTGTGGAGTCGGAGAGATTGTATGCGGAGACAGACACTATTCGGGAATCGGTCATGATGATTATGTCAATAACGGAGCCGGAAAAGAGATGAGCCTGGAGTGTGGAATCGGACAGATCAAGATTGATTTTCGGGAAATAGAAGAAAGTCATCACGGATTATAAGGCCAGGGTATTCATGTACAGAGAAAAGAGGAGAAAACAATATGGAACAGAAACGATTATATCGATCAAGAGACAACAGGATGATCTGTGGAGTATGTGGAGGATTAGCGGAGTATTTTAATGTGGATCCAACATTAGTCAGACTTGCAACAGTGCTGGTTGCATGCATGGTGGGATCGGGAATTCTCGCATATATCATTGCGGCGATTATTATTCCGGATCAGCCGTTCTGATAAAAGCGAGAAGCGTCAGACTATACAGGAGTCTTTGGAAGATGAGGTAATAAGACCTGGATATCTTCCAAAGGCTCTTTTTGTATATTCTTCAGGAAAAAGGAAATACTTACTTAAAACGAAAGGGGTATCAATATGGCAGCAAATAAAGAAAAGCCCGTCAAACTGGATGAACTGACGCAGGAAGAAAAGATGAAATATGAAATTGCAGATGAACTGGGACTGTTGGATCTGGTCCTTCAGGAAGGATGGAAGTCTCTTTCGTCAAAAGAAACCGGAAGAATCGGAGGGTTGATGACGAAGAGAAGACGGGAAATGCAAAATCATGACAAAAATATTACGAATGTTAATTAGTGTGAATATTTAATCCAAATAGTTGAAAACAGAATATTCATTTGCTATAATCGAAAAACTGGTAATACTATTGGCAGGTGAAGATATGGACAACAGGATTAATATATTGGACATGGAGATAGAAGCCTGTTCTGCAAAGGAAGCTATGAAAAGATCCATGGAATATCTGGTATCCGATCCCGTAAATATTGTGGAGTTTGTAACGATAGACAGTCTGATGCGGATGGACGATCTGCCGGAATTAAAGGAGAAAGTTGGAGAATTCGACCTGGTTCTGGCCGGAAATAAGACGATTCTGGAGGCGGCTGATATTTCGGATCGCAAGTACCTTCAGGAGACGGGAAAACAGGTATTTCTTAAAATGTTTATGAGATATCTCCATAAGAATCATAAGAGAGTGTATCTTCTGGTTGAGTCGGAAGAAGAAGGACAATCGGTTTATAATTGTCTGCAGCATTCTTATGGAGGAATGCAGATCATCGGGCTGGCAAAGGTCTCTGCACAGAATCGGGCAGATGATATGCTGGTAAATGCGATTAATGGTGGAGAGGTTGATTGTGTGATTTCAGCACTGTCTTCGCCGCTTCAGGAAGAGTTTATTGTCAGGAACAGACAGCTTCTGGATATCAGAATATGGATGGGAGTGGGAAAGTCGGTTTCGTTTACCGGAGATGTATCTCTTGGACATGGGCCGATCGCTCAATTTTTTTTACGTCATATTCTGAAGCGAGAACTGGAAAAGAGAAAAAGAACAGATTCAATTTCAGGCTGAATCATAAGAAAAAAATAAGAAATTACTTTTCGTCACTATGTACATGCTGAAAAACATGTATTTTCTGTGAAAACATGAGGAAATCAACAAAAAAGTTTGATTTCCTCTTTATTTTTTTGGTAATATATATTAGTATAATACATGAAAATCCGCATTTCGCACGAAAGGCACTTTGTTTCGTTGTGAAAAGTGCATATTGAAAAGAGTGGAGGAGATAGATATGATATCTAATCAAATACTTCAAAGTACAATTGAAGGATTGAAAGGAATTACAAGGATTGATTTCTGTGTAATGGATACGGACGGGAAATCCCTTGCAAGTACGTTTCCGGATGAAGAAAATTATGCAGGAGAAGTAGTTTCTTTTGTGGAATCTCCGGCAGACAGTCAGGTCGTGCAAGGATATCAGTTTTTTAAGATTTTTGATGAGCATCAGCTGGAATACATTCTTCTTGCAAATGGTGGCAGTGATGATGTCTACATGGTTGGAAAGATTGCAGCTTTCCAGATCCAGAATCTTCTGGTTGCTTATAAAGAACGATTTGATAAAGATAATTTTATAAAAAATCTGTTGCTTGATAATCTGCTTCTGGTAGATATATATAATCGTGCCAAAAAATTACATATTGACACAGAAGTAAGACGTGTTATCTTTATTATTGAAACAAAGCATGAAAAAGACAGTAATGCGCTGGATAATGTCCGTAACCTTCTGGGAAATCGTATCAAAGATTTTGTGACTGCTGTTGATGAGAAGAATATTATCGTTGTAAAGGAACTGGAGCCGGGTGACGGTCATGTAGAACTGGAAAAGGCAGCTCAGAATATGTATGAGCTTTTGAAAGAAGATGGGGAAGAGGATATTCTGATCGCGTACGGAACAGTTGTAAATGATATTAAGGAAGTATCAAAGTCATACAAGGAAGCAAAGCTTGCACTGGATGTTGGCAAGATCTTCTTTGGAGATCGGAATGTGATCGCATACAGTGCGCTTGGGATCGGGCGCCTGATCTATCAGCTGCCGATTCCTCTCTGTAAGATGTTCATACGTGAGATTTTTGAGGGGAAATCTCCAGATGACTTTGATGAGGAGACATTGACGACGATCAATAAGTTCTTTGAGAACAACCTGAATGTGTCAGAGACATCCAGACAATTGTATATTCATCGTAATACGCTGGTTTACCGACTGGATAAGCTCCAGAAGAGTACCGGTCTTGATCTGCGTGTGTTTGAAGATGCCATTACTTTTAAGATTGCGCTTATGGTTGTAAAATATATGAAGTATATGGAGTCGTTGGAGTATTAATAATTAGGAGGACAGTATGATTGAACTAAGAGACGTGAAGAAAGAGTACTCAAAAGGGGTTGCAGCACTCAATGGCATAAACCTGAAGATCGAACAGGGAGAGTTTGTGTTTATTGTAGGTGACAGTGGATCCGGGAAGTCGACATTGATCAAGCTTATCATGAAAGAGCTGGAGCCTACGTCCGGAACGATTATTGTAAATGGATGTAATCTGAACAGAATGAAACATCGCCAGATTCCGATGTATCGAAGAGGAATCGGAGTTGTATTTCAGGATTTCAGACTTTTGAAAGATAGAAATATCTATGAGAATATTGCATTTGCACAGAGAGTTACTGAGACATCGAGCCGTGTGATCAAGAAAAAGGTACCGGCTGCGTTGTCACTGGTAGGACTGGCTCAGAAGTATAAGTCCTATCCGAAGGAGCTTTCCGGTGGCGAGCAGCAGAGAGTAGCGATTGCAAGAGCGATTGTAAATGAACCGACGATTTTGCTGGCAGATGAGCCTACAGGTAATCTGGATCCGACAAATTCATGGGAGATTATGAAGCTTCTGGAGGAGGCGAATGACAGAGGGACAACAGTTCTGGTAGTTACACACAACCAGGAGATTGTAAACGAGATGAAGAAGCGCGTCGTTACGATGAAGAAGGGAGTCATTGTAAGCGACGAGAAAAAAGGTGGGTATAATAATGAGAATTAGTACGTTGGGATATTCAATGAAACAAGGGGTAAAGAACATTAAGAGAAACAGTATGTTCTCAATCGCATCTATTGCGACGATGGCAGCATGTATCTTTTTGTTCGGCTTGTTTTATTCTATTGTAGTGAACTTTAACTACATGGTGGAAAAGGCAGAAGAAGGGGTTGCCATAACCGTATTTTTCGAAGAAGGATTGTCAGACAGTGAGAAAAAAGAGATCGGAAAAGCCCTGGAGAAGACGGATGGAGTTCTGGAAGTAAACTATGTAAGTGCAGATGAGGCATGGGACAGTTTCAAGGATGAATACTTTGGAGAATCCGCTGATCTGGCAGATGGTTTTAAAGATGATAATCCGCTTGCCAATTCTGATAACTATGAAGTATATATGTCAGACGTGTCCAAGCAGAAAGAGGTCGTGTCTTATGCGGAGAGTCTGGATGGAGTGCGTAAGGTAAAGAGATCCGATGTTGTGGCTAAGACGCTTACCAGTGTAAATAAACTGGTGGGATACGTGTCAGCAGTCATTATTGCGATTCTTCTTGCTGTATCGATCTTCCTGATCAGTAATACGGTAACGATGGGAATTACTGTCAGACGGGAAGAGATTGCAATCATGAAGTATATCGGGGCAAAAGACGGATTTGTCAGGGCGCCGTTCGTGATAGAAGGTCTGATCATTGGAGCTGTGGGAGCACTGATCCCTCTGGTTTTATTGTTCTTCCTGTATGATAAGGCGATTACCTATATTATGACAAAGTATAGTCTGTTGAGTAATATTGTGGAGTTTCTCCCGGTTACAAGTGTATACAGGACATTACTTCCGGTCGGAGTCCTGCTGGGTGTCGGAATTGGTTTCCTGGGAAGTTTCTTTACGATCCGCAAGCACTTAAAAGTGTAACAGGTATATTCCGGAAAGGAGATACATATGATACGAAGAAAGAGGATGATCAGTTTTCTGCTGATTCTGGCGCTTTCTCTTGGTACTGTGATGCAGGCGGACGCCACGGAGATAGACGATACGAAAAAGAAAGCGGAGGAATTAAAAAAGAAGAAGCAGGACGCGGAAAACGAAAAAGCATCTCTGGCAGAACAGCTGGAATCTGTAGTGGCAGAGATGGAGGATACAAAAGGTAAAATTGAAGAAAAAGAAAATGAGATAAGTACAAAAGAAGAAGAACTGATTCAGGCTAAGATTGATGAAAACGATCAATACGAAAGCATGAAGAAAAGAATTCGTTATATGTATGAAAGCGGAAACTCCCAGTTTATTGAAATACTCTGTGAATCGAAAAATATCAGTGACTTTTTGAATAAAGCGGAATATATATCAACGATCTCGTCTTATGACAGGGAAATGCTGGTGGAATTTCAGGAGATTGTTCAGCAGGTAGAAGAACAGGAGACTTCTCTTCGGGAGGAGTACGATGATCTTCAGACGATGCAGGATGATCTGATCGAGAAACAGGAGAATGTAAAGGAACTGATTGCCAGCAAGGAAGAGGAAATCGGGCAGATTGAAAGTGATCTTGGAGATACGCAGGATAAACTTGCGGAACTGGAGGCTGCTGCGGCAGAAGCGCTGCGTAAGCAGCAGGAACAGCAGCAGGCGGCAGGTGGTTCCGGCGGAACTGCGGGAGGATCGGTCATAACCGGTAACGGTACATTTACACATCCGTGTCCCGGATACAGTTACATATCCAGTAATTTTGGATACAGGGAACAGCCTTTGCCCGGAGCGAGTACCAATCACAAGGGAATTGATTATGCGGCTGCAACAGGAACACCGATCTATGCTGCGGCAGGCGGAACTGTAGTTTCTGCGGGATATTCCGGAAATGCAGGAAATATGATTGTAATTAACCATGGAAATGGGCTGACCACTTATTATATGCATTGTCATCAAATATTTGTCAGCGCGGGGCAGACCGTGAGCAAAGGACAGAATATTGCTACGGTTGGAACCACTGGTAATTCTACCGGTCCGCATCTTCATTTTCAGGTGAATTTAAACGGAATGCCGGTGAATCCGGCGAACTATTTTTGAGAGATAAGGTCATAGTCGTATGAAAGAGAAAAAAAGTTTTTTCAAGGGGGCGCTTTTTGGCGCCCTTGCTATGTTATTGATTGCAGCATTGGCTGCCTGTGGAATAAAAGCAGGTAAAAAGGAAGCGGTTACTGAGACAACGGAGACAAAGATATCTGAACTCAAGACACTGATTGATCAGAATTATCTTGGTGATGTTGATGAAGATGAACTGGAAGAAGGAATCTATAAAGGGTATATCAGTGGGCTGGATGACCCGTATTCCGTCTATTATGACGAGGAAGAGACCCAGGCGCTTTATGAGTCGACTCAGGGAGAGTACAGCGGGATCGGAGCTGTTCTCAGTCAGAATATGGATTCCGGTGTGATTACGCTGGTGCAGATCTATGAAGATTCTCCGGCCATGAAAGCCGGCCTTCAGGATAATGATATCTTATATAAGGTTGAAGGAGAGGAAGTGACCGGTCAGGATCTTACGGAGGTTGTCAGTAAGATCAAAGGGGAACAGGGAACAGAGGTAAACCTTACGGTGCTTCGTGGTGAAGATGCAGAAGAGATTACGGTAACAGCAGTCAGAGATAAGATACAGGCGCAGACGGTACAGTATCAGATGCTGGAAGACAATATCGGCTACATTGCAGTGTCTGAATTTGATGCAGTGACCTATGATCAGTATAAAGCAGCTTTGGAAGATCTGGAAAATCAGGGAATGAATGGCCTGATCGTTGATCTTCGGAATAACCCGGGAGGCTCTCTGAGTACCGTATGCGATATGGTAGATCTTATGGTTCCCGAAGGACTGGTTGTATATACGGAAGATAAGAATGGAAAGCGAAGCGAGATGACCTCCGATGAGGAGCATCAGTTTAAGCAGCCGCTGGTTGTTCTGGTCAATGGATACAGTGCCAGCGCATCTGAGATCTTTTCCGGAGCGATACAGGATTATGGAACAGGAACGATCGTTGGAACTCAGACCTATGGAAAGGGCGTTGTTCAGCAATTGTTCGACCTGGATGACGGAACCTGTGTAAAGCTTACGATTGCCGAATATTTTACTCCAAAGGGACGCAGTATCAACGGCAAGGGAATTACTCCGGATGTGGAAGTGGAACATGAACGAGATGAGAATCATCCGGAAGCTGATAATCAGCTTGATAAAGCGATAGAGGTCATTCAGGGACTTCGATAAAATAAAGTAAAATTGGTCACTTGTAAAAGTTAATTCCACTTTGTAAGACTTACTTCCACCTTGTAGGATTAAATTCCACTGGGTGGAAGTTTTTTGTTACAAAAATAGTGGTATTTACGTCAAAAAGCATCTATA